>CAZFPL010000004.1:29719-62825 GCA_964521085.1 uncultured Anaerolineales bacterium | reverse complement strand
CGCTTCCCCGCAGAGAACACGGGACTGGCGCATTCATCCCGGCTCATGAAGCAGACGCGAGCCGCAATGCTTCCCCCACTCGCGAATTCTTCGCATCGGAAAAATACCGATGCTCATCGCTCGGAGGGTTCCGCGAGGGCAGGCGCGGGGATGGTGATCATTCTCTACTCGTACGCCAGCGATTCGCGGACGCTGATCCGCGTGGCGCGGATGGCCGGCCACAGGCTGGCGATGACGGCCAGCACACTGACGATTGCGAGCCAGGTCAGCGTGCCCTGGACCGAAAAGACGAAATCCAGCGGCATCAGCGCCGCGCTGAGCGCTCCGGTCAGGAGTAATCCGCCCGGGATGCTCAGGGGGATCGCCAGCAGCCAGGAGATGATCCCCAGCAGCAACCCCTCGCCGACGAAAATCCCGGTCACCATCGGGGAAGCCGCGCCGATTGCGCGCATCAGTCCGATCTCCCGCTTGCGCTCCATCACGTTGATCGACATCGTCCCGGCCAGGCCCAGGCTGCCCACGATCGCCGCGAGCACCGCCATCGTCAGCAGGATGTTCACCAGCAGGTTGAATTGATACTGGTTGGTTTCGCGGATCAGGCTCACGCCCATGATGTTGACGGGCGTCAATCCTTCTGCGAGGAACTTCCCCCGCAGTTGATCGAGGGCTGCTTTCTCCGCCGCCGGATCGCCCTGGGAAAGGGAAACCACCGCCACTCCGGTGCGGTTGACGGATCCGATCTCGCGCGCCAACGCCGGCAACGGCACGAAGCAATCCCTCTGGCCGTTGTTCATGTTGATAATCAGCCCCACAATCGTCCACTCGGATTCCCGGCCGTCGATGTTAAGCGTCACGGTGTCGCCGATCTCGAGCCCCCGTTCCTGGGCGACCTTGCGGTTGACCAGAATCGCCCGGTCATCTTCCGGCAGGAAGGCACGCCCGGCGGCGAGGTTGAACTTGAACAACTCGGAATCCGGCGGCATGGCCCAGAGTTGAGTCTCCACCTCTTCACCGTTTGCCATCTTCAACTTTGCCTGGCGGATATCCCAGGCCTCGGCCATGGCCACACCCGGTACGCTTTGGGCGATCTGGACGAGCTTTTCATTCCGTTCCGGCCGGTCGAACGCCATCATGATGTTGAAACCGAAGTCGTTGATCACCACCTCAAGCATTTGATGGAGTGAAAGCCCGACCCCCATCACGGTGATGAACATCACCCCGCCCAGGGTGAGTGTGGCCAGCGTGAGTAATACGCGCGCCTTGCGGCGGAAGGTGTTGCGCAGGCTGAGCACGGCCGGCCGCGGCACGGCCCGGAAGGCGGGCAGAGTCTGCTGGGCGGCGAGGAGCAGCCGATCCAGCAGCGAATTTCCGAATCCCCCGCCCAACCCGTAATTGCTGATGGCCTGGCGGCAGGAAACGCGCGCCCCGCCGATCACCGGGAGCAGGGCGGCCAGGATCGGCACCAGGAGTCCCACCGCGAGTTGGATGATCACCGCCGCCGGGATAAGCTGCATCGGGCCTGGCGCCACGTTGATCGTGCCGAGCATATAGGCGGTCATGAACTGCGCGCCGACGGCCGAGGTCGGGACGGCGATCAGGATCGCCAACACGCCGTACAAGAGCGCAACGCCCAGGTATATCCTCACCACCCTTCCAAATGTGGCGCCCACCACTTTGAAGATCCCGATCTGCCAGATCTGCTGCGAAAGAAGTGCGTTGAGTGTGTTGACGATCAGGAACGCGCTGAGTCCGAGTGAGATGATCCCCATCCCGGTCAGGATGATGAAGACCCCGTCCACGATCTGCTGCGAGAAGTGATAACCCGGCTTTTCGAGTGTGAATCCGCCCGTTGTCAGACCGGCATCCTTCAATTGATTTTCGATTTTGTCCCCGAGCTGTTCCGCCTGCGTTTGATCCCACTCCTCCAGCCGGATGTTGAGAAGGTTGAAATACGCGGATCCGGTCAGCCATTCCACCGTTTCCGGCGTGGCGAAGAATGCGCCCTGGCTGCCCTGGTATTGCGGGGGAACGGTCTGGGTGGAACGAGCCACGCCGACGATCTCCACCAGGCGCGAGGTATTCCCATGTTCCACCTGGATCCGGTCGCCCGTCTTCAGGCCGAAATACACCATCGTCTGTTCTTCCATGACCAGGTCTTTGACGCCCGGCCAACGCCCCTCGGTTTTTTCCAGGAGAGAGACTCGTTGGTCCTCGAAATCCTTGCGTCCGACCAGGCTTGCATCGCGCCAGTCGATATCGCCTTCCTTCCGCCAGCGGAGGTAGCTGGCGGTGACGGCTTCCGCATCCGCAACTCCGGGCTGGCGCCGGACGGATTCCACAAGTTCATCCCCGATCGGGGCGGCGTACAGCTGGATGTTGGCTCCTTGCGAATCCAAACTCTGGCTGCGGATGCTGCCGTTCATCATCGCGGACATGTTGATCACGAAGCCGAGAGCGAACACGCCGACGGCCGTGGAGAGGACGGCCAGGACCGTGCGGGATTTGTTGAGTATCAGATCCCTCCAAATCTTCTTCCAGATGACGCTCATGACAGCCCCGTCTTTCCGTTCGTGTAATCCTGCTCGATGCTGCCATCCAGCAGATGGATGACGCGCCGGGTGCGTTCGCTGAGTTCGCGGTCGTGGGTGACGATCAGGATCGTCTTGCCCTCACCGCGCAGGGATTCGAACAGCCCGAACATTTCCGCGGCCGTGTGCCGGTCCAGGTTGCCGGTGGGTTCGTCGCCCACCAGAAGCGGCGGATCGTTGGCCAGGGCTCGGGCGATGGCGGCGCGCTGCTGCTGGCCGCCGGAAAGCGTGCTGGGAAGTTTATCGGCCTGCTCGGGGATGCCGACCCGCTCGAGAAGATGCATCGCCCGCCCTTTCCGTTCCCGCCCGGGATATTTATTGCAGAAATCCATCGGCAGGATGATGTTTTCCAGAATCGTCAGCGTCGGAATCAACTGGAAGAATTGAAAAATCACCCCGATCGACCGCCCGCGCCAGCGCGCGAGTTGGTCTTCGGTCATGCCATGCACCGCCTGCCCGTCGACGAGCACTTCGCCGCCGGAGGGCCGGTCGATGCCGGTGATCATGTTGATCAGGGTGGATTTTCCCGATCCGGAAGGCCCCATCACCGAAACGAATTCACCCGGACCGATCGCCAGATTGATTTCCTTCAGCACGTTGACTTCCCCTCCGCCGGTCTTGTAGTTTTTGACCAGATTCCGGAGGTCGATAAGCTGCATTTCACTGCCGTGGTTGTATTCCATGATCCATTTCCCTTCCAAAATAATTTATCCTGATTGTCATTCTTTAGACAAGAACGATGCGGGATTTGTTTCGTGTCGATTGCGGGTGGAAACCGGGCCTGAACCGGGGAAAAAATTGCCTCCGAGACATTCCCCTCATCGTGGAATGAGGGGGATTCGAGTAAATTTTGATTTTTTAGGGAAGGATATCCGAATTAATAGTGGGTGGGATCAAACTTGCGAATCGGCTCTTGCCAAACTCCGATAGATACCCGGGGACGGCGCAGTTCCGCGTTTGGGGAAATCCACACGGCTTGGGGCGAAGTGAGTCCCGCCGGATTGAATCATGAATTGCGAATCCGCATTGGGGGGGAGGTTAATGCTTGTTCCTCGCGACGGATACTCTTGTTGAACAAACAGGATTCATGTATACTTTTTGCCGCTTGGCGGAGGAGAAAAGGAATAGCGTTTTGAATCGGCTTTCGCGATCCTTGAATTAAAACAAAACGAGAAGTTAGCGCGGGCGGCGTACGCGAACGGGTGGCAGGCGCAATCCGGCGGATGCCGTTATCGGAATTACCCTTCCAAGACACGTATTTACACCCGGCAATCGATGATCCAAAAAATCGGCGCGCGCTTGAATTCCATAGTGGACGACACTCCCCGGCGCAGGTACCTCATCCTGTTTCTATTCGACTTGCTCCTGCGCCTGCCGGTGATCCTCCTCGTATTGGCCAACCCCTCGCGGGCGGTTCCCATGGGCGATCCCCCGGGGTATTATCAATTGGCCTTGAATTTGGCGGAACACGGCGTGTATTCACAAGGCACGGGTGTTCCGTACCTTCCGGAGGCGAATCGAACCCCCGGATACCCGTTGTTTCTCGATTTGGTCTTTCAGGTGTCCGGCCCCTCCGTTGTGGCGGTGGCAATCGCACAATCCCTGTTGCACGCACTGGTGGGTGTGATGATCGCCCGCTTGGGAGAGCGGAACTTCGGATCCGTGCGGATCGGCATGGGAGGAGCTTTGTTCTGGGCGATTGCCCCGATTCCGTCGGTTTTTTCAGGAATCCTTTTCACCGAAATCCTGTTTACCTCGGTTTTCCTTCTCCTGTTATTGTTGTTAACCGATCCCCCTCTTCGTCGCGCGGCTGTTGCCGGCGGCGTTTTAGGCATCGGGATACTGATCCGCCCGATCGCCATCCTGGTTTGGCCCGCGCTCCTCCCGTTTTTTTTCCTGGGGTCCGGATGGCGGCGATGGGTCGCCCGTTATGCGGTGTTCAGCCTGATCCTGGTGGCGGTCGTGTCTCCTTGGATTTATCGCAACACCGTTGTATTCGGGAAACCCATCGTCTCTTCGATTCAGGGGAATAACTTGCTTTATTACAATGCGGCGGGATATATTGCCCGGCGCGACGGCTTGACCCTGAGAGAATCTCAGGAGCTCGCCATTCAGGAATACCAAGCGTATTTACTGGAGAAAAAGCTGCAACCGGCGACCCCGATGGAAGAATCCGACGCCATGTCCGCGACGGCGATCCGGATCCTATCGGCGGATCCGATCCGAGCCCTTTGGTTCAATTGGCTGGACAGCCTGAATGGATTTCGACCGGGCGTTTCGTATCTGTTCATGTTTCTTGCGCCCGACTCGTTGACACCCAATGACACGACGGGAGCTGAGCTTTCACCGGCCGTTTCGAATCTGGACCGTCCGGAAATCCTCTTGACGGCGGTTTTGTTATCGGTGTTTTACGGATTTCTTTTCCTGCTGGCCGCAGCCGGAATCGTTTCCCTGGTCCGAAAAAGAAACTGGAAGGTCCTTACGCTCTTTGGAATTCCCTGTTTTTTCCTAATGTACAGCCCGGGTCTGGCCAGCAATGCCCGTTTCCGAATACCGGTCGAGCCGCTGCTGTGTCTCCTGGCCGCCGCGGCGCTGTCCGAAATCCTTCCGCTGATCATCACCCGCTTTCGAAGAAAAATCCCCCTCACGAATAAATCCTTCTCGGTATAACAGCAGGTTGTTGCTCGGTACAGCATGCGATTGACGGAGCGCCCCTCTGCTTTTCGATTCGATAACCCCATCCTCCCCTTCCAGCCGGGGCAGGATCGGCCGCAATTCCCCGCCTTCGACAGCGCTGGAGAAAAGGGCAAACGGATCCATTCCGCGCAAGTTTTTTTTCGAATTACCATTCCGCCGCCTTCTCCCACTTGCGGAATGAGGAGGATTCAAGTAAACTTTGTACAATTCTGTTATAGGGGGGGTGTCAGGATGGCTAGCGGACGCGATAAAGCACTCGAATCAGCACTCACTGAACTCCGGAAGAAGTATGGAGACGGCGCCGTAATGCGCCTGGGGGAATCCACACATCTTGCGGTGGAAGTGATTCCCACCGGTTCAATCGCGCTGGACGTGGCCTTGGGCGTGGGGGGAATTCCCCGCGGCCGGGTCACAGAGATCTTCGGACCCGAATCCTCCGGCAAGACCACCCTTTGCCAGCATATCGTCGCCGAAGCGCAGAAGCGCGGCGGGAATTGCGCGTTCATTGATATGGAACACGCGCTCGACCCGGTCTACGCCGCCAAATGCGGCGTCGATACCGACGCGCTGTACGTCGCCCAGCCGGACACCGGGGAACAGGCTTTGGAAATCGCCGAGACTCTGATCCGCTCGGGCGGCGTGGATGTGGTTGTGGTGGATTCCGTCGCCGCGCTGGTCCCGCGGGCGGAGATCGAAGGCGACATGGGCGACGCCACGATGGGCATGCAGGCCCGCCTGATGAGCCAGGCGCTGCGAAAACTCTCGGCTGTGATCCGCCAGACCAACACCGCCATGATCTTCACCAATCAACTGCGCCAGAAGATCGGCGTGATGTTCGGCAACCCCGAGACGACCACCGGCGGGATGGCGCTCAAGTTCTACGCCTCCGTCCGCCTCGACGTCCGGCGGGTGCAATCCATCAAGAACGGAGCCGAAGTAGTCGGCTCCCGGACCCGTGTGCGGGTGGTCAAGAACAAGGTCGCGCCGCCCTTCCGCGAAGCCGAGTTCGACATCATGTACAATGAAGGCATCTCCAAGACGGGCGATCTGATCGACATCGGAACCCAGCTTGGATTGATCGTCAAGCGCGGCGCTTTTTTCTCGTTCCAGGACGCGCGTATAGGCCAGGGACGCGAAAACGCCAAGCAGTACCTGAAAGAGCATCCGGAGATCACCGAGCAGCTCGAAGCGGCCGTCCGCGAAAAAGCGATGGCCGGCACGACGGCGGTGGACCTTTCCTCCTCCGAAGAGGAAGCGGAAGAAGCGGATGCGGAAGCCTAGGAATTTTCCTGGGCCGGCAACAAAGACAATTTTGCGTGGAGAAACGACCAGGAACTTTCCATTTCCTGGGAACCCTCCACGGGCTACGGACTGACCACAAGCACTTCTGGAACCCTCCCGCGGAGGTGCGGGACATGGATCAACGGTTTTGGCCGCTGGATTATTCGACACAGCGTTACCGGTTGCTAACCTCCCGTTTACGAAAACGATCCGGTGCCGGCGGCCGTCGATGCCACGTCGTCGCAAGGTGTTAGTCCGCGACTGACGCCGGGTTCCAACTATTCCTTTTGGTCTATGCTTCAGGCAGCCGTAGCCCCCTGTCGGGATACGGCTGTTTTTTATCCCGCTTTCGCGGGATGCGGAACACCCCATCGCTTGTGGCGTGAGAACTTGGGGGTTGCGCTCCGTGATACCGCGCGGCTTTCTGCGCGGTGGTTCATTCGAGGGATCGATGCCAAGAAGGATTTCGGCCCTGCGGACGGGGGGAAAAGGGCGAACGGCGACGGTGGAGCTCGATGGGGTGGAGTCTATTAAGCTGGAAAAAACAGCCGCCGCCGGATTGCTTCCCGGGCAGATGCTTGATCCGGAAGAGATCGACCGGTTGCAGCGCGAGAGTCGCCTGGAAGATGCGTACGCGCGCTGCCTTGGGCTGCTGGCCCGCCGTCCGCGATCGCGTGCGGAGATTGAGCGTTACTTGCGCGGTCGCAAACTGCCGGACGCGGAAACCGGCCTGGTGCTCGCCCGGCTTTCCGAACGCGGATGGATCGACGACCGGAAGTTCGCCCGCGCGTGGGTGGAGAATCGGCAGGAGTTCCGCCCGCGTTCCGTGCGGGCGCTGCAGCTGGAATTGCGGAGATTCGGCATCCCCGAAGACGACGCCCGGGAAGCCTTGGGGGAGATCCAGGAAGGGGACGCGGCGCTTTCCGCCGCGCGGAAAAAAGCGCCGCGCATCATCCGCGCCACCGCGGCTCACCCGCAGGCCCGGCGCGAGTTCCAGCAAAAGATGACGGCGTTTCTGGCATCACGCGGATTTAACTTCGAGCTTGCGCGGGAAACCGCCCGATCGGTCTGGGATGAGGTATCCCGTACCGAAGCGGGTGAAATGGAAAAGAAAAAATCAGCACGGAGGTTGACCAATGGGTGAGATATCCAATGTCCTTTTAATTGTTCTTGCCGCAGCAGGGCTTGTGTTGGGAGTAATTCTGGGCTTTTTTATCCGCCACATCATCGCTTCTCGTCAGGCGGCGGAAGGGCAGGCGAAGATCAATGAGAAGTTGGCCGCCGCGGAAAGCCGCGCGCACCAGATTGAAACTCAGGCCAAGGATGCCGCGCTCAAACTGCGGGATAGCGCGGAAGAGGAGAATCGCCGGCGGCGCGCGGACCTCAGCGCGGAGGAAGAACGGCTGACGCGCAGGCGGACCGAGGTGGACCACCGCATGGAGCGCCAGGAACAGCGCGAACAGATGCTGAATAAGCGGCAAAGCGCGCTCGACCGCCGCGCCAATGAGTTGGAGAAGGTTCACGCCGATCGATTGGTGGAGCTGCAGAGGGTGGCCAGCATGACCGTGGAGGAAGCGCGCACCATCCTGCTGGCGGAAGTGGAAAAGGAATCGCGCGCCGACATGGCTCGCACCATCCGGCAGATCGAAGACGAAGCGCGCCAGGAGGGAGAACGCCGCGCGCGCGAACTGGTGGCGGATGCCATCCAACGGGTGGCTTCCGAGCATGTCTCCGAGGTGGCGGTGTCGGTCGTGCCCCTGCCGAGCGAGGAGATGAAGGGCCGGATCATCGGCCGCAACGGCCGCAATATCCGCGCCTTCGAGCAGGCGGCGGGGGTGGACGTGATCGTCGACGATACCCCCGAGGCGGTGACGATCTCCTCCTTTGATCCGGTGCGCCGCGAGGTGGCCCGCCGGTCGCTGGCCAAGCTGATCCTCGACGGCCGGATTCACCCGGCCCACATCGAAAAAGTGCTGGAGGACTCCCGCAAGGAAGTGGACAAGGTGATCATGGAGGAGGGCGAGCGGGCCTCCTTCGAATCCGGAGTCCCGGGGCTGCATCCGGAAATCCTCAAGAAGCTGGGCACCCTGAAGTTCCGCATGTCCTACGGACAGAACCAGCATTCGCACTCGGTGGAAACCGCGCTCCTGGCCGGCGTCATCGCCGCGGAGCTCGGAGCCGACGTGGCCGCGGCCAAGGCCGGCGGTCTTTTGCACGACCTCGGCAAAGCGATGGACCACGAGGTGGAAGGCACACACGCGGCGATCGGCGCAGACTTCGTCAAGCGCTACGGGGTGCCGGAGAAGATCGTCAATATCATCGCCGCGCACCACCATGAATCGGAACAGGAAAGCGTGGAAGCCGTGATCGTCGAAGCGGCCGACGCGATTTCCGGCGCGCGGCCCGGCGCCCGCCGCGAAAACCTCGAGCAGTACGTCAAACGAATCCGAACGCTGGAAGACATCGCCACCTCCTTCGAGGGTGTGGAGGAGGCCTATGCGCTCCAGGCCGGCCGCGAAGTGCGAATCATCGTCCGCCCGGAGAATCTGGACGACCTGGCGTCGGTGCGGCTGGCGCGCGACGTCGCGCGCAAGATCGAGGAGGGATTGCAATACCCGGGTCAGATTAAAGTCACCGTCATCCGCGAAACTCGGGCGGTGGATTACGCTAAATAGTCCGTTGCAGCCGCGGTCGCCGGCCGCGGACGTGTGGATTATATGTGTGGATAATGAACCACCGCGCGGCAAGCCGCGCGGTATCACAGAGCGCAACCCTCAAGAACTGCGCAGCAAGCTGCGGGGTATTCACATCCCGCGAAAGCGGGATAAATGTAGCCGCGATCGCCGATCGCGGCTACATTATTCTTATTGCGGTCACCGATTATTTTTCCGGCGGCGGTTTGTTGGCGTCCAGGACTTTCTGGACCGATTCAAGAAGCGTGGTCAGGCGGACCGGCTTCAGCAGGTAGCCGTCGCCGAGCGTGCGTCCGATGACCTGGTCCTCAGGCGTGCTGCGCGCCGAGAAGAAGAGAATCGGGGGAGGATTTGGCGTCGTCGTTCGCAATTTCTGCGCCACGGAAAATCCGTCCATATCCGGAAGCATGATGTCCAGGAGGACGACGTCGGGACGGCTCTTCTTTACTTCCTCAAGCACTTGCACTCCCCGCTCGACGGACACCACTTTGTGTCCGGCCCGCGCCAGGATCATTGTCGCCAATTTGAGTGTGTCTACGTCATCGTCGCAAACCAGCACGTTGGCCATGCACAGCTCCCCGTAATTTCTGGATGCGGTCGTCGGAACCACAGGGCAACCGCTATGGAGTAACGGCTGTTATTCTACGCGCAAGCGGCCAATCCCGCCAGCGCGGCTTGTCCATACCTTACCGCAGAATGTCATGGAGAGTCGATTCCTGCGTCATTTACGCGCTTGTATCACTGCAAATACCACCACTCCCACCACCAACCCAGCCCCTTCAGCGCCGAATCCGCTCCCGGCGCAAGATTGGAATACGGAAGCCTTTTGCCCAAAGAAGGGGCCGTCCAGGCATAGCACTTCCCGTCCCACCACATAAACCAGCCATAGGCTTCCGCCATGCGGATCGACTCCTCATCGCCCGTGGTGAGAAACCCTTCGCCGACCGGCAGCGGACCGGCTTCCGGACCGCACATCACCCTGCGCCAGCCTTCGGCAATGACCGGAAGCGGCTCCTTCTTCGGATGGAGGATGTCGTCGGGCAGGCGGTTCGGTTCGCCGGGCGTGGGAGGAAAGCCCAGCCGGAGCACATTCACCCCGTCCGGATACCTGCCCCAAGCGCTGTCGGGCCAGCGGGTGCGGGTGAAGACCCGGCCGTCGACGTGCCTCCCGTCGGGAGTAAGGAGCCATATTTCATCGCTCGATTCGTTCAGAGCGATGCGGGTCCGGCTGCGGAAGAACACCAGGAACTGCTTCGGCGCGATCCAGGTTCCGCCGGGGATTACGAACGGTCTGCTTCCGCCGTGGTATTTGTCATCGAGCATCCATCCGCCGATGTCGATTCCCTGCGTACCGGTGTTATAAAGCTCGATGAACTCATCGTTGTAATCGACACTTCCATCGCGGTTCCAATCGCTGCCCGGTTTGGGCAGAAACTCGTTGATGAGAACGCTTTTCGGAAATTCGGTGGCGGTCGGCGTCGGGAAGAGCGCGCTGTTGGCGCGGCCGGGCGTTCCCCGAACCGGATTGCCCGCGGCGTCGCGGCCGTTCACGACCCACCCGGTATTGGTCATCCAAGCCGCAGCCTCGATTGCGGCGCGCTCCATGCTGGCAAAGGCCGGCGCTGCGCTTCCCGCAGGCCAGGCGCGGCCGCGCGCCCCCGCGCCGTCGATGACTCCGCCGGCCGGATCCAGGAGGGTAAGTTCCTCGCCCGAATTCGAAAGCGCGCCGGTATACAACTGATCGGCGGGGATATCACTCAGGGTATCATCCCCGCTCCGCTCGAGTATGAAAAACCCGCCGGGCGATATCGTACCCTCGAGGGCAATGGTGATATCCCCGCCGTCGGTCAGGACCCATCCGGAAAAGTCAACGGCGGCGCCGCCCGGGTTCCACAGCTCGACCCACTCATCGCTGCTGTCCGCCGCAGTCCCGGCCCAAGCCACCTCGTTGATCACCACACTGCGCGGCGGAAAGGAAGGCGGGGGCAGCGTCACGGTCGGCGTGTGAGTCGCGGTGGCCGTTTCCGATCCGGTCGGCGTCGGAGTGCGGGTGGGTGTCCGTGAGGGCTCGCTGCAAAATCCGGAAAAGGCCTGACGGGGAGTTCCGTTAAGCGGATGGCCGCCGGCATCGATCCCGTTGCGGTGGATACCGTCGTTGGAGCACCATGCGGAATCCGTGTCGGGGCCGGAATCCGTCCGCTCCATGGCCGCCGCCGCAACAATCGAACCGGCGGGCCACGGACCGCCGCCGCCGTTCGCCGAATCCACGGCACGCCCGGAGGAATCGATGAGGTAAAGCGCTTCGCCCGAATTCGAAAGCGCGCCGGTGTAAATCCGGTCCGCGGAGATATCGGCGACAGTCGTATCTTCGGTTCGCTCCAATAAATAGAATCCCCCGGCGCCGATCGTTCCGGAAAGCTCGATATGGATATCCCCGTTGTCGGTCAATATCCAGCCCGCAAGATCGGCGTCGACGGCGCCCGGATTCCACAGCTCGATCCACTCGTCATTGGCCGAAGCCGCGCTCCCCGCCCAGGCCACTTCGCTGATGATCACCCAGGGCGGCGTATCCACCGTCTGTGAACTTGTCGCCGTCGCGGTGTTCGTCGGAGTGTTTGTCGGAGTGTCCGTCAAAGACGACCCGATCGTCTCGGATGGGGTATCGGTGCAGGTCGGAGATTCGGTCCCCGTCCCGGCAGGGAAGGTTGTTTCGGCCGCGGTTTCACTCGCCGTGGGCGGCGGAAAGTCCGTGCCGGTCGGGGCGGCCGTTTCCGTTTCGGTCGGAGTATAAAATAAATAATCCGAAGCGGTGGGCGTTTCCGTCTCCGTTTCGGATCCTTGGCGTACGGTTTGGACCGGTTTTGATATGCCGCTGAGCAGGAAAAAGACGCTTCCCGCCGCAAGCAGGATTTCTCCCCCTCGTTTCATCGCATCCCCCTTTCGATTCCGCGGCGGCTGCCACTGAATTATGCGGAGTATATCACGCGTCGACCGGCTTGCCCTCCGCCAGCCTCGCCTTCACCAATCCCTCGATCCAGGTATAGGTGCGCTTCACGCCCTCTTCGAGCGTCACCCTCGGCTCCCAGCCCAGGACCTTCTTCACCAGGGTGTTGTCGGAATTGCGGCCGCGCACGCCCAGCGGGCCGGCGATATGAACCTTCTCCAGTTTTACGCCGGCTGCCTGCATGATCATGTCCGCCAGCTCGTTGATCGTCACGAGCCGGTCCTGCCCGAGGTTGACCGGGCCGGGAAAATCCGAGCACATCAGGCGGTAGATTCCCTCGATCGTATCGTCGATGTAGCAGAAGGAGCGGGTCTGTTCGCCGTCGCCCCAGATCTCGATCGATTTTTCGCCCTTGAGTTTGGCCACCGCCACCTTGCGGCACAGCGCGGCGGGCGCTTTTTCGCGGCCGCCCTCCCACTTGCCCAACGGTCCGAACATGTTGTGAAAGCGCACGACATGCGTTTCCAGGCCGTACTGTTCGCGGTAATGCTTGCACAACCGCTCGGTGACGAGTTTCTCCCAGCCGTAGGCGTCCTGCGGCTGGGCGGGATAGGCGTCCTCCTCCTTGAGCGGAGTGGGATGTACATCGGTCTGCTTGAATTCGGGGTAAATGCAGGCGGAGGAACTGAACAGGTAACGGCGGACTCCGTTGACGCGCGCCGCGTCGAGTGTGTGGGTGCTGATGAGGATGTTGTTGTGCAGGATCTGGGCGTGGTACTTCGAGATGAAACCCATCCCGCCCATGTCGGCCGCGAGAGCGAAGGTCTCCTCCACCCCGCGCGTGGCCTGCAGGCAGTCATCCCAGCGGCGAAGGTCGAGAATTTCGAATTCGTCCGCCGGGGAGGGCTCGTACTCCGGATATTTCAGGTCCGTGCCGCGCACCCAATAGCCTTCGCGCTTCAACCGCTTCACCAGATGGTGCCCGATGAAACCACCCGCTCCGCTTACCAGCACTTTCGTTTGCGCCATGTTATCTCTCTTTGAAAAGGCGGCCGAGTAGCGTTTTCTGCGTATCGAGACCGCCATCTCGTTGCGCAGATCCTGGTCTCGCCCGCCCCGGTTGGGGTGGGCCGGGGATACGGGCTTCGCTTCCCCTCGCCTTGCTCGGGAAGAACGCTCAGCCCTACTCGACCAGCAAACTCCATGGAAGAAAAAACCCCCTGCGGGTAATTATATCGCAAGGGGAAATCCCCTTGGAAAATAAGTGGTTTTACAATAACTCAGGTTAACTCTACAGGCCCGATAGAAAAGCAAAAATCCTGTCGTTCGCGCCGTTGATGTGCTCGTGTACGAAATCCGGGTAGATGTCCATCTTCTTTTTGGATGTGATCTTGTTATAGGCCGCGAACTGGGTCGAGGGAGGACAAATCTGGTCCATCAGTCCGATACTCCACAGGACCTCGGCCTTGATGCGCGGGGCCAGGTGTTGGATATCGATATAGCCGAGTTTTTCGAACACGGCGGCTTCGTTCAGGTGCAATGGATTGGCCCACCGGAAGTAATCCTTGAGTTCGTTGTAGGCGTCCTTCGCCAGGTCCATCTCCCAGACCCGCTGGTAGTCGCTCAGGAAGGGATACACCGGCGCCGCCCGTTTGATCCGCGGAGCCAGCGCCGCGCACGCAACTGTCAGCGCCCCGCCCTGACTCCAACCGGTGACTCCGACATGATCCGCATCCACGTCCGGCATCTCCATGACGATCTTGGCCAGTTCGGCTGTGTCGAGGAACACCTGGCGGAACACCATTTTGCCGGGCTCGCCGCGCAAGGCGTCCTCCAGCCCGCGGACGAAGTGCCCGTGCAGGGTGCTGCCGTTGACCACGCTGCGGTCTTGCGAGAGACCGCCCTGGCCGCGGGCGTCCATCGCGGCGACGGAAAAGCCCTGCGAGACGTAGGCCAGCTTGTCGGCCCAGTCGCCGGAATCGCAGGAGTAGCCGTGGAACATCAGCACCGCCGGATGCGGTCCGGAGGATTTTTCGGGCCGCAGGAATTTCGCGTGCACGCGCGCGCCGCCCACCCCGGTGAAGTAGAGGTGGAAACATTCGGCGCCGCGGGCGCGGAATTCGGCCCGGACCATTTCCACATCCGGCGGAATGGAATTCATTTCCGCAAGGGCGCGATCCCAAAACGCGTCGAAATCGGCGGGACGGGGATTGGTCCCCTGGTAGGTTTTACATTGGTCGAGGGAAAAATCGAAAGTCAGCGGCATGCATCAACCCTTGAACTCGGATTCGCGCACCGCCCGCTTTCCCCCGAAGGCGTGGATGGTGCGGGTGTTGACGATGCGCTCGCCGTAGTGCTTGGTCCCTTTGGGAATAAGGCATTCCTGCCCGGGCTTCAGGGTGATGCCCTTTCCGCCCATGTGCAGGATGTATTCCCCCTGCACGGTGACGATGTATTCGTCATACGGATGGGAATGCTCCTCGGCGACCCCCGCGTCGTGGCAGCTCCAGAGGATGATCTGGCTGCCGTCCGCGCCGTCGAAAACAAAACCCTTCAAACCCGCCACGTAATGCGATTCGATGTGAATGGCGTTTTTCGGATTTTTCATAAACTTCGGAAAATCGTCCATGATTCCTCCTTGAAGAAAGCGATGGGGGCTGTGTTTGCTCCCCCGGGCCCGATCCATCGGCCGAATGAATCCACGGAAGTATTGTACCCGAAGGCGGGAAAAGTGAATATTGCGGACACGCCGCCTTACGCGGGTGCGCACCTCATTTTCCGAATCGGCACGAATTCGGTTGCGATAACGTAAACCGCAGGAGGGATCCTTATCCGGAAATTTTGGCTTCCGGATAGCGTCCGATCAGCAGTAAAAGCAGCACCGGACCGGCAAATACGGCATCCATAACTCCCATGGGCAGATAAAACGTCAGTACCGCAAACGTGATGATGGAAAGAACGATTCCCAGCGTCCATCCCCATAAACGATTCCTAAGAATACCCACCGCGGCTGCCAATCGAAGCAATCCGCAGACAATGCTGAATCCCAGCGTCATCTGCCAATGGGCCGCCAGGTCCTCGAATATGAATTCCGGGATTTGACCCGTGTTCGGAGCAAAAACCAGGAGCGCCGGAAGCAGCTCGATGATCCCGTGAAGGATCAGGAGCACGGCGCCCGCGGTTAATAACCACGCCGGCCAGCGCGGCGAGCCGGCGGGCACCGCGATAGTCGCGGGTTTGTTCTGGGTGCTAGCAGGCACACGTTGGATTGCTTTTTTCCTTGTCGTTTTCATATGGATTTTCCTCCCATATCATTCCACGGCGGAGTTGCGTCCAAGCAGACAGCGAAGCGAATAGGAGTTCTCTTCCGTTACTCCGATCCGCCGGAAGCTTTCGGCTCCTGCGCCGCCCGTCGGTGCAGGAAAGTCCACAGCGCCGCGGCCGCCAATAGCAGGAGACCGGCAATCCCGGCCGACTGATACAGCAGGGTGGCTGTTCCGTTGCCTTCGGTGCAACCCAGGTACGGCTCGCAATCCAGCGCGCGGCCGGCGGCCAGGCAGGTGCGGCGGATGCATTCCTCGCTGGACGCGTTCATCCTCCAGAAAAGGAAACCCTCCATTGCAACGATCAGGATTATGCCGATCAACAAACCCCAACCGACCTTATCGCGCCGGAGGAACAAACCAGCCGCCAGCAAAGGAATGGCAGCTACTGCGGAAACCCAAAGGAGTACGGAGGGTTCAGTCACTATGGGAACTCCTTTTAAAAAGATCAGAATTTTTTAATCACCCGTTCGAGTGCGTCCAATCCGCGTTCCAGCTTTTCCATCTCCGGCCCGAAGCTGATCCGCGCATAATGCTCATAGCGGGCATGGAAGCGCCGCTTGTCGGGATTGACGTCGAAGAAGATCCCCGGGATGGTGATGACCTTTTCCTTCAATCCTTCCCGGAACAAACTCATCCCGTCGTGGATCGGCGCGGGAAGCCGCTCGAGGTTGGCCCACACGTAGAATGTGCCGGCCGGGTCGACGTCCACGCCGACGCCCATTTTTTTCAGTCGTTCCAGCATATAATACCGCTTCTTGCGGAAATGCTTCTGGATGGCGAGCGTCTCCTGGCGGGCGAACTCCGGCTTGAGCAGTGCGAGGGTCGCGGTCTGGAACGGGTGGTTGGGGCCGCCGTCGAGGAAGGAGCCGGCGCTGGCGACGACGTCGATGACGTCGCGCGGGGCGAGGGTCCAGCTGAGGCGCCAGCCGGGATAGCGCCAGTTCTTGGTCAGCCCGTCCACAAAAATGATCGGATCATTGTCCACGTCTTCCACATACGCGGCGGCGGAGATCGTCCGCCCCAATTCGCCGTCGTAGAGATAGTGCGAATAAAATTCGTCGAAGATCAAGGAACAGCGGCAGGTGCGGGCCAGCCGGTACCAGGAGTGCAATTCCTTCCCCTCCACAACCTGGCCGGTGGGATTGCACGGATTGCTGACCAGGAGCGCGCTGAGTCCGCGTCCCAGAATCTCGTTTTCCAGATCGGCGATGGAGATGTGATATCCGTGGCCGGGATCGAGCAGGATGGGAATTGCGGTGAAGGCTTTGAAGACACCCAGCAGTTCCTCGTACGCCGTGTAGTCCGGTATGAAGTGCCCCATGTTGACGTTCCCGAGCGCCGCTGCCAACCGGGTGAGCGCCAGGCGGCCGCCGTTTGCGATGCTGACGTTATCGGCGGTGTATTGCGACGCCTTGCCCTGCCGGAAATGGTAATTGTAGTAATCCGCCACCGCCTGGCGCAGCGCGAGGTTGCCCTCGATCGGCGAATACTGCCTACTTGGCGCGGGGATGGTTATCGAATTGACGCGCGGCGGCGCCTCGGGCAGTTCGCCGGTCTCCGGCGAACCCTGGCCGAGGTTAGCCCATTCCGGGTTGTCGTGGGAGAACCCGAATTGCGCCGCTTCCGTCATGACATAGATCACGCCCGTGCGCGGGACGGATCGAAAACCGGGGGTGAGGGATGGCTCCATTTATCCTCTTCCATCGCATTTGCGACGGGTTCCTTTTTCACAGAAATGCAATTGCTTAATCGGATCCAAAATCATTTCCCCGCCAGAATCTCCTCCAAAATTTCTCCGGCCGAGCGGACGAAAACGGGGCATTGATGGACGAACACGCCCTGCTCGCGGGCGCGCTTCAATTCCTCGGGATTCCGCATATCGGTCTTAATCAACTCCCTGCATAACACCGTCCCATACTCTTTCCCGAACCTTTCGAGCAGTTTGCTCACCGCGGCATAAGTTTTTTCCCGCCCGGCGGTATCGGCCGGATCGCAGTTGCCGAACTTCGCTCCGATCACAATCGCCGCGCCCGAGACCGCCCCGCAAATGTATCCGTGGCGGCCCATCCCGCCCCCGAACGAGGCCGCCATCTTCACCGCCGCGTCCTCCGGCACCCCCAGTTCCGAAGCGAATGCTTTAACGACCGACTGGGAACAATTGAGGCCCTTGCGCATTATTTCCGCCGCTGCTTCCGCTCTATCCATACTGTCCTCTCCTTATGAATGAATACGCGGGGAAGATACCCCCGCTCCCGGATTACACCACGCAGGATTAATCCTTAATCGTGAAATATTGCCACTCGCTTTTCGGTCCGGCGCCGGCGGTCGGGCTGATCGCCCACACGCGCCACCGGCCCATCTTGTGATAGGAACCGGCGAACGAGATGGGTATCGTGTAGCTCGTGCCGGCAAGCCCGGAGGAGTCCGTGCGCGCCTGCCAGTATTCCCACTCCTTGCCGAAGGAAAAAAGCGCGTCCACTTCGATTCCGTAGGTCACTCCGCCGGGGAATTCCACGCTTTCCCAGGTGAAGACCGCCCCCCGGGAAGGCACAGTAGCATCCGGCGCCGGAGACAGCAGCACCGGAACGGGGACACCGGATTGGGAAGCCTGGATCATCCGCGCGGTCCAGGCGGGGGTATCGGCTGATGCGGACGCCGCCAGCGCCGGGGGCGGGCCGTTCGGCGTCGGGTCTAGGCAGAAGTTCGTCGTCTGCAGCGCATAAAACTCGTGCCGCGCCGCCTCCCGGTAGTCGTTCGTCGGGCCCGGCGCGAGCATGGCGAGGAAATCCGGATCGATGTGATAGGCCAGCCATTCGTTCAGCCGGGCTTCAACGCCGTAGGCCCCCAACTCTGCGATCGTGTTATCGCGCCATTGGCATTGGTGCGCCATGTACGTATGCCGCGCCTCGTGAATGTATAACGTCATGAGTTTTCCCACCGCCGTCCAGCGGTCGCTGTAAAACGCGTGCAGCTCGGCTTTGATGTTGATCGTCGGCGGCGTGCCGCAGCACGAGTGCGAGGTGATATCGCTTCGATAGCGGATGCCCTGGATCGTGCCGGTGAACCAGTCGTAGAGCGATTGATCGGTCCACGGCAGCGGGGCGTCGAACGTCAGGTGCTTCATAATCCGGACCGCGTTGTAGGCGTTCTTCTGCTCGCGGGTAAGGTCGGCCGATCCGGCCGCAGCGGCGCACACCAGCACCCCGGCCGTCGGGTCGGCCTCGAAACTCATTTTGATTTTCGAATCGATCTCGGTAATTTCCTGCGCGGTCGGGCAGTCGGCGAGGATCTCATCCACCGTCGGCGGCCAGATCACTTCGATCGGGGTGGCGGTTTCCGTCAGGTGAACCTCGGCGGTCGGCGTGAATTCCGGCAGACCGCCCGATGCGGCGCCCTGTTGCGTGACGGACGGACCCGCCTGCCGGGCGAGATTGCACGCCAGGGCCAATCCCGTGCAGAGGAAGACCGTCAGAATTTGAATCCGCTTCCTTTTCATCAGCATTGAACTGGCCTTTCCGTCCGTACAACCCTTACTTCCTTTATCACAGCAGCGGTCCGCCTTTTACCGCATCGTTGCAGCGGACGCATTCCGGATCACCGCAATGGGTGATGGATGGATTCGTGCGAAGGACTGGAACCAGCGCATCGATGAATTCCGTAAATGGATAGACCCGCCAAAGGCTTGCGCCCACGGAAATCCGTTTTTCCAGGAACTGAACGACGGGCGCAAGGTTTTCGAATCCCTCGGAACAACCGCCTTCCTCTGTTTCACACAATGTCCCGTCCTTCCGCATCCCCCAGCGCCGGAACAACCGCCGGCCGGATCGTTCCTCAGCGAAGTGGATCGCGGTCGCTGCGGTCAATCCCACGCCCGCGAGCACCAGCCAGGCAGGCGGTCCGCCATAGATCTTTTTAAACGGTCCAAAGACGTTTCGCGGGGATTGCGGCGCGATTAATTCTGCCGCCTGCAGGCCGAGCCCGGTGAACGAATCGGCGGGATGGCTGCCGCGTACCCGCCCCGGACGCTCAAGGACCCGTGCCGGGATCGCCCCCATCTCTTCGCGCGTGATCTGGTTACCGGCAGGGTCAAAACCCACGACGTGGACCCGGCCGGCAATCCATATCGGATCGAGGCCGTTCCGGGGAATCGACCAGCCCGGGGGCGGAGCCGCCTGGCTGTCATAGGTGAAGGTCGGAACGATCAGCGTGCAACCCGCTTCGAGGAACGCATCGATGATCGCGTCCGCCCCCCCTTCCACGCGGCCGAAGGATTTCAGGGACGAGTGCAGACAAACGACGCGGTTCGATAGCCCCGATTGCTTAACCGCGCCCAGGATTTCCGCTTGGCGTAGGATCATATCCCGGAGGCGAGAGCCTGATCCATCGCGGCGCTACTTCCACTCCGTCATTTTATAGAGATCGGCGTACGCCGCTACAGTGTATTCCGCCCCCATCAGCAGGAGGCTGGTCTTCTCCGGCAGGGCGTCCGGCAGCAGGGTGATGGTGCGCGATTTCGAGTAAAAACCCGCCCACAGCCCGGCGGCGATTTCCAGAGTATCCCCGTTGTAATGGGTCGGGATGATCAGGCGCGGCTTGACTTGTTCCATTTGATGGAACGCCATGCGGTTGGTTGCATCCATCAAGCTGAAGGTGTTGTTAAGCTGGGTTACGGCAAGATCCACCTTGCCGATCGTGGCAAGTTGTTCCCCGGTGAACGCCTCCTGGCCGCAGTCGCCGAAATGAACGATCCGCAGGCCTCCCGTTTTGATGAGGAAAAGGAAATTCGTCGCCTTATCCGCCTCGAGCGGATTGCCGGGAAGGTGGGCCGAAACGATCGCGGTGATCTTCACATCCGGGTACTCGATTTCCCCCGTGGTCATTACGATTTTCTTGCCGGGAAAGGACCGCTCAAATTCATCGAAGTAATGGTCCAGGTGCATATGCGTGATAAGCAAGACATCGTCGGACGACGGCTGCGTCGTCAACAGATTCGGATTCCAGACGTCGATGTAGACGCGGCGGCCCGCCGGGGTGACCAACTCCACCTGGGCGTTATCCCCGTAGGTAAGGGTGATGCCGGATGGTTCGGCGGTGGCGGTCGGTTCCGGGGTTGCGGTCGCCGCCGGCGCGCTGGGCGTGGATTTGCCGCAGGCCGAGAGGACGAGCGCACAGGATAGAATCACGGGGAACGAGAATTGGGTTTTCATATTTTTATCCTTTCGAGAAATTAGTTTTCAAGTCCGGTGTATTCCCATTATCGGGTCGAGGGAAGGAGAATCCTGAAATCCCTTGCTCTCCCGGTACTCCGCCGGGAAACAGACGGGGTAATCCCGGGTCTTGCCCCGATCACAAAACTTTAAATTGGACGACCATGGTGAGAATCAAGGAGCACAGAACGATCAAAGCGTTGCCCAAAAGCCCAAGGCGGCTGAATACCTTCACCCGGTCGTCTTGCCGGATGCCGATAATGCCAAACACCAAACCCACGAGCGACAACAAGAAAGACAGGCAGAAGAGAGGAGAGATGTCCAGCGCCGGCTCCGCCCCGCCGGCCGGCTGCGCCGAGAGCAGGAAGATATCGGCATAGATGATCAGAATGGAAATAATGGAGAGGATGAAGGAGATCAATCCGAAAACCGATTGCTTGAGGATCACTACCTCCTCGAGCTTGGCTTCCTCGTACAGATCGGGTTTTTTTTTCAGGATCTCCGCATGCACCGGGGATTTCAGCGCCTCGGCCGCCGCCTTTCGGACTTCCTCGGAAGCGTCCTTTTCACCGGCGCGCAGGAGCGCAAGGACAAGGCTGGGATGGCTTTGCTCCAACTTTCCGATCTTATCAACGGCTTCGAGCCTGTTGAATGCAAGCCCTCCACTTTTAAGCGCGCCAAGCAGCTTTTCCATTTCTGCGGAAAGGGGTTGTTCGTTCATGACCTGCTCCTACCGTTGTTGGTTTCCCATTCGATACCCGTATCATTCATATTAACCGGGGAATGGCACATTGTACCCGAACGCTTCCGGAGTGAACATATCCATTTTCATGATACTATCCCGGACGCCCCCTGACTTCCGATAGGGAATTCCCCGGTGAAATCTCGTATATGATTATAAACGCGGCCTTTTCCAGCCATTAGGCATTCATAAAAAACGCACCCGGGGAAAGGTGTTTCCTCAGGCTGTCGAAGGTGGCTGCGTAGATCACAGTATTCCATGAAAGACGCACTTCAGATCCTACTTTTAGGCCCCCTGGAAATCCACGGCGGCGCTGTCCGCGAGCGGGAAAAACCCGGCCGCAAGACGCAGGCGCTGCTTGCCTATCTCGCCGCCCGGCCGCGGATGCATACCCACAGCGAACTGTATGATCTCTTCTGTGACAGCGCGGAGGATCCGCCCGCCGCCTTGCGCTGGCATTTGAACCGCATCCGCCACTGGCTGGGTTCCTCGATCATCCGTTCCGTCGACGACCGCCTGCAGATCAACACGCAGGCTGCACAAGTGGATTGTACTGAATTTGACCGTGCATTGGACGCCGGGATGGAAATTCTCAGCATTTCCACAATTTCCGCAGCGGTGGATTTATTCCGCGGCGAGTTCCTTGCGGATCTTTCCCTGCCGGACGCGTCCGAATTCGAACTCTGGCTGCTCGGTGAACGCGCACGCTTCCGGAGGTTATACGAGCGGGGATTGAACGAATTGATCGCGCGGTTCATCGCGGAGGAGCAGTTTGAATCCGCCATCCCCCGGGCCGTGCAGCTCCTCCAGAGCAATCCGATCCTCGAGCAGGCGCATGCCCGCCTGATCTGGCTGTATGCGAAAACCGGCCAGCGCCAGGCCGCGCTGGATCAATATACCCCCTGTCGCGAGCTGCTGCGGCGTGAACTGGCGGTGGAGCCGATGCCCGAGCTGTCGGCGCTCGAGGCGGACGTCCGTGCGGGGCGTCTGGGACGTTCATTTGCGGAATCCAAAAAACCGGAAACCGTCCCGCTGGATACGGGCCACACCCCCGACCTCGTCGGGCGCGAAAGGGAATTGAAAACGCTTGCGGCGCTTTGGCAGGCGTCCAAACTGGGCTCGGGAGGCACGGCCTTCATCGAAGCGGAAGCGGGCGGGGGCAAGACGCGGCTGGTCCGCGAATTCATCCGATCCCTCGGGGAATCTCCCCCGTCCTTCCCGACGCTTTCCGGCCAATGCTACGAATCCACCCGCGCCCTTCCGTATCATCCGTGAATCGAAATGCTGGAAGCCCGGCTGGCCGGCCTGGAGGAAAACGCTCTTTCGGAGATTCCCCCTTTCTGGATGGAACAACTCACCCGCCTGCTGCCTTCGCTTGCCGGCCGCCGCGCGAAAGGGCTGCTTTCCGTCCCGCCCACCGCGGGCTGCGAGGTGGAGCACCTGTTCGCGGCGGTCAGCGATTTCCTTCTCCGTCCTTCCGGCGCCGCTCCCGTTTTGATATTTCTGGACGATCTGCAATGGGCCGACGACAGCAGCCTGCGGTTGTTTCACTACCTTGCCCGCCGCGTGATGCAAAACCGCGCCCTGCTTCTCGGCGCATTCCGTCCCGAGGAAGTGGACGATTCCTCCGAAATGCAGGTTCTGCTGAACGATATGCGGCGGAGTCCGCTGACGGAGCTTCGGCCCTCTCCGCTCGACGTGGAACCCGTGACGGCCCTGACCGCTCAGCTTTGGCCCAAACTACCCGAAGGGTATCGGCCCCACGTCTGCACGCTTCTGGCGAAAGCAACGGGGGGAAACCCGCTGTTCGTGACCGAGGTGCTGCGGGAATTATCGGTCACGGCGGACCTCCCGATGGACGTTCCCGTCCCTCCCACCGTCCACGCATTGATCGGCCGCCGCCTTGGGAAACTGACGGAAAGCGGACGCCAGGTGCTTCAGGCGATTGCCGTGCTGGATTTGCCCGCCGCGGTCCCGCAAGCCCAGCAGATCAGTGTCCGCAGCGAGGAAGAAACGGTCGCGGCGCTCGAGATGGGTTTGCGCTGGGGCCTCCTGAAAAGCGATGCGTCTTCGCGTCCGGCACGCTACGATTTTTCCCACGACCTGGTGCGCGAAACGGTGCTCCGCCAGGCGAGCGATGCCCGCCGCCGGCTGCTTCACAGACGGGCGGCGGCGATGCTGGCCGAGGCCGCCGGAAGCATGCCCGCCGGGTCGCGCCCTGAAGCGGCAGCCCGGATCCTGCATCACGCCATGGAAGGCGGGATTGATCCTCTCATTCTGGCCTGGGCTCCCGCAGCCGCAGAACACGCAAGCCGGCTGCATGTATATGGCGATGCCCTGCGTGCAATCGAATCCGCATCCCAGGCGCTCGACCGTCTGGAGGCGGAAAAAACAATTCCCGCATCGGCGGCGCAGTTGCGTCGGCTCGAGCTGGTTCTTTCCCGGATCGAGGTCTTGGAGCAGATGGGCAGACATGACGAGCAAGTTGCTCCGCTCCAAACCGCGTCCGAGTTGCTCGGGCAGGATCCGCCGCCCAAACTCGAAGCGGCCTTCCATTTGGCCCGCGCGTATCATCTGGCGAGGATGAGCAAATACCGCCCGGCCGTGGATTCGGCAAAACAGGCGTATGAAAAATACCGAAAATTGAACGACCCGGTGCACGCCGCGAAATGCCTTGTGGTGCGCGCCGATGCAAATCAAAGCCTGGGCGAAAACAGCGCCGCGTACCGCCTGCTGGAGGACGCGCTGGCTTTATACCGCAGCGCCGGTGATTAGAGCGGGGAAAGCCTGTGCCTTTCGCAGGTGGGCGGAGTGCTTCAGGATCTGGGCCAGATCGAGAAATCGCTGGAGCATCTCAACCGCGCCCTCTCCCTTTCGGAGGAGCACGGCGATCTGTTCGCGCAAGCCACCGTCAGCTCATGGCTCGGGAGCGCCTGGATCCATTACTACAATGTGGAAAAGATCCTCTTCTATGCGGACGTGACCGCCGATCTGTGCCGCATGCTGGAAAACGAATTCAAGGGCGCACGAGCTTTGTGCTACTACATGATCTCCGAGTACATCCGGGCGAATTGGGGAGGAGCGCTTGCGTATGCCCGTCGGATACACGACGCCGCAAGGGGCATGAAGGACGGGTGGTTGGAAGGCTGGTCTGCGCATTTCTTGGGGCGTATCGGGTTGATCCAGGGGGATTTCCAGGCCGCGGATCGCTGGCTGCAGAACGCCCGTGCGATGCGCGAGCAAAACGGCGAAATGCAAAATCTGGTAAACGATCTGGAATGGCTCGGGCGGTTCAGCCTTGCCCGCGGCGATCCGGCCTGCGCCCTCGAGTTCACTTCGGAGGCCGTCCGGCGGATGGAGGAATTGCGGAGTCAGACGCGGGTCTGGGAGACCCCCGACGTGTACTTGAGTCACGCCGAAGCACAGACCGCGGTCGGCGACCACCCCAAAGCCAAAGCAACGATTCAACTCGCCCATCATGAACTCCTGAAGTTCGCACAACAGATTCACGACTCCGATGTGGGCCGGGAATTCTATGCCGCGCCGGTGAACGTTCGCATCCTCTCGGCATCGGAAACCGGGCGGATTCACCCCTTCCCCCGGTAGCCGTCCTTTTTACCTCGATTTCCTCCGAAAAGCCGCCCGATTCTGCAAACGCGTTTGCAAACGCCGCAAGAATAATCTTGAGCGAAACTTCGGCCCCGTTCCGCCGGAAGGAGAAACCTATTTAGGTCGAGGGATCAAAGGAGAGGGAATATGAATATCTTGACTGTATCGAAAAGCAAGACGGTATTGTTGCTGTTCGGGGTTGGGCTCGTCCTCGCGGCGTGCAGCCCGTCGGCGCAGCCGGCCGCGCCCACCAACACGCAGGCGCCGGCCATTTTGGAATATGGCGGGAGCGGATTGTCGACCAGCACCTACTCGGCTTTCCTCAAAGCGGGAGTCGCCCGCGTCCGCACCGCCGCCAGGGGCTCTTTGACCGTCGACATCGACGGCCCCAACGGATTCAGTTCCCAGGTGCTGCACGTCGGATCGGAGGCTGAATCCATGAACGAAATCCAAATCCCCGCCGACGGCACATACCAGATCACGATCGATTACGTCGGATCGGGCAGCTGGAAGGTCACCATCGATATGACCGGCAATGCGTCTGCACTCCCCGCCGCACCGTCGGCCACCCCGGAAATCATCGCCGCCACGGAGGCGGTCGTTCCGACCGACACGCCGGCGGCGATTCCGGCCAACACGCAGGAACCCGTCCTGCCGACCAACACCGTTGCAGCGGTGCTGGAGTTCCACGGCAGCGGGATCTCGGTTAACCGCTACCAGGCTTCCCTTCCGGCCGGGACCGTGCGTTTTCACGTCACGGCGGCAGCCCCCCTGACGGTGGATATCACAGGGCCGGGCAGTTTCCATTATCAGGTGAAGCACGTCGGAAACACTGAAAAAACCATGACAGAGGTGCAAATCCCCGCCGCCGGTCTTTACGACCTCGTGATCGACCATGCCGGCTCGGGAAGCTGGACAGTTACGATCGAAACATCCGGGGCGGCATCCGCGGGGCCGGACGCGACCGCCACTCTGCAACCCACAACCGCCGCCAGCGGACCACTCACGTACAAGGGAAGCGGAACTTCTGTTTACGAATATCAGGCGGTTCTACGTGCCGGGAACGCGCGGTTTCAGGCCAACACCAGCGGGGTACTGACGGTGGATATCACCGGACCGAACGGTTTCTATTATCAGGTCGAGCACCCTGGGATCACCTCCCAAACCGTTACCAACGTCGAAATTCCGGTGGATGGAACGTACGTGTTATGGATTAATCATGTGGGCAGCGGCAGTTGGTCGGTAACGGTTACGCAATAAGCAACTCACCGGCGCCGGAACACGCATGAGGGAAATCATCATCCCGCGCGGTTTCCGGCGCCTTCCTTCCCCATGTGGAAATCCATGAATCGGCGGATCGTCCAGGATCTGATCGCGGATTACCGCGCGGTCGAACGGGCTGAATCCGCCGTTCTGCAGGATCAAGCCCAAGCGCGATCCTTCTCCGGCCCCAAAGCCATACAAGATTGGCTGCGCACGTTATTCGAAGAAGGATTTCCCAATCCGAGAATCGATATTCATCGCGTTATCGCTGATGGAAATAGGGCGGTGGCGGAATATACATTGCGGGGAAGGCATGCGGGTTTTTTGCGGGAATTCGCCCGACCGGGCGCGAGGTGGCCTTACCGATGGTGTTTATTTGCGAGATCCGGGAAGGGCGAATAGCTCTCGCTGCTCTTTACTACGATACCGGTACGCTTTTACGACGGCTTGACCTGTCGTTGAAGTAAAAATAATGCGCCGGATTCTTTGATCCGCCATCGCCTGCCCCTTCACGAATCGATCGGACGGGTAAACAACCGGCGCACCAGATCCATTCGCTCCGGCGGAATGTGCCGGAGATCCCAGGAGAGGACCATGCCATCGGGTGCAGCGGCAAGAAGCGTCTCCAAATCGGCGCGGACCCGTTGCGGGTCGAGTTCGGCAACGCCCGGAATCTCGACCAGTTCGACTCCCGCCAGGAACGGGCATGCGCAGGCCGTTCGCCCGCGGGCGATCTCTTCGGCGAGGATCGTGGAAGGCAGACCGCTGCGGCGGATTGCCTCCCGGGTCGATGGCAAATTCCACCCCGTCGCCCCGGCGAGAAAGGCCATCGCCCGACTCTCATCCTTGTCGTCCGCCGACAGGATCCAATCGGCCCATCCAAGAATTTCAAATGGAATCGAAGCCGGCCCAAATGCCCGGATGTAGGTCATCCCTTTAATCCAATCGCAGGAAGCCGCCAATTCGGCCAGGTTCTGGCCGACCATCGGCGCAAGCGTGGGTGAGAAGCAATCCAATCCCACTTTCAATCCGCGCGACCGGGCCAGGTCTGCGGCATCGTTGACGATCGCGGTGACACTCCGGGACCGAAAATCCATCCATCGATCAAGCCCGCCATCGGAGGATTGCGTTTTTCTGGCCGCCAAAAGCAAAGTGGAAACGGCTTCCCGTTTGCCGCCGGGGGTTTCCCGAAGGCGTTTAAAGTCCTGCCGGACAACCGCGAGGTCCACCCCGGCGGATTCTGCCGCGCGTGCGCATTCTTCGCAGAAGCATGAAAGGCTGCGGCTGGGGTTTTCGGCCGGCGAGGGGAACCGGATGCGGTCGAGGAACACGCCTTGATAGATCCCGGACGAAAGCGCGTCCTCCAGATGCCGCAGGACCGCTTCGCGCGCGGCGGGGCGGTTGGGGCATACGAAAGTAAATTCGTCGCGCGCTTTTGAATCGGAGACAGCATTGCCGTCCGGCCCGATCGTCCGCCATTCGGACCGCGGCGTGAATACCCCGTCTCCGGTGAGCAGCGGATGCCAGCGGTACAGATCGGCATGGCGCTTCGCACATTCCTGGGCGCATGCTTCGACGATCGGCATGGGAAGATTCCATCCGAGGAGGATGTTGCCGATTGGCAGACGATCAAAGGCGGAACGCAGAATATCCCCCGCCGCATCCGGGGAGATCCGTGCGCTTTCCGGTCCGCCTTCCAGAAATTGAACGGAAATTATCATGGTCGGGAAAAAGAAAAAATGCATTTCACGGATGGATCTCCTCCAACACCGGCCTTATCCGGCTTTCGGGAATTGCTTTTCCAAACGGTACACCGTCGTCTGATCGGCCATGCGTTCCGGTCCGGAGATTATCTGATAACCCCGGTTTTGCCAAAACCGAATCGCCGTGGGATTGTTCACCTGAACACCGCCCAGGATACGGACAACTCCCTGATCTTTCCGGATTTCCGATTCAATCAGCTTCACCACGCGGGAGCCGATCCCACGGTTGCGGAAGGATTTTT
Source organism: uncultured Anaerolineales bacterium (assembly GCA_964521085.1). Taxonomy (GTDB): domain Bacteria; phylum Chloroflexota; class Anaerolineae; order Anaerolineales; family RBG-16-64-43; genus JAFGKK01. The sequence continues at coordinate 34,470 of CAZFPL010000004.1, read as the reverse complement.
TCAACATTAAGAGGGCAATGAACGCCGTGTCGCTCTGGCCGTGGAAATTCTTGGGGACAAAATCCACGACGCCGATCATCGCTTCCCTGTGGAGATAGATCCCGCAGAACATGCCGCCCTCGGATTCGGATATTCTCAGATCGGAACGGACCATATCCTCCGAGGCAATGGCCACCGGTCCCAGCGCCAGGAAGTCCTCACACTCCTTGTAGACGAAAAGGAGGTCGCCGATGTTTTCCTCCCACACCGGCTGAATTCGCATATTTCCATCGCGAAGGATCACAAGTTCCTCTCTTGAGTCAACCTCGGCCTAAACGAAGGGACTCCCCTTTTTGGCAGATCGGATTATTTCTCCGGCGCGCCCGCAGTGGAAACCGCCCTGCTTTTCCGGATCATGGCAGCGTACACGGCGGCCAGAATGATCAGTCCGCCAACGGCGGTCCTCGCCGTCGGGATCTCACCCAGCAGAATCAACGCAAGGAGAATCCCATACACGGGTTCCAACCCTATGATGATACCAGCCAATCGGGCTTGGATGAATCGCAGGCTTCCGATATACAACGTCTGGGCCGCGGCGGTGCAGATAATTCCCAGGATCAGGAGAAGCAAAATATCCGTGCCGGCCAGGGGCGCCGCCGCCGGAACGGCGAACGGAAGGCTGGCGGCCGCTGCGAAGGCAAGCTGGTAAAAAGCGACCGTCAGCGGGGGATAGGTTCGGACGTGCATCCGGTTGAAAAGCGCCAGGACGGCGAAGCTGACGCTGGCGCACATCCCCCAAAAAATTCCTTGCGCGGTCGGGTCGGCCGGGTTCCAAGCGGGGGCCGCGACGACAAGCCCCGCCGCCACGAGAACCGCCACCGCCGCGTCGATTGCCGACAGCCGCTCCCGGAAAAAAACCGGCTCCAGAAATGCGATCCACAGGGGGAAGGTGGCGAAGGTGATCAGTGCGATGGAGATGGACGAAACGCGGATGGACTGGAAAAACGCGCACCAATGCGCGGCAAGCACGATCCCCGATAGAAGAAGGGTCAGCCCGTCCCGGCGGGAACGGATCGAAAGGTTTCCCCGGACCAGGAGCAGATAGGCGAGCAGCGCAATCCCGGCGAAGAAAGTCCGCCCGAAGGTGATGAGGGGCGGACTCGCGTGGATGAGCTTGCCCAGAAGGCCGGAGAAGCCGAACAGGAATACGGCGATATGAATTTGGAGAAAACCGGCTTGCGTATTCACCGGAGAGGATGGGATCTTATCGCGGATTTTCGGCGCGGAATTATTCAAAGCCCAGGCTCCCCGGCCGATCGGAGGGCTATTCGTTTTCTTTCTGCTTGAAATTATTTCTATATTTTTCGATGAAGGCGGGATCCAACACCGGCATCGGATTGGAATACAAATCGTCGGGGAGCGGATAGTTGGTGCGGCAATCCGGACAGGTCCAGTTGGACGGGTGTTCCCCGTTGCTGAGGGAAAACGTATACCCGACCTTGCACTTGGGGCACCAGACTTCTATGGCTTCAAAGGTGCAGTGCTGGAGAAAATACGGGGCTTCCAGGTCCTCGCAAAGGTAGACCAATTCCTTTTTGCAGTCTTGGCAGCGGAACAGGACAAGTTCCCCCATGTTGCCGTCCGGAATTAAATCCTTGGGATTTTCCATCATCTTTCCACTTTTGGAACCGCTTGGATTGGCCTAGCCGATGTCACCCCCTTTTCGGACTTCCTTGTCCGGTTCAGCCTGCACGGCGATCTAGTACCTCATTTTACTCCCGGCCCGCCCCCGGTGAAACCCCCATTCCTCCTATTCGAATCGGGCGTCAATCCCGGCGCTTCAAAGCACCATGATCACTTTTTTCCGGGCTTTCAACCCGGCATATAGTGTATCCAGCTGCTCGCGGTTCCTGGCGATGATATAAATGGTCAGCGATAAATATTTGCCCCCCTCGCTTACTTTTCGGCCGATTTTTTCCTCGCATAAATTTTCGACGTACCCCTTCATTACCGAGAATACATCGGCTTCGAATTCATCGCTGCATTCCCCGATCACCTTCACGGGGAACACACACGGATACATGGATTGGGATTCGCGGTTGTCCAACATGATGCGGAGCCTTTCGTCCAAACCGGCAACGTACGGATTATACCTGTCGATCTTCCGTTCGCAGGATCGCTTCATGATCCATGAATCCGAATCGGGAATCCAAGAAAAAAAGCCGGGAAACTCCCGGCTTTTATATACCCCGAGCCGTACTGCTTTGTTACGGCAATGCTTTCTGCAATGCATCCAGTTCCGGTTCGCCCGGTCCGAGCGGCAGGGTGACCTTCCCGCGGGTAACGGCCGAGCGCATCGCGCCCATCATCACCTGGAATCCCTTCAGGGCGGTCTCCCCGTCGCAGGGGTGAACCTTGGAGTCATCGTCGAGCCAGGCGACTACATCCTCGATGTACGGCGGCATATCATGCGCGTAATCCATGAACCCGGGGCCGGATATCATCCCGTCCCGGGTCACCGCCCGCCATCCGCCGCCCTTGCCCTCCTTGCCGGTCAGCACTTCCGCGAAGCCTTCCGTACCCTGGGCGCCGATGCGGCACTTGTGCCACATCGAATCCACCTCGGGAACATCCGGCGCTTCGGCTCCGCATTCGAAGATCCCGCGCACGCTGTTGGCGTATTGCACCAGTGCGCAGATGTAATCCGGCGAAACATGCACATCGGCAAATTTTTCGCGGCCGTTCGCCTGGCCGACCACCCAAGCCGGGTCGGCGCCGCCGTTGTACCAGCCGGCATACTCGATCAGGTGCGTCATCATGTGCAGCATCCAGCCGATGGAGTGCCCGTAGACGGTGTGGACGCGGCCGATCGCGCCGCTGGCGATAATTTCCTTGACCTTTTGGTAATGCCCGCCGTAGCGGTGCTGGTGGCTGACGACGGTTTTCACCCCCGCCGCCCGCACCAGTTTGTACATCTCGAGCGCCTCGTTCATCGAAAGAGCGATCGGTTTTTCGTAGGCGATCATCTTCACCCCGGCTTCCACGCCGGCCCGGATCATCGGCAGGCGGATCTGCGGAAGCGTGCAGAAGATGAACAGGTCCGGTTTCACGGTTTGGAGCAATTGCGCTGCGGCGGTGTGAGTGCGTTCCACCCCGAATTTCTGCGCGGCGGCTTCCATCCGGTTGGTGTCGATATCGCACAGCCCCACCAGTTTCAGCCGCGGATTCTTCGCGACGGCATCCGCATGGTGCATGCCGCGCTTGCCTAGCCCGGCGACGGCCACGGTGTAAACCTGTTGTGCGGCAGCCATGGTTTTCATCTCCTCGGAGGGGGATCCTCCCGGCCCGGATTCCGCTGGCCTACTTCCCCTGCTTGGGCCAATCCCGGACCGTCTGGATGGTGTATTGAATTTCCTCTTCGGTCAGCTCCGGGAACATCGGCAGCGAAATGCAGGAAGAGGCGTTCTTTTCGACGTTGGTTAGCGGGCCGGCCAATCGGGCAGGCCGCGCCCACGGGAAGCCCTCCTGCCGATGGATCGCGATCGAATAATGTGTCTTGGCATCGACCCCGTTGTCATTTAGATATTCGAGCAGCGGGCCTCGGTCGGCCGGATTCTTCGTTTCGATGACGTAGAGATGGAAGACATGGCGGTAACCCGGACGCACATACGGCAACGAGATGAAATCGCAGCCGTTCAAACCGGCGGTGTACTTCCCGGCGATTTCGATCCGGCGGTCGCTCCACTGGCGGATGTGCGGCAGCTTCGCGCTCAGAATGCCTGCATGCAGGTCGTCCAGGCGACTGTTGAATCCGGCGCTGTGGACGTCCCGTTTGCCGGAACCGTGATTGCGCAATTTGCGGATCCGGTCGTTGACATCCGGTCGGTTGGTCCAGACCGCGCCGCCGTCGCCGAACGTTCCCAGGTTCTTCTGGATGATGAAGCTGATGCAGACCGCGTCGGAGAGCTCGCCGACTTTGAAATCGTCGCCGCGCGAGTCGATTCCCTGGGCGTTATCCTCCACCACCAGCAGGCCGAATTCATCCGCGATCTTGCGGATCTCGCGCATCGGCGCGCACTGGCCGTAAAGATGGACCGGCACGATGGCCTTTGTGCGCTTGGTGACGGCTTTGCGAACCGCTTCCGGATCGATGCAGCGGGTGTCCGTATCGCAATCCACCAGCACCGCGGTGCAGCCCGCGACCCACATGGCTTCGGCCGTGGCGAAGAAGGTGTTGCCGTTGGTAATCAGCTCATCCCCTTCGCCGAGCCCCAGCGCCATGAAGGTCAGCCAGAGGGCATCGGTTCCGTTGCCTACGCCGATCGCATACTTCGCGCCGGCATAGAAGGCGAGCTCCTCCTCGAACTTCTTGAGCATCGGGCCCGTGACGAACTGGCCGCTCAAGATCACTTCCTGCATCTTGGCGTCGATTTCCGTTTTGAGATTCTGGTATTGGCGTACGTGGCCGTAAAATGGCACTTTCATCGGAACCTCCTTTGGGGGAAGAGGTGTTGCTGCGAGGTTTTTCTTTATTAATTGAGTATAACCGAAAACAGGGATGGGGCTGGCTGTCTCAATCCCCTACCCAACATCTTCTCCGTCCTAACTCTCCACCCAACTCTGATTGTTTTGTCGAGAATGATTTTTTCTCCCTCCCCTCTTCCCCTTACGGGGAAGGGGGGAGGGGTGAGTATCGACAAACTCCGAGAAGGATCCCGCTTGGGGTAGGGGGTTAGGACAGGAAGGGAAAAGGTTGAGTATTGACAGACCGT
>CAZFPL010000004.1:20401-29619 GCA_964521085.1 uncultured Anaerolineales bacterium | reverse complement strand
GCTTGGGGTAGGGGGTTAGGACAGGAGGGAAAACGGGAAGTAATGGAGGGTGCTTACGAAGATTATGCCATCCGCACGCCGGCCAGTTTCAACTCCTCGGAGAAATGGCAGGCGACGAAATGATGCCCGCCCAGATCGCGCAGCGGCGGCGGTTCGGTTTTACAGCGCTCGCGGGCATAGCGGCAGCGGGGATGAAAGTAGCATCCGGGGGGCGGATTGGAAGGATCGGCGATCTCCCCTTCCAGCCGGATGCGCACGCCACTCTTTCGCGCCCGGGGATTGGTGACCGGCACGGCCGACATCAGCGCTTCGGTGTAAGGATGCCGCGGATTGACGTAGAGCTCAATTCCATCCGCGATTTCGACCACCTTTCCCACATACATGACCACGATGCGGTCGCAAATGTGCCGGATGACGCTCAGGTCGTGGGAGATGAAAAGGTACGTGAGCTGGAAATCCTTCTGCAGTTCCTCCAGCAGGTTGAGAATCTGCGCGCGGATGGAGACATCCAGGGCCGAGACGGCTTCGTCGCACACCACCAGACGGGGCTGGGTGATCAGCGCGCGGGCAACGCTGATGCGCTGGCGTTCGCCGCCGGAGAAGGCGTGCGGATAGCGCTGCATGTACTCCGGCCGCATGCCCACCCGCTGGAGCAGGGACCCCACCTTATCCAGCATTTCCGCGCGCGTGCCCATATGGTTGACTTTCAGCACCTCGCTGATCAGGTCAAACACAGTCATGCGCGGATTGAGGGATGAGTAGGGGTCCTGGAAGATCACGCGGATATCTTTTCGAAAGGGCTGCACGGCCCGGCCTTTGAGTTTAGCCAGATCCACCACCGAGTCGTCCCTGCGGCGATAAAGAATTTCGCCGGCCGTAGGTACGTAGGCGCGCACGATGCAGCGTCCGACGGTCGTCTTCCCGCAGCCGCTTTCGCCGACCAGCCCGAGAGTCTCCCCTTCGCGGATGAAGAAGCTGACGTCGTCCGCGGCCTTGGTGTACCCGCGCACCCGGCCGAAGATTCCACGCGTGATCGGGAAGTGCATCTTGAGGTTGTTGACTTCCAGCAGATAGCGGTCGTCCCCGACAGGGGCGGTATGGGAAGCGGGTGGCATGGCCGCGGTCATTGGATTCGCTCCGCGGCTTTCCGGCCGGCGAGATCCTCAAACAGCAGGCACTGTACGGTGTGGTTCTCCGACAGCCGGGTCAACGCCGGGACGATCGTCCGGCACTCGGCGAAGGCTTTCGGGCAGCGCGGATGGAACGGACAGCCGCTCGGACGCCGGAAGGGGTTCGGCACAATGCCCTTGATCGGCACCAGCTCTTCGCGTTTCATGGAAATTTTCGGAATCGATTGCAGCAGCGACTGGGTATAGGGGTGCTGGGGATTGTTAAAAACAGTATCCACATCGCTCGCTTCGACGATTTTCCCCAGGTACATGACCGCCACATCGTCGGCGATCTCCGCCACCACGCCCAGGTCGTGGGTGATGAACAGCAAAGTCATGTTGTCCTGCCTCTGCAGATTCAGCATCATATCCAGGATATTCGCCTGGGTGGTCACATCCAGCGCGGTCGTCGGTTCGTCGGCGATCAAGAGGGTTGGATCGCACGAAAGCGCCATGGCGATCATCGCCCGCTGGCACATCCCGCCGGAAAGCCGGAAGGGGTATTCGTCCACCAGACGGTCCGGTTTGGGGATTCCGACTCGGTCCAGTAGATCGATGCAGAGCGCGCGGGCTTCTTTCTCGGTCATCTTGGTGTGCAGGAGAATGTTTTCCATGATCTGGTTGCCCACGGTGTACATCGGGCTGAGCGAGCTCATGGGTTCCTGGAAGATCATGGAAATTTCTTTACCGCGGATTTTGCGGATCTCGCGCCCGCGGGGCGGGAGTTTGGCGATATCCACTTGCTCGGAATCCCCCGCCTTCCCATGTTGGTCGAAAAGAATTTCACCCGATACAATCCGGCCGGGAGGATGCACAATCTGCAGCAGGGAGCGGCAGGCGACGCTCTTGCCGCAGCCGCTTTCGCCCACCAGCGCGAGCGTCTTTCCGCGGTGAATCACAAGATCCGTTCCGTCGACAGCCCGGACAACTCCCTCGTCGGTGAAGAAATGGATCTGCAAATCGCGTACGTTGATCAGCGTCTCGGTCATGGGTTACCTGGATGATTGGTACGGATCGGCGGCGTCGCGCAGACCATCGCCGAGGAAATTCAACGCCAGAACCACAATAATCACCGCCACGGCGGGGTACAGCAGCCACGGAAAGCTCGCGATCACCCCAACCTTCTGCGTCTCCTTCAGCATCACTCCCCAGCTTACAACCGGCTCCCGCAAACCCAGACCCAGGAAACTCAGTGCCGTCTCGCCCAGGATCATCCAGGGGATGTTCAGCGTGATGGTGGCGATGATGTGGCTGAGGAAGGACGGGATCATGTGCCGGAAGATCATCCGCCCGCGCGGGACTCCGTCGAGGGTGGCCGCCAGGATGAAATCCTCCTCGCGCAACGCCAGGAATTTGCTGCGCACCACCCGCGCCATCCCGGTCCAGCCGATCAGCGAGAGGATGACGGTGATCATGAAATACACCTGCACGGGAGTCCAATCCAGCGGCACCACCGCCGCGAGGGCGAGCCAGAGCGGGATGGTGGGGATGGAGATCAGCACCTCGATCAGGCGCTGGATGATGTTGTCCACGCCGGGGCCGGCCAGCGCGGAAATGCCTCCGATCAGGATTCCGAGAACCAAGGCTATCGCCACCCCGATCAACCCCACCGTCAGCGAGATCTGGCTTGAGTAGACGATCCGGCCGAACACATCCCGCCCGCCCTTGTCTGTGCCCAGGATGTAGAAGGGATCACCCATGTGTATCGGTCCGATGAGGTGGACATCGCCGGGGATGAGCCCCAGCAGCTTGTACGGCTCGCCGCGAACGAAAAGCCCGATCGGGATGATGACGCTTTCATCCAAGGTCCAGGTTTTCTTGTATGATTTCGGATCGCGCTCGAACTTGTATCCGGTCACATACGGCGCGAACGCGCCGTCACGGAAGACCCGGATCGCCTGGGGCGGCGCGTTGACATAATCCTTGTTGTAAGTCGTGAAATGCGTAGGGGCGACGAAATCGGCCAGCAGGGCGACAAGGTAATACAACAGAACGACGATCCCGCCGACGACCGCCAGTTTATGGCGTTTGAACTTCCACCACATGAGTTGCCACTGCGAGGCAACTTCCACCTTGATTTTATCGTCGGCGGCGATGAGCGCGCTCTCGGAAGCAGGGTCGGCTTTGGTTTTTTGATGAAGCAGTCGTCGAAGCATAGGGTGACCTTATTGCAACCGGATGCGTGGGTCGAGCACCGCCAAGAGGACGTCTGATATGAAAGTCCCCACGACCGTAAGCACACATAGTATGAGGATGAATCCCGCGGCCACGTATTGATCCTGCTGCTGCAGCGCGGTATAGAGCACCGGGCCGGAGGAGGGAAGGTTGAGGACGATGGATACAATGACCTCCCCGGCGACGAGACTCGGAAGGGTCCAGCTGATGGTCGAGATGAATGGGTTGAGGGCGTGCCGGACGGGATACTTTAGCAGCAGCTTCCATTCCGGCAGCCCCTTGGCCCGCGCGGTTTCCACATAGGGTTTGTTCAGCTCATCCAGCAGATTGGCGCGCATGGTGCGGATCAGCCCGGCCGTACCGCCCAGCCCGATCAGGAGGACCGGGATCCACAGGTGCTGGAGCATGTCCCAGAGCTTCGCCCCGGTCCAGGGCGCATCGGCGTATTCGGGGGAAAAGAGCCCGATCATCGCCTGGCCGGTGAGCCGGTAGCTGAGATACAGGAAAATAAGCGCGAGCAAAAAGTTCGGAACCGCCAACCCGATGAATCCGAAAAAGGTGGCGATGTAATCTCCAAGGGAATACTGCTTCACGGCGGAGTAAATGCCGATCGGCAGGGCCAGCGCCCAGATGAGCAGGAAGCTGCCGAACGAAATCGCGAAGGTCATCGGCAGCCGTTCGGCGATCAGAACACTGGCATCTTTGAAATAGACGAATGAATATCCGAAACTGCCCCTGGTGACGATATTGCGAATCCATTTGAAATACTGCACGGGCAGCGGTTCGTTGAGCCCATACAGTTCGCGGAGCTGCTCCTGGTATTCGGCGGAGATCGGCCGCTGGGAGGTGCGCATGATATTCGACACCAGGTTGGTCACATAATCTCCCGGCGGGAGCTGAATGATGGCAAACGAGATCAGCGTGACCACCCAGACGGTGAACAGCATATACGCAAAACGGCGGACAAGATATTTCAGCATGGGCGGCCTGCTTCCTTCCGTCCTAACCCCCCACCCTTAGTTGATTGTTTAAATGGGAATGCTGATTCTTCTCCCTCCCCCCTTCCCCTTACGGGCCTGTCCCTGAGCAGAGCGAAGGGAGAAGGGGGGAGGGTTGAGTATCGATAAACTGCAAGAAGAATCCCGTTTGGGGTGGGGGGTTAGGACGGTAGAGAAAACGGGAAGTAGTGGGGGGCGCTTGCGAAAATCATGCCATCCGGACGCCGGCCAGTTTCAGTTCTTCGGAGAAATGGCAGGCGACGAATGATGGCCGCCAAGGTCCCGCAGCGGCGGCGTTCCGGTCCTGCAGCGTTCGCGGGCATAACGGCAGCGGGGGTGAAAAAACATCTGGACTGCGGATTCGAAGGATCGGCGATCTCCCCTTCCAGGCAGATGCGCACGCCACTCTTCCGCGCCCGGGGATTGGTGACCGGCACGGCCGACGCCTTATAGCCGCTAAGAAGTCAATCGATCCCGGATGGGGAAGATTCCCCTCCGGCCCGGGGAAACCGGACAAGGACGCAGGGGGTCGGAGACCGGTCTATCTCTTCCCCTCCAGCACGATATTGATCCGGTCGGAACCTTGCTTCGGGATCACGGATACGCCTTGGGAATCGTCTTCCGCCGTGCCGCCTTCCACCGAGGCGACGGATTGGATCCCCACCAGCAAGGTCTTCCACGGTTTGCGCATCCCCTGCCGGGTAATGGAGATCTTATCTTCTTTGCGGTTGACCTCGAAAATCGTTTCGGTTTCTCCGCCCAGCGCCGGGATATCGATCCGGACAGTTTTTCCGTCATCCAGAGCGTATATCCGCAAGGTGACGTCCGCTCCGTAATCGTAATCCGGCCGATCTCCACAACATCCCTCGGCGATGACGGAATTGGGACGGACCAGCAGGGGAACGCTTAAATTTCCATGTCGCTCCGTCCTCCAGCCCGGCCCCGCAACGGTCTTGCCGGTAAGATAATCCGTCCACCGGCCTGCCGGGAGGTAATAGATCACATCGCCGTCCGGCGAGAACACCGGCGCCACGAGGAGAGAGGGCCCCAGCATGTATTGCCGGTCCAGAACGTCACAAGCGGGATCGCCGGGGTGTTCCAGCATCATCGCCCGCATCAGCGGGATTCCCTTGCGGCTGGATTCGAGTGCATGGGCATACAGGTATGGCATCAGGCGGTTCTTAAGCTTGGTGAAATACCTCAGCACATCCACCGCTTCTTCATCGAACAGCCATGGAACCCGGTAGGAATTATCGCCGTGCAGTCGGCTGTGGGAGGAAAGCAGGCCGAACGCGATCCAGCGTTTATACAGAGCCGCGGACGGCGTGCCGGTGAATCCTCCAATGTCGTGGCTCCAGAATCCGAAGCCGGAGAGGCCCAGCGACAATCCGCCCCGCAAACTCTCCGCCATCGCCTCAAATGTGGATTCGCAATCACCGCCCCAGTGGACGGGAAACCGCTGGCTTCCGGATGTGGCTGATCGGGCGAAGACCACCGCCTCCCCGTCCCCCCGCCGTTCCCGCAGCACTTCGAATACCGTCCGGTTGTACAGGAAGGAATAATAGTTGTGCATCCGCTGGGGATCTGAACCGTCGTGGTACACCACATCGGTCGGGATGCTCTCCCCGAAATCGGTTTTAAAGCAGTCCACCCCGAGATCCAGAAGCGCCCGGAGTTTCGACCCGAACCATTTGGCGGCCTCCGGATTGGTGAAATCCACGATCCCCATCCCAGGCTGCCAGAGGTCGGTCTGCCACACATCCCCATCCGGCTTGCGCAGCAGATACCCATGGCGCGCACACTCGTCGAACAGAGTGGAACGCTGGGAGATGTACGGATTGATCCAGACGCTGATATGCAGGCCGCGGTCCTTCAGGCGCTTGAGGAGTCCGGCCGGATCGGGGAATTCCCCCCGATCCCATTCGAAATCACACCAGCGGTACTCCTTCATCCAGAAGCAATCAAAATGAAATACGCCCAGCGGAAGATTCCTGTCGGCCATTCCCTGGATAAAACTCGTCACCGTTTCCTCGTCATACTTCGTGGTGAAGGAGGTGGTGAGCCACAGGCCGAACGACCAGGCGGGCGGCAGCGCCGGCCGGCCCGTCAGGGCGGTGTACTTCTCCAGCACCTCCTTGGGAGAGGGACCGTAGAATATGAAATATTCCAGGGATTCCCCGGCCACGCTGAAATTCACGCCGGAGGACCGCTCGGAACCGACCTCAAAGGAAACCTGACCGGGATGATTGACAAAAACTCCGTACCCGCGGTTGGTCAGATAGAAGGGGATGTTCTTGTAGGCCTGTTCGCTTCCCGTGCCGCCGTCGCTGTTCCAGATATCCACCACCTGGCCATTCTTAACGAAGGGGGTGAAGCGTTCGCCCAGCCCATACACACATTCCCCGATTCCCAGCGAGAGCTGCTCGCGAAGATACCGTTTGGCATCTTCCGTTTCGAAGATGCCCATCCCCTTCCGGCCGCTGTGCGTGAGTGCGCGGCCGTCGGCGAGGAATTCCATGCGCCAATCCTCCGTCCTGGAGATCCGGACCGAGATCCGTCCGCTGGAGAGGGTGGCGGAGGTTTCATCCGCAGCCACCGCCACCCCGGCAGCCGACTGTTCCAATAATTCAAAATTCGGGAATTTGCGCTTCCCGCCGGAGTGATGGGTCAATCGGACACGAATGACATCCGCCATCGGCGACGAAAATTCAAGCGCGAGCAGCGCGCCGTTCAGGGTGTCGCCGCGGGTGGCGATCCGCTTGGTCGGTGCGTAGACGGTGAGGGAATCGCGGCTGGCCTCGACATCCCCCACCTGCACCGGATAAAGAGCCGAGACGCCCTTTCGCAGGTTCCAATATCCGTCGGTAAATTTCACGCTTCTCTCCCTTCACGATCCAAATGGATTTCTTCGAACAGGTAGCAATAGACGGGAGTGCACGGGGGAATCGGCCGCGCGGGGAATCCCCGGTGCGCCGGCGCATGGCCTCCCGGCTTGCGGTAACCGGCCGCCCGGACGGCGGAAACGCCCGAACACGCGAGCGGGTACGCATGGCAGAAGATCCTCGTTCCCTCGGGCTTCTTCTGCGCGGGGTTACCCATGAACCCCTCCCGGATTCCGCCGGCACGGGCCGGTGCTGCCGCGGATCACCAGGCGGCAGGGAAGCAAAATTTGCGGAACTTCTTCCTTCACCGCATCCAACTTCTGGATGAGCAGTTCGACTCCCAATCGGGACATTTTGGCGCTGGGCGGTTCCATCGTCGTAAGCGAGGGCATCACCATCTCCGCCGCCCGGGCCGATGAAACAATCGCCACGAGCGAGAAATCGTCGGGGATGCTCCAATCCCGCTCGGCAATCCCCTGCATGATCCCGGGGATGGCGCGTTCGTTCATGGTGATGAGCGCCGTAAGATTGGGCTCCTCGGCCAGCAGGCTGCCCAGCACTTCGTAGCCCGCCGTCGGAGTGGCGCGGCACATCCGCGAAAGGTTGCCCAATCCGGCGCTGCGCGCCGCATCCTCGAAAGCGGTTTGCGCCCGGACGGCCGGACCGTATTCCGCATCGAATTCCGTCTGCGAGTGATTCACAAACGCAATCCGGGTATGGCCCAATCCCTTCAGATACGTCAGCGCCTCTCGCACGGTCTGGTCGAAATCAATATCTACGTAGGAAATACCCGCGCTTTCCGCGCAGCGTCCGATCATGCTGAAGGGAAAATCGGCTTCGCGCAGCATGTCGATGCGTTTGTCGTGCAGGTGCACTTCCATCGCGACCACACCGTCGACCAGTCCCTGTTGGGTCAGCTCGCGGAGTTCGTCGAGGTTCCTCAATTCGGAAGACCAGAGGATGAGGTTGTAATCGTTTTCCTTGGCGGTATCGGCGGCGGCGGTTACGAATTCGAGTTCGGTGATGCCAAGGCCGCGTTCCGGGGCTGGGAAAAGCAGGGCGAGGATGCGGCTGCGTTTGCTGGCCAGCCCGCGCGCCAGCGCATTGGGCTGATATCCGAGCTCCTCCATTGCGGCGAAGATCCGCTGGCGGGTTTCCTCGGAAATCGGCCGGGTTCCGTTGATTGCGTACGAAACAGTGCTGAGCGCGACATTGGCACGCTTGGCCACATCGGCCATGGTTGGCATAAAACCTCCAAATTGGCTTTTTTTTAGAGGATTTTTCTTATATTGCCTATTCTTTTGATTTCATCGAAGCGCATCGTCGAAGCGCTTCTATTAAACAGCATTTTTTAACGTCAAGTCAATGATTTCTTGCTTTTTAAGGGATTTCCGATTGCCCGGCCGTGGATGAGTGTCTCAAAAAAAAAATGGGGTTATTCGATGTGTCGTTGAATAGGAAAGCGGAATTTTTCCATTAAATATTTAAGATATTTCCTCCTCTCCATTTTACCGGCTGATTCTTAGAAATATCGCCAGGAAAGGAGAATATTCCGCGAGGAGGAATTTTAATTCCCTACGAATAAGCCCTGACCGGTCTACGATTCAATTATCTGGGTTTTTTTTTTATTTTTTAAGTCTTGCCAGTTATTACTTCACCTTGATCGAGATACTATCCATCCCCAAACCATCGGATATGGCTGCAAGTTTGATCACCCCGGCCCGGCCGGTGGACCGCACAATCACCAGGCATTTCCCATGGAACGCGGACCTTTCGCTTCCCCGGTAGGATTCGTGGCAAATCGGATCACCGTTATCCACGCCTGCGATTTTTACCGGACCCTTTAGTTTAAATTGAATCCGATTACTCCCCGCCGGAACGATAATTCCCTTGGCGTCCACAACATCGGCGGTGATAAACGCCAAATCCGCGTCGTCGGCAGCCAGCACTTTTCGGTCGATGGACAACCGCACCGCGGCGGGTTCGCCCGCCGT
>CAZFPL010000004.1:0-20301 GCA_964521085.1 uncultured Anaerolineales bacterium | reverse complement strand
TTCCAATGCGGCAGGAGATGGACCATCGGCCGGTCCGTCCACCGGCTCTGATAGAAATAATAAATATCCTTGGGGAAACCGCAGGTGTCCACAATCCCGAAATAAGAGCTCTTCGCCGGCCACCCGTAGGGCGTCGGTTCGCCGAGATAATCTACTCCCGACCAGATGAATTCGCCGGCGATGAACTTCCGGGAATTCACCTGTTTGTAGGATTCTTCCGCGCTCAACCCCCAATCCGCAACGGTATTGTCGTAGGAAGAACATTGGAAATCCGCTCCGGGGGGCAGGTTTTCACCGGTCGGGGGTTTGTAAACGCCGCGGCTTCGCACGGCCGAACTGGTCTCGCTGGCGTACATTTTCCAGTGCGGAAATTGCGCATGATCCCGGTCGTAAAGGTACGTATGGTAGTTGTACCCGACGGCATCCAGAAGCGCGGCCGCCTTTGTCCCAAATTCGTTGAAGTTGCTGCCATGGGATACCGGCCGTGTGGAATCCACCTCGCGGACCCAATCGTACAACAGCCCCGTCCAACGCACACCTTCCTCCGTGGTTATATCGTGAATCTCGTTGCCGATGCTGTACATGATGATGCTCGGGTGATTGCGGTCACGGCGGACCATCGTCTGGATGTCGGCCTGCGCCCAGCGGTGGAAGAACCGGTGGTAATCGTTGGCAACCTTGTTGGATTCTTCCCAGGCGTCGAACGCTTCGTCGATGACCAGCATTCCCAGCCGGTCGCACAAATCCAGGAGGATCGGGTCGGGCGGATTGTGCGAGGTGCGCACGGCGTTGCAGCCCATGGCCTTCATGATTTCCAGCTGGCGCGCGATCGCCCGCGGGTTGACCGCCGCGCCCAGCGCGCCCAGGTCGTGGTGCAGACAGACCCCCTTCAGCTTCATCCATTTTCCGTTCAGCGAAAAGCCTTCGTTCGGATCCATGTCGAACGTTCGGATCCCGAAGGTCGTCTGATAGACATCCGCCTTTCGCCCGCCGGATATGATCTCCGCCCGAAGCGCGTAGAGGTTCGGCGTATCGACCGACCACAACCGCGGATTCGAAACCGGTATTTCCATTTCGAAGCCGGCCGAATCCCCCACGGGGATCTCCCGGACTTCCGAGGATCGGATTGCGGCGCGTTTCCCGGCGGGGGCGGATATTTCCACCCGCACCATTGCGGATTGAGCCGCATCGGATTGGTTTCGCACGCGGAGATCGACGCGGACCACGGCGGATTTCAGCCCGACCTTCGGCGTGGATAGGGCGAGTCCGCACCAATCCGCATGCAGCGGGTCAAGGACGGTCAGCCATACGTTGCGGTAGATTCCGCTGCCGGAATACCAGCGGCTGGTGGGCTGGTCGTTCTCGAGCCGCACGGCGAGGGTGTTCCGCGCTCCCAGTTTCAAATGCGGCGTTAAATCGTATTCAAAGGAAATGTATCCGTAGGGGCGCGCGCCGAGGAGCGTGCCGTTGATCCACACCCGGCTGTCCATATACGCGCCGTCGAAACCGACAAAGATCCGTTTCCCGCGCCAACCCGAGGGCGCGGTGAAGGTTTTCCGATACCAGCCCGTTCCCCCGTCGAGAAATCCTCCGCCCGTTCCGGCCGGCGAGTCTTCGCGGAACGGCAGTTCGATGCTCCAGTCGTGCGGCAGGCTCAGGCTGCGCCAGGCCGAATCGTCGCAGGATGGATCCGCGCCCCCCGCCGCCTCTCCCCGGTGGAATTTCCATCCATCGTTCCAGCTTTTTCCCCGCCTGCCGTTGTAGGTATCCGTGGCGGTGTATCGCACGGGAATGGATTGGATCGTTCCTGCGCGAGGGGAAACTCGTCTTTTCGCCGGTCCAGCGGATGGCTTTGCGGGTTTGCGGCGGCGGAGTTTTTTATCGGGCATCGGCGGGTGTCCTCATGGATCAAGTTGTGAAGAAATGATGTATTGTATCGGGAAATCAAGCCGGTCGGTGAATGGGGAATGAAGCGTTTACAATCGGAAGTGAGTTATTGAGAAGGAATTGCTTCGGGCACGCCATCCACTTCAAGCACGATGACCGAATCCCACAGGTCCGGCGGCCGGGCGGGCAGGTCGACCTCGATCCCCTCCCCGGATCTTCGAAATGGCAATTGCCTTCCAGGCCGGCTCAGCGGATATGCCCGGCTGATGACATTGCGGAGCGCGGGCAGCCGCAGGGTTCGATCCTGCGGCCAATCGAACACATGCGCGAAAAGCAATCCCGGTTTCATCGTGCAGCGGCCCCACACCGGGGAAAAAACATACGGGCTTGCCGAAGAGCCATAAATGGACACCCCGTATGCGCGCATCCATCGGCCGACGGCTTTGAGTCTGTCGCGGCTCTCCCACGGGATCAAGCCATCCGGCTTCGGACCGACATTGAGAAGCAGGTTCCCGCCCTTGGAAGCGATATCCACCAGGCTGCGGATAAGATCCTGCGCGGTCTTCCAGCGATGATCCTCCGCGTGGTACCCCCAATGGTCGTTCATCGTCAGGCAGCTTTCCCAATCGTTTTCGAGAGCGGTTTCGGGAATGGATTGCTCCGGAGTGCGGAAATCGCCCAGCCCGCAATCCCGTTTGACCCGTTCATTGATGATGAGCGGCGGTTTGAGCGTGCGCAGGTACCGGTAGAGAGCCTTGCCGTCGGCGGCGGTCCACCACCACTTTTCTCCGCCCCAATCGCCGTCGAACCACAGCAGCTCCGGGTCGTACTGTTCCACCAGCTCCCGCAGCTGTTCCTTCATCTCCGAAATGTAGCGGTCCTTCATGCCCAAAATCATATCCGTCAGCCCGGAGCCGTCCGCGACGGGGAGCTGCGAACGGTGATGCCAGTCCAGGATCGAATAATACACACCGAATCGAATCCCCCGCCGCCGGCACTCGCGGGCGAGATCTTCCAATGGATCCCTGCGTCCGGGGGTGAAATCGGTGATATCGTACCGGCCGCCCGCCGGTCCGCCGCCGACCGGATCGAATCCCGTGATGCGGGTATCGAACATGCTGAATCCATCGTGGTGCTTGGAGGTTACAACGATGTATTTCTGTCCGGCGTCCGCGAGCAGGCGGATCCAATCCCCGGCCCGGAAGCGGGTCGGATTCAAACGCGCGGCGGCCTGGATTTCATACTCCTCCCGCGGCCAATTCTCCTGATACATGACCCATTCGCCGCGGGCAAGGACCGAATACGGCCCCCAATGGATAAACTGCCCGAAACGCGCCTCTCGCCACCAGCCCATCCGTTCCGCGCGCTGCGCGGAACTCTCGTTGTCCGGATCCACGGAGAAGATGAACCAATCGAGACCCACCGGACCGTCGGGGAAGACCAGGAACAGGTCGTGGACTCCGGAAACGGGCGAAACCGGCGCATATTGTTCGCGGAAGAGATCCGCCGCTCCCGTCGCCGCCACACTGAGAGTCACGATCGGCTCGCCTCCGGGCGAGTCGATCCGGATCTCGATCCTCCGGCCGCCTTTTTCAGCCGCGACATACGCCATGCAAAGATCCCATCCGCCGCCAAAATCCACCGGACCGTATCCCGCCCAGGCGCCCGCCGCCGTCGCCGCGATCGAATCCCCGTCGGGCGCGCGCGAGTCGATTTCGATTCCACCGCTTTGCCCCTGCAAATGGGAAGCGTGGAAGATCCGATTGGCGGATTTTTGTTTATTCTCGGCTTTGCGGAATAGATTCATGAATGTCCGATTCAGACCTTGGATCAGCCGCTGAATTGGAATGCGCTGATCCGGATCCTGCCATGGAACACAAAGTAGACATCGTGCACACCGGAAACGTCCGCCGGAGATTCTATCTCGACGTAATCATATCGGGTTTTCGTGACCGGCGCCGATGCGCGCGCGGCGATCGGCCCGTCCGGCCGGTCAAGGCGGATCTCAAGCTCCACCGGATTATTCCCATCATTGGATACCCGGGCGCGGAAACGATTCACCCCTCCTCGGAAATCCGCGTCCCGGAAGAGAGCCCAGCCGCCTTTCTCCGTCACGCCGACCGCATTCCCGCTTGTTTTGGTTTCATCCACCAGGCGGACTTTCTCATATCCGTCGTAGTTCTCCGCGCGGGTGGGGTGCGTCAGATCGCGGCTCGGGATCGTTTCGCCGTCGATGGTGATCGATGCCCGCAACCGGATATCCGCCGACGAACGTCCGATCATCAGATCATACACTCCGGATTCGACCGTCCATTTCCCGCGGGTCACATCCCACAGCGCCAAATCCGCTGTCGGAAGGGTGAAGCGCACCGTGCGCCTTTCCCCCGGCGCAAGGTGAACCCTCTCGAATCCCTTCAACTCCTTGATCGGCCTTTGGACGCGTGACCGGCGCGCATGGACGTATAGTTGAACCACCTCGTCGCTCTCCCGCGATCCGGTGTTGGTTACGTCCGCGCTGATGGAAACCGAGCCGTCGGCTTGGATTCTATCCGCCCCGAGTTCCAAATTTTCATAGCGGAAAGTCGTGTAGGTCAGCCCGTGCCCGAAGGGGAACAGCGGCTCGCCCTCGAAATAGAGATACGTTCGATGTCCCCGGATGATATCGTAATCGGTGATCGGCGGAAAGCCGTCGAGAGACTTGTACCAGGTCTGCGTCAGGCGGCCGGCCGGTGCGGCGTCGCCCAGCAGCGCATCCGCAACCGCCGCTCCCAGTTCCTGCCCCGCATGCGATGACCACAGGATCGCCGGAATGTGTTCCTTCGACCAGACAATGGCGTAGGGAAAACTTGAAATCAGGACGACGATGGTCCGCGGATTGGCGGCATACACCTCGCGGATCAGATCCTCCTCGGGAAGGTGGATCGCTTTGCGGTCGACCGCCTCCTTGCCCTCGGTGGGTTCCGAGCACTGCGCCCAGCCCGCGTCGCAGGTGGGATGGTTCCCTACGAATACGATTACCGCATCGGCCGACCGCGCAATCCCGGCCGCCGCGCCGTCCTTGTTGTCCACGGCATATGAAACCTCTGCCCGCGTACCGAGTTTTTCCCGGATCGCCGCCAGAGGGGTGAGGGTATAGGGCAGCGTGCCGGAGTAATGATCGACGAGCACCTCATCCGCCCGGCGGCCGATGACGGCCAGCCGTTTCACGCCGGCGGGATCCAGTGGAAGCGTAGCCTCCTCGTTTTTAAGCAGCACCAATTGCTGCCGGGCGGCTTCGCGCGCCAGCGCCTTGTGCTCCGGCGCAAGGATGACGGAGTCGGTAATGCCGGCGTACGGATTGTCCGGATCAAACTCGCCGAGCCGGATGCGGATCGAAAGAATGTGCCCTATCGCGCGGTCGAGATCCTGCGGGGCGATCAACCCGCGCCGGAGAGCCTGGCGAATGTGCTCCGCCGTGAATGTTTTGGTGTCCTTCATCTCGGTGAAGCTGTCGAGCCCGGCGCGGATCGCGGCGGCGTGACCCTCCGCGTGATCCTCGTAATACTTTTGCCGGTCCACGATCAGCGAGGGGCCGCAGGCATCGCCGACGATAAGCAGTGTCTGATCGTTCCACGTCCGCACGCCGTCTTCCAGATGCGGGCTGAGCGTGTTCGGGCGGCTATTAACCATATTGTAGGAGGTCATCACACCCAGGGCCGTGCCGGCCTCAATCGCGGGCCGGAATGCCCTCCAGTAATACTCGCGCAGGTTGCGCGGGTCGAGGCTGCAGTCGGTCGTCTCGCGGTCGTCTTCGTTGTTGTAGGCGAAAAAATGCTTCAAGGTGGGAGCGGTCTTGAGGTAGAAGGGATGGTCGCCGCGCAGCCCGGTGGAATACGCGACGGACATCCTCCCGGTCAGAAACGGATCCTCGGATAGCCCTTCCTCGTTCCGTCCCGCGCGCGGGTCGCGCAGCAAATCCACCACCGGCGACCAGACGTTCAAGCTGCTCTTCTCCGGGTCGCGGTAATAGTAGCCCCGCACTTCATCCCCCACCGCCGCGCCGATCCGCCGGAGGAGGTCCGGGTTCCAGGTGCTCCCCAGGCCGATCGCCTGCGGGAAGACCGTCGCCTCGCCAAGCCAGGCCACGCCGTGCAAGACTTCGGTCCCGGTCTTGAACGCGCGCATTCCGAGCCGCGGGACGGCGGCCTGGTCCTGGGGCAACAGGGAAAGTTTTTCTTCGAGGGTGAGCCGCGCGAGGAGGTCGCGCACGCGTTCTTCCAGGGGAAGGCCGGGATTCCGGAAAGGATACGGGGGAAAAGTCTTCGCAGAGTCCACGCGGTTACCTTTCCCTGCCGGAACGGTTATTGGCGGGGGATGTAGTATACCAACATCCTGCCGGTCCGCCGCCGTCTATGCGGCCAGCATCGTTCCGGGCATTCGATCGGAAGGGCTTGCATCACAAACGGATTTTTCACCCACCCATAAAAATCGCGCCTTCGATTTCCTGGATGATCGAATCCATCACGCCGGAGGAATTCCGTTGGTTGCTCAAGATTACGATTACCGCCATATCATCCGGATACAGACCGTTGTGCGAAACGAAGCCGTTCATACCGCCGTCATGATAGACCCAGCGACGGCCGGATGATTCGCCGATCATCCATCCATATCCGTAAAACATCCCCCGGGAGGCGGGGGTGGGGACATGCGGGATGAGTTCCCGCATCGATATATACGGTCGGAACATGATTTCTAGAAGCCCCCGGGGGATCAACGTCTCGGTCGACAGCGCCTGATCCCAGAGAAATAAATCCTCTGTCGTCGAGAAAAGCGCCCCGGCGGAAAAGGGAACGGACATATCCGTGTAAGCGGCCTTGGCGAAGGCATCATCGTATCCTATCGCAAGGTCGCTGCGGTTGTGGTCATATCCGGTACGGGCCATCCCCAACGGGGAAAAAATAAAATCCCGCAGGAAATCCTCATAGGACCTGCCGGACACTTGCTCAATAACCAAACCCAGGAGGATATATCCGGAATTGCTGTAGTTCCATTTGGCGCCGGGAGGGAAATCCAGCGGCCGATCCCGGAAACCGGAGATGATCTCACCTGGAGTGACGGGGGTCGCCAGGGTTTGTTCGAACCCGGGGAAGTCCGTGTAATTGGGTATGCCGGAGGTGTGGGTGAGAAGATGATGAAGCGTGATATCCCGCCATGCGGCGGGGCAATCCGCAAAATAATTGCAAATCCCATCCTGCACGTCGAGCCCGCCTTGCGATTTCAGAATGAGGACGGCCATCGCGGTGAACTGCTTGGTGATCGAACCGATACGGAATTTCGTCTGCGGGGTATTCGCCAATCCCTTTTCGCGGTCCGCAAAGCCGTACCCTTTGTCGAAAAGGATCACGCCGTCCTTCGCCGCGAACACCGCTCCGCTGAACATCCGGCCTTCGACGAGGGAAGCGACGAACGCATCGATTCGCGAGCCCGGATCCGTACCCTCCGTAAGGGACGCGGCGGTTTCCGCGGGAAGGCGCGGCAAATCGCAACCCGCCAATACCATCATGACCACCATCAGAATTCCGCTCCTCAGAGTCATAGGGATAATCCCGTACGCCGCCGAATCATGGACTACACACATGCCGCGTCTTCCTTCTACTCCGGCGGCTTTACTCAAATTGTACATCCTCCTCCCGCCGGATCTTCCCGCGATCCGTACATTTCCCTCGGCTGCAGAAAACGTTTTGAAGGATGGAGGGTAGTACTTTCTGCTGATCCCGACCGGCGGTTTACTTCAAAGAAAAAGGCGGGTTTCCCCGTCGATTCCATGCGGTTCGGGCGAATGACGCTTTTCTTCAAAGGGAGAACGTCAATATTCATACGGCATTCCTTACAATAACCATGGCTCTTTTCTCCATCTCATCCCAAATGTACGTCCGGTATTCCGGCCGCGTTCAACGTGGCCGGACCGGATTCAATGACAGATGCAATCCGTTGCATGAAAGGAAGGTGAATCCCCCCACAAATTCCAGGATTCAATCCGTTTCCAATTGATTTGTGCACAGGCCGAGGGAGCCTGTGCGCCGCTTTCTCAGGGAGGAAACTATGCGCGCTTTAAAAATCACCATCATTTTGCTGTGCGTCTTCGCCGTCGCGTTTACTGCCGCACCTGCGGCGGGGCACCGGGACCTGGGACGCGAGACGCTGGCGGCCAACGACGGCTGGGCGTCGCTCGATCCGGGTACAACGGGCGGCTCGACGGCCGCCGATGATCACGTGTACACCGTCCGCAACCGGCAGGAGCTTGTCGCCGCGCTCAACGACGGCGTGTATCCGCCGCCCTCGACCCCCTCCAACACGCCCAAGATCATCTACATCGATGGGACGATCGAAGCCAACGTCGACGACAACAACGAACCGCTGGAGTGCGAGGATTACTACCGCGACGGCTACACCCTGGAAGCCTTTCTGGCCAAGTATGATCCAGCCGGAGAGTGGGGCCGGGTGAAGCCATCCGGCCCGCTCGAGGACGCCCGCCTGACCTCGCGGAACGCGCAGCAGGCCCGCGTCCGGTTCAAGGTCGGCTCCAACACGACGATCGTCGGGATCGGCAAGAAGGCGGAGATCCGCGGCGGCTGGTTCGACATCCGCGGCAGTTCGACCGTCAACGCGAGCAACATCATCGTCCGCAATATCACCTTTTCGGACACTTACGATTGCTTCCCGGAATGGGCGCCGACCGACGGCACGCTGGGGGCTTGGAACGCGCTGTACGATTCGATCTCGCTGCGCAATACCGACCACGTCTGGATCGATCACAACACATTCCGCGACAAGGAAACCCTGGATGAGGACGCGCCAACCTACTTCGGCGTGCTCTACCAGCGGCACGACGGGCTGCTCGACATCACCAACGCCTCCGACCTCGTGACGGTCACCTGGAACCGCTTCCTCACCCACGATAAGGTGATGCTGATCGGCTCCTCCGACAGCGCGAGCGCCGACCGCGGCAAGCTGCGGGTGACGATTCACCACAACCTGTTCGATAAAACCGGGCAACGCACCCCGCGCGTACGCTTCGGCCAGGTGCACGTCTACAACAACTACTACAAGATCGAGAAGGTCCCCTACTACGTCTACACCTGGGGCGTCGGGATCGAATCCGCGATCTACGCTGAAAACAACCTCTTCAAGACCGACAAATCCATAACGCCCGACATGTTCATCGAAGTCTACAAGGGGACGGCGATCCACGAATCCGGAACCTACGTCAACGGAACGCCGGACAAGAACCTGGTCGACATCCTCGCCGCCTACAACGCGGTGAACGACCCGGATCTCTCGCCCGACGTGGGCTGGGCGCCGACGCTGTTCCTCGAAATCCAACCGACGGGCAAGGTGCCATCCGCCGTGCAGAACGACGCGGGGCCGTTCATCTGGTAAGGCAAATTCCACGGCCGGCTGGCAATAAAACACGGATGATCCTTTGGATCATCCGTGTTTTTTGTAATGCGGATCGCGCGAGGCGGCCGGGCGGTCGATCACGCCATGATCGAAACCATATTGAGAATCTCCGCCCCCAGGATTGGATCACCTTCGATCCGGATTTTCGACCGCGCAACTTCGCGGCTCATTCCTTTCGTGAACAATCGCCAGGCCACATCCTGATCCAACCCCACACGGGACTCGGCTTGCGCGGCGCCTCCCGAGAACAGCTTCCACGCGCCCCCGTCTTTCACCAGCGACCATTCCCCTCCCGCGTCGCCCGTTATCCGAAAAACCACCCCAGCCCCCTCCTCGGCCTGCACCCCCCGGTAAGTGCGCGGAAGGGCGCGCATAAAGGTATCCAGCACCGGAAACAGCCAATCCCATGTGGTGAGCAGCGGCCTGCCGACAGCTTCCCGAATATGCTGCTGATGCAGCCACTTCTCGGTGTATTCGCGTGCAATATCAAACCAGTTTGGAGACGGACGATCGTCCGCCCAGCTCACCGGAGTTGAGGCGATCGCATGGGCCGGAAGGGTTTTAAAATATCGATACAGATGGGCATCCGTCAGGTCCAGGAGCTCAATAAGCAGGCTTGGACTCATCCCTTTTGCCGCGCGCACCCATTCGGCATTGGCTTGGTTGATGAAACCGATTAATTCCTCGAAGGACATGCCGGGGCTATCCGACTCGGAAAGTGTATCCCTGCCGGAAGACAATCGCCCGATATTGGAACCGAGCAAATGCGCCGCGACATCCTTCACCACCCAAGGGGAACAGGCGGTAGGCATCTCCCACTCTTGCGCAGAGAGACCCTTAAGCAAGGAAAGCAACTCCCCGCTCAACTTCGGAAACAATTCGACCGTCAACACCGGTTCCACGGGTTTCATACGCATTCGGCTGGCATTCAACAGCAGGATTTATCGAATTTATTCGAGGAAAAAAATCTATCCTATCCGAAATAATATACCCATCCGTTCCCTGGAAACCGCACCTTCCGCTAGCCTCCACTCCCCCTATCGGGCTTCGTCCGGTGGACTCCGTCGCACAAAGGTTTCTTCCCGGACCGCCCGCAGGAACACAGCGTCACACGGTTGCGGACTTCGAGCAGCTTTCCATCCGAACGCTGGATGGGGATGTACCCGGTCACCCAATACGCGCCTCGGACCGGCCCTTCGGAAAGAATATCGGTCGTGAAGGCGATCTGCTGCGGCAGGTCAGGTTCGAGATCACGATCCTCCCCCTTCAGCCCATAGACCAGCGATCCCGACGGGCAGCGCTCGACCATCGCCATCACCTGCGAGCGCGCGCCGATTTCCTCCGTGAGCAGGATCAGCTGTTTAATGGTCGTCCACCGCGTTCCGCAAAAACCCGAATTCATGCATAGATAATCGTCGTGCCGGACGTAGATCTGCATCCCTCCCGGGAAGGTTTCCTGCCGCTCCGCGGTCGACCGCTCGTCCGCCGTATCCATCCCGTCAAAGTCGGTTTTGGAATGCGTGCCGTCGCAGAACGGAAAGTTTTTGGATTTGCCGCAGCGGCAGAGGATGTACGTGTTGCCGGTCTTGTACGTCCGGCCTTTTTTCCACGTAAGCGGCTCGCCATGTTCCGACACCACCTGGATCTTTTCGACCAAGGGAATGCCGCCTTTGACCAGGAAGGGTCCGTTGCGCTGGGTAATGATGATTTTCTTTTCGTTGGGATTTTCGCTTTCCACCATCGTCCGCCGCCTCCTCCGTTTTTCTCCGGGATGGATCCCCGGATCGACCTCAACCCATCGCTTCCTATTGTACTCTCGGATCGCCGCGGCACTCCGGCATCCACGACCCGTCCGGACTGCTTCGAAAGGAATGCCGGCGGGTCAATCCTCCACCTTCAGCAGAATGATCTGCCAGTATTTTCCTGCGGCGTAGCTTGTTTCCCCATCGGACGTGTTTTCGGTAAATTCGTAGACAATGCTCAATTCATATTGCGCGTTTTCCCATTGGGAGAGCGACGTCGTCCATCCCTGACAGGCCCAGGAATTGTAATTGCTTTGGAAAACCAAGATCGCTTTATCCGATACCGGTTGATAATTAATGAGGAAAGCCACCGTAACCCTGGCAAGCAGCCGATCCAGCCAGGATGTATCCGCCGCGCAGAGATAGAAATTCCAACCCCAAACGTTTTTCCTGTTCACGGTGGCCGCGTAGGTATTCACCCCCGGCGCAGGCAGATCCTTGAAACCCTCGGTCAGGTTCCAGATCGATTCGTATTTCTGCGGGTACTTCTCGGGGGGAGCAGACGCCTCGACCCCCGAATAATAGAAATGCACGGTGGAAAGGTCCACTGCGACGGGTGAATGCGCGGCGGGGCTGGACTTGTTGCCCAATTGCCAGGACTCGTTCGCGCCCCAGCAGCGGATCTCCCCGGAACGCAATACCGCGCAAGCATGCTGCATTCCCACAGCCAGATATGCCACACCCTCCGATAAACCGACCACCGCATCGGGCTCCTTAATTTGATCCAGCATCGTGCCGTTCCCCAGCTGGCCGGATCGATTGGTGCCCCAGCATTCTACGCCCCCTTCGCCGGTCAGCACGCACGCAAAAAAGGCACCCATGTCGATGGAAACCGGTTTTTTCTGTATCATGCGGGTTTCGCTGGGAACTCCGAAGTCATTTTCGCCCGCCAGGAGGACAAGATACCCCCAACACACGACTTTCTCCGACTGCAATGTGGCGCAGGAATAGGTTCCGCCCGCGGCGACGGCGGCCACTCCGGCTTGCAGACCGGTCGCATCCACCGGCGTGCTGCTCGCCTGGCGCAGGCCGTCGCCCAGCTGGCCTTCATACCCGCGCCCCCAGCATTGGACTCCGCCGGAAGCATGCAACACGCAGACGTGCGCTTCTCCGGCGGCAATCGAGATGACCCCGTTGCTTAGCCCGTTCACCCCGACCGGAAGATTCCGGTCCGACTCGCCCCCGTCACCCAACTGTCCCTCGGCATTCCAGCCCCAGCATTTCACCCCGCCGGATTCGGATAGGGCGCAGGAGAAAGAATCTCCGGCCACGAGCAAGACCACCTTATCGGTCAATCCTTGGACCGGCGCCGGAGCAGAACGGTCCGCCGCCGTCCCATCTCCCAATTGGCCGTGGGCATTGGCGCCCCAGCAATAGACCGACCCGTCCGTATTCAAGGCGCAGGTATGATCCTTTCCCGCCGCCAGCGCGACGGCGCCGTGCGGAATAACCCCCGCCTCGACCGGCAGCGATGCCTTTCCCATCGTCCCATTCCCCAACTGCCCGGATTGATTGCTTCCCCAGCAACGCACCGTACCGGCGTCCGCTATCATGCAGGTGTGCGAGGCCCCGGCAGCCAGAGGAACCGGAACGATCGACAGGTTTTTTTCAGGAGAAGGAACTTCCATCGTACTCGATGGGGTAGTTGTGCCCATCCTCTGTTCCAGCGATGAGGTTCTCGAGGGCATCGATAAAATGGAGGGGGCATCCGATCCGATCGGCGGGGGTGTACGACCGATCGAAGCTGTTGCCGGATTGCAACCGGCAAGCCAAAACATTATGGAGAGATAAATCAGTGTAAATCTTTTCGACAAAGGATCCTCCAATCCGGCTACAGGCGTGGTCCATACCGGAACAATTCGTATTCCTTGACCATTTCCTTCCATTTCTGCTCTGTATACTTCTTCTCCTTGCTTAAGCCCAATACAACATACAGCAGGGCTCGTAAATAGGCAAAAAGGAGATGGGGAAAGATATAAAGCAGTGTGATATTCCCGCAACCCGACATCTGCGTCTGGGCGATGGCATCCATCCCCTCATCAAAGGACAATGCCCGGGAGGAACATCTTTTCCAGACACCCGCGGCGATAAATGCGTTTATGCCCGTGGAGAGCATTCCAAATATGCAGGAACACAATAAAGCCGGACCATTCAATCCGTTGGAAAGATCCCCGCCGTAAGCGGAAGGAAAAAGGATCCGGGAAAAAAGTTCGGGCAATAGAAAATAAAACGGGAATAATAATATGGGGAAGGAGATTAACAGGATAAAAAACATCCTTGTGTAGATGCGGCTGCTAATGCCAAGCATCCCCGTAATCTCCCAACATTACTTTTTAAGATTAATACTATTATAAATCCTCCCCGGTAAATGACCGCTATCGGGCGGCTCGAATTCCGTCCAGCCTTGCCTTCGCCTCTGGGATGTATTTCAACAGGCTGCTGATTTTCTCGCAGCCGTAATCGGGGCACAATCCGCAATTGGCCAGGCCGCGGCCGACGGCGCACAGGCGAGGTTCGCACTCCTTGCAGTGCCCGCCGAGCCGCCCGCTTTCCGCGCGGCAGCCGTCGCACGTCACATAGGCGGCGTCGATCTTGGGATTGCCATATTCGGCCCTCCACTTTGCCGCGATCTTCTCCTTGGCGGCTTCGTCCTTGGCTTGCGTGGCCAGGTATGCATCGCACACGGCGCAATCCAATCCGCAGACAGCAATCATTTGGCTCATATCAACCTCCTGAGGGTTCCTTAAAAAAATATATAGCGGTTTTTACGCTGCCGGCAATCGCACAAATAAGTATTAGCCGGGAAATTCCAATCGATAAGGGTGATTTTTCGCGCCCCGGTTCAACGCAGGGGATTCATCATGAAGGTTGGGTGACAAGCGGGGAAAACCAAGGGGCGGATAATTCCCGCACCTCCTATCGCCAGCCGCCCGTCAATGCCTCCAGCATCATCGGATCGACCCGAATGTTTTCATAGCGGACCGCCTGGAGAAAATCGTCCATGCCTTTCAGCGCGTCCTCGACCGTGGGCTGGGGATTCTTCTTGGGATTGTTGATCCAATCGAAGATCGCCTGCCACCGCGCCGGGACCGTGATGGCCGCAAGCGCGGGCCATTTTCCCGGCACCTTCTTCCAAGTCCAGAACGACCATCCGCCGGCGACGGCGCTCGCGGGGTCTTCGTACATTGCGACGGTGGATGCGATCATCTCGTAGGTGTTGTCGCCGAACTCCCCGACCCACAGCGGCACGCGGTGCGA
This sequence comes from uncultured Anaerolineales bacterium, assembly GCA_964521085.1. Taxonomy (GTDB): domain Bacteria; phylum Chloroflexota; class Anaerolineae; order Anaerolineales; family RBG-16-64-43; genus JAFGKK01. Next base: position 5,914 of record CAZFPL010000004.1, on the reverse strand, counting down.
CCGGGAAATTTCCCGGTACTCATCGAGTTTTTTCTGCCGGTTGTCGCCGAACCAGGAGTACATATGGAATCCGTAAACCTGGTTTTGCGAGAGCGGCCCGCTGAACATGGAAAAATCACCGGAGAAGGCCGTTCCTTCGAGGATGAGCATATGGTAGGGGTCGACTTTGCGGATTGCAGGGACGACCCATTGATAGAACCCGACAAGCTGGTTTTCCTTCGGCGGCATTGGCTCGTTGAGCAGATCGTATCCGGCGACGATGGTGCGGTCCTTGTAGCGATTCGCGATCGCCTGCCAAAGAGCGACAGTGCGCTTGACATTTTCCTCCGACAGCCACAGCTTCGGTTCCCCGGGACTGGGGTTGGAAGGCGGCAGGCCGGATTGCCCGCCGGGCGCCGCGTGCAGATCCAATACAACGTAGATTCCGTTTTTTTCGCACCATTCGAGCGCCCGGTCGATCCGTTGCCAGCCCGACTCCTTATATGCGTAGGGATGCGCGTCGTCCTCGAGGAGCGCGTAATTGATCGGCAGGCGGATGGAATTGAGACCATATCCGGCGATCGCCTGGATATCGGCTTCGGTGATGAAATTCTCATACATGCCCGCGTGGAACCGGTCGACGGCCGCCTGCCCGACCAGATCCGCGAGTCCGGCGTCGATCTTATTTTCCGATATATCGCTTCCTTTGCTGAAATCCCATCCCTCCCAGTGCAGCCAACCGCCCAGGTTCACACCCCGCAAACGGAGCGGCCTGCCGCTTCCGTCCACGATCGCCGTTCCCGCCTGATGGACCATCGGATTATCGGGAAAGCCGTCCGCATACGGCGTAAGCGGGATGACCGTGGCGTTGGATCCGCACGCCAATCCGATCGCCGCAAGCGCCGATGGAAAGAAAAGGATCGGAAGAAGACGATTCCTGTTTTCCATTCGAACGGATCTCAACCCTCCTCCTTTATATCTTCCTTTATCAGGACGATATATTCAATCGGCAGGGTTTTTAAAATGCCAATTTCATAAACGATCGTTGGGGAGTAGTTCCCCCCTCCGTTCCATTTTGCCGCCAACTCTGTTCTTCCAATTAACCTCCCCTCCCCGCGCGCGGCCGGCCAAGCGGCTGAGCACCGGATCGGGCCTCGATCAGGCTTGCCCCACGGCTTGCTCCGACTGTGCTTCACGCCATTTGACTTGCCGGCTTACCACCAGCACCAACGCAATCACGGCGTAACCGGCAAGCGTGAACACACTCCATACGATCAATTCCGGAGTATCCGGAAAAACCATGGCCATCACACCGGAAATGACCGTGTTTCCGACGGCATGCGCCAGACACGCCGGCCAGACGCTCTTGCTCTTCGTGAACAGCCAACCAAAGAAGATCGATCCGAGTGCGCAATCGATGGGATATATCAATAATGCCACCGGGTTCCCCGACAACACTATCCCCGCGATCACAAATGGAAAATGAAATATCCCCCAGACCAAACCGGTCAGCAAAGCCGCCGGCAGCGGTTTGCCCGGCGCAATCCGAGGTTGAAGGTATCCTCTCCAGCCGAATTCTTCTCCAAAATACAGGAGCGATAAAAAGATGGAGATCACAAACAACGGGATGGCGGTCGCCAGCGACTCGGCGCTCAGACCCGACACGGCCTCGCCGGATACAACGGCCACCCCCAATGCAACGGGAACCACAAGCAGCGGGAAAAGAAACGCGGCCAGGTAGTATTTCCATCCTGCCTTAAAATTCGGACGCAGGCCCGCATCTTTGAATCCCTCCCGGGTGATCCATTTCCGCACGACGATCGCGGCGATGGCCGGTCCGAACGATCCGAGCATGCTCAGGAGCCCAACCGGAGGATTGGGAAGGGTTTCACCCTCCGCAGGAGTGATGCCGCCCAATAGATAGATCCCCAGAACGGCCGTCCAGGTAATTGCATACGCAAGAACCACAAACCAGAGGATGCCTTTGCTTCGTTCCGTCATCGGGGATCTCCTTTCGAAATGTGGGAAGACGAGGGTGGACGAACGGTCTACATCAGCAAAACGGTTGATTGAACTTTCCATCGAATAGTATATGGTAAATTCATTTAAGCCGCCCGCCCCCGCGCAGCCGAGGTAGCAAGTAGCCCTCGGTTTGTGAGGGCGACTTGTTTTGCGGGGCGGGGGCTTGCGCCGAAACCGGTGTGAAGTTTCCCCTCCGTTGCCCGGATCCCTTCTTTGAAGGATAATCGGGAGGAAGAATGATTCGGACAATTCGGGTTTCTTACCAATTCCCACACGATAGGCAAAAAAATGACCTTGGCGCTCTCGATCCTTGCTATCCTATTCTCCCTTTCCGGGTTGCTCCTTCCGCCGATCCAGGCTTTGTTTCCCCGGATCAGTCTGTTCACCTATTACCGCCAGCGCGCTGTGCGCAGGCTGCTGGCGATCGTGGGCGTTGCGCTGATTATCCCGGCCTGGTTCGACAATCCATCGACACTCACATGGATCCTCACCGGCTTCGTGGCCTGCCTTTGGTTGGCAAGCGAGTTGGTTCTTGCGCCGAATAAGATCATCCCGCCCCTCGATAATCCGCCCGCGTTGGCCGGGAAGGACGCCGCTGTGCCGGATGAAACACAGGTGCTGGGGATAGTCGTGGACGGCCGGGCGCACGCCTGGCCGATGGGCATCCTGATCCCGCATCACATCATCAACGAGACGGTTCACGGCACTCCGGTGGCCGCCGCCTATTGCCCGGCCTGCCGGAGCGGATATATCTTCGATCCGGTCGTGGACGGCCGGCGGCTGACGTTCGAACCCGTCAGCGTCCGCCGACGCAACATGGTCATGCGCGACAGGGAGACCGGCACGATTTGGCAGCACGAAACCGGGGAAGCCCTGATGGGAAAATACCGTGGAAAAACTCTGGCACTCCTCGGCGGGGAGCTCTCCAACTGGAAGGCTTGGCGAACGGAACATCCCGAAACAACAATTTGTGTGCGGTCGGCGGGATACCGCCATCCTTCTCCTATGGGTCCGGTCTTGGAACAGCTTCTGGACCGCGGTCCGGAACACATCGTCGGCCCGGGTCTTTCCGGGTTGGACCGGCGGCTGGATCAGCATGCATTCTCGCCGGGATCACGATCGGCGAATTCGCCAAAGCCTATCCGATGGATATTTTTCAAAGCCGGCGGATCATCCTCGATCGGGTCGGCGATTGCCCGGTTGTGATTTTCCACGATACAGCCTCCGACCGTGTACGTTGTTTTTCGACAGGCAAGCTGCCGAAATCAACGGCATTGGAGATTCGCGGAAACCAACTGTTTGATCCAGCCACCGGTATGGCGTGGGATTTTTCCGGCAACCCGGCGGACGGCGCCAAAGACGCACTTCCGCCGGTGCGCGTCCAGCGGCAATGGTGGCTGGCCTGGAGCGAGTATCATCCGGGCAGCCTTATATATGAAGAAGGCGTATCGAAGGAAGAATTACCCAATCCTTGAAGCAGCCTGGCGTCGATCATTCATCAGCAAATTCCGCCACGGTGGTATTGAATGCCCTTGCGCTCATCTCGTCCAATGGCAAGCCGACCAGTTTTTCCGATATGACTTCGACTCCCCAGGGACCGGTATAGCCCATGGTTTTCACACAATGGATGAACCCTTGGATGTCGTACTCGCCTTCTCCACAGAACCTTCGATTGGATGGATCATGATGAGGGCTTCCGGGCAGAGTCCCGTCGTTCAATTCGACACCGATCAAATCCTTCAGGGGAATACGGCTGATTTCCTCGAAAGTCAATCCAAGATTCGCCACCTGATAGATATCGAGTATTAAACCGCCGTTTTTCACCCCTGCTGTTTCCACCATGGCAACTGCATCCTTGATATTGTCGATCATCGCGCAGCCCATGATTTCAAAACCGATTGTCGCGCCGTATTTCTCCGCTTCCCTGCATAATGCAGCAAAAGATTCAACAATTCGGGGCATGGGACAGTTCGAGTTGTAAAAATCTCCCACTTTAACGTGTTTTGCGCGCAGTGCTTCCGATGCCGCCAGCAACCTTCTCTTTCGGCTGTCCGATTCCGCCTTCCTTGCGCCGTCGAGAAACCAGTCGTTGAGAAACTCCAGCTCGACGTGTTTCATGCCGTTATCATCAAGGATCATTTTCATTTCTTCGAGCGATCGGTGCAGGAGGATGTGTTCCAGATCGGTATGCCAAATTCCAATACCTTTAAAACCGGCTGAGGCGGCGGCCTCCACCCTTTCCTTAAAATCAAACCGGCTTATCTCGCCCTGCCCCGGGAACACCCCTGCGGTCGTCCAATATAAACTCATAAGTTCTATATTATTTTTCATATTAATCTCCTTTATTAATTTTTACAGATCAGCGCCGTGCAGCGAAACCGTGCGCCCGCTTGCGCGATCCCCTTCTCCCCATCTGACGATGGGAGAAGGGAAGGGGATGAGAGGGGAGCAAGATACTGCCCTCCGAGAGAATTATGACCGCTCTCCCAATCACGTTTTATTTCACTTCGATCGTGCCAATGTCATACCACAGGTCCGAATTCCCTGCCGGCATGGCGAACCGGATCGCGGGAAGGTCCGTGGAAGGATCGAGCAAGGCCACCTGAACGGTTGCGGTTCCGGCCGCCGCGTCGGACGGCACCGCGATGCCGATCGTCAGCGGGTAGTTTGCCCCGTCCGCCGAAAACGGCATCCAGGTCCGGACATCTTCGCTGGAAACGGCCCGCGCGATTTCGGCTTCGCCAAAGACGAGACGGACGGCAAGCCTGTACGGCCGGTAGATCGGCGCGTTCCCCAGATTGGTCCACGTCAACCGGATCGATACCGCCGTTCCGCGGGCCCCCGAATCCGGAATCTCCGATGCCGACGCGAGCGCGAACCGGTAGCCGATATGCCTGGTGAACTCGGCGAACTTCCCGACCCACTCCGCGGGGATTTCAGAGGATTTTGCGTTGAGGATGGAAACGTGATTCTCGATTGCAAACTGAAAAATCGCATCGAGCTTGTCGGGCCAGGATGTAAACCAATCCATGGGAACTCCGCACGTCTCCAGCGCCACCGGGCTTGTCCGCCAGGCTTCCGAAATGCCGGGTGTCATCGATATTTTCAGAGGATAGTCGTCTTCCATGTGATTATAGGGGGAACGGTAGTCGCCCCAGCAATCGGCGCGATACCCCGTTCCGCGCGAAAGAGCATAGGCGAGCGTATCCGCATCATCCTGGGTAAGATCGCCGACCGGCATAAGCAGCGGCGTATCCGGAAACGCTTCGAGATGCCAATCGATATACTGCCTGCGGACCGCCGCGGAAGGCATAACGCCGCCCTGCGGCGCGGCGAGGGTGACATGCCATTCCCCGTAATCCCCGAACAGTCCGATATCCACGTGGTCGATATCCGGACTGCCGTTGTACCTCGCCCCGAACGCATCGATGAGCCGGCGGGCGGATTCCTTAAAGACAGGATCCGCGGCGTCCGGGGAAAAGCAGCGCGAACCGTCGGTGCATTGATATTGCCAGCCCGCGACGCCTTTGGCCAGCAGCCAATCCGGAATTCCGATCCCATTCGCTCCGGCATCCGCCATGATCCGGATCGCAAGCCGCTGGCCGGCGGCCCGCGCCTTTTCGAGGAGGGTGTCCAACTCGCCGAATGTATATCCGCCTTCCGAGGGCTCCGCCTGACGCCAGGTGAATCGGAAATAGGCGATCGTACTCGAGGGATACTGACCGTTCGGTTCCTCTTCGTTGAGTGAATTGAAGGTAGTCCATCCCCGCCCGGGATTAGGCAGATCTTCGATAGCGTGAAAATCCGCCGGGTCGGATCGGCACGCGGTGAATGCCAGAATGAAAATCCAGGGGAGAAACGGGTACAAAGGCTGGAATCGCTTTTGCATGCGCAAAGGATAACATCATTCATT
>CAZFPL010000003.1:45742-133417 GCA_964521085.1 uncultured Anaerolineales bacterium | reverse complement strand
TGTCCGGCGAAGATCACCGCCGCGAGCACGCCCATCAGCGGCACCTGACGTTCGTCCAATTCCGTCCGCACACGGTTGAGTGCATACGCGACAGCGATCACCGCCAGCGCCCAAAAAATCAGCGCCACGGTCAGGGAAAGAAACCCGTCGGGAATGTGCATGGCGGTGGTGGTAAACCATGCCATCGTCAAACCAGATCCGAGAATCAGGGGGCGATGGCGCTGATACGCCGATCGAAAGGCATTTCGAATCATAATTTCCTCCCGGGATCAAACCTTATTCTGAATTCTTCAATACTCTTTTAAACTTCCGGTTCCTTTGACGGGAGCAATGATCACATAATCCTTGAAAAGAAAGGTGATCGGAGTCAATAACGAACCGGTGTTTCTTTCGGATCGTTGCCCGCAGACTTTCGACCAGCCGGGGATCCAATCCTTCTTCCTCGCCGCACGTCCGACACACCAGATGGTGGTGCGGTTTGAGGCTGGCGATTTCGAACGCCCTTGATTTTCCCAAAGCGGTGGAGTCCACCAGGCGCATCTTTTCGAGGAAAGTTAAATTCCGGTAGAGGGTCGCCCGGTTGAGGGCCGGATCTTTTTTTCGCACGCGCGCTAGGATTTCCTCAATGGGTACGCGATGTCCGGTTTCGCAGATCGCATCCAGGATGATTCGCCGTTGCGGGGTGACGCGGAAACCCGCGCGGCGCAATCTCTGTGGATAGTCCAGAAGGTTGTGGGTCATGATCCATCCTGATTATTATTGCGAATTGTTGCAATAAGAATTATACCAGACTCGCGCAGGATGTCATCCCGAGGGATCGGCAGGGCGTGGATTGGGAATGGCGGGCATGGAAGAAGGAGTCACCGATTCCTCGAGGCCAAAGGTCGGCGTCCCCGGCCCGCCCGGTGGGCTGTCCGGGGCGGGCTCGGAATGGCACACTCAGGATGACACACGCAGGATGTCATCCCGAGGGGTGGTTTTCCCCAAAGGATCGGTAACGGATGGATTGACTATGACAGGCTTGATTGCAGGAGTCACCGATTCCTCGGCGCCACAGAACTGCGCCTCGGAATGACATCCGTAGGGGGGATTCCTCTCAGACGATTTTCGTCCCGCATTTCGGGCATTGGCGCGTGCCCGCGGGAGGGACGAACCCGCACTTCAAGCAGGCTTTCGGTTGGGCGGTTCCCATCGGGCCGCCGCAGGCGGGGCAGGTTGCTTCGCCGACCGGCACGGCGGCGCCGCAATACGAGCATTCCGTCCGCCGCAGCCGTTCCGAAATCTGATGGCTTGCCCCGGCGGCTTCCGCGGTCCTGTGGATCGCTTGCCAAATCGTCTCCGCCAGTTGGATGGAGGAAATATCCTGGGCCAGATCGTCCAACCGTCCCAGAAGGGCGAGGGGATTCCGCAACGCCGACAGAGCCGTCTGCCCCATGCTGGCAGCCACTCCAAACCACTGCTGGTCTCCAAGTTGGATCATCACACCGTCTTCGATTTTTTCCAGGACGACCGTGACCGCTGTTTGTCCGCCCGAATTCCGGAATGTCCGGCTTGCGATCTGGACGACAATCCGGTCTTCCGCCCCGATCCTCTGGGCCTGCATATTGCCGTGGTCGAATTCGGCCACAAGCGCGCGGGCGATATCCTGCGGTGTGATGTTGCCATGATAGGTTCTTTTTTCCATGGCGGCTCTCTCCTTTTCTCAGGCCAACACCTGTCCGGGAAAATCCCGCGCGCCGCGTAGAAATTCATCGCCCGGCATCGCCTTTTTTCCCGCAGGCTGGACTTTTTTAATAATCACAATCCCATCGGCGGTCCGCACCGCCGGAAAATGCGAATATTCCAACGTGGTTCCCGGCGGCGTTTCCCCTGCCGCCTTTACCGGTTGGATATCCAGAATTTTCAGCGGTTGTCCCTTCCAAGAAACATACGTCCCGGGCCACGGGTGGAATGCACGGACTTTCCGGTGTATAACCTCCGCCGTTTCCCGGAAATCCAATTTTCCTTCTTCCTTCTTGAGCTGGGGCGCATACGTCGCCCGCGAATCGTCCTGCGGTTCGGCGGATAACTCTCCACGAATATATACGGGGAAACACGCTCTTAGGATTTCCGCCGCCAGCAGGGATAGCTCCCGGGTCAGGCTTGCCGTGGTGTCCTCGGGACGGATGGGAATTCTCCTTTGCGCCAGAACCGGGCCGGTATCCAATCCCGGATCCATTTTCATCAGGCTGATGCCGGTCTCCGCATCGCCCGCCAGAATGGCGGCCGGGATGGGGGCGGCGCCGCGATGGCGCGGAAGCAACGACGCGTGCAGGTTGATGCAACCCAGCCTTGGCAGGGAAAGGACTTCCGGCCGCAGAATTTTTCCAAATGCCGCCACCACAATGATCTCAGGCTGCCAATCCCGCAGCTGATCCATCACCTCGACGGAACGCAGCGTTTCCGGTTGGAGGACGCTCACGCCAAGTTTCTGCGCCATCACTTTGACCGGCGGCGGTTCCAGGTTCCGCCCCCTGCCTGCGGGGCGGTCCGGCTGGGTAACCACTCCCGCCAATTCCGTCAGGGACGCCAGCGCTTCCAGAGCAGGCAGCGCAAAATCTGGAGATCCCATAAAAATGGAGTGCATACTCCCCATTTTATCATCGCGCGGATGGGCTCCCGCAGCCCCGTATTGCATTCGGGAACATATCCCTTTATAATCGGCACATCCGAAACAGATCATACACCAACCCTACTTGGGACATCCACATAAGGAGGAACACATGGCAGGACAGGCAGGACCGGAAGTGACAAGCGACGATAAACTTTGGGCGTTGCTGACGTACGTTTTCACACCCCTCGTACCGATCATCATTCTCCTGATGGAAGATAAAAAGAACCGCCCGTTCCTTAAGGCGCACAACGCGCAAGCCTTGGTCTGGGGCATCTTCAACATCATCGGCGGCACAATCCTGAGCGGCTTGCTGTTCTTCTGCTTCGGCCTGCCGTCGATCATCATCTGGGCTATCGGCGCCTACTGGGGCTTCCAGGCGTACGGTGGGAAGTATGTGGAAATCCCCCTCATCACCAAGTTCTGCAAAGACCAGGGTTGGGCGTAAGCACATCCCGTTATTCCATTGGAAGGTAAGATAAAAGCCCGCCAACGCGGGTTTTTATCTTACCTTCGTCTTCGATACCGGCAGGGGGATTTCGAAAACTCTTTTTTCCATCGGCAAGGCCAAAACTGGAATACTGCTGCGGCAGCATTTTTAAAACACCGCGAACCGATCCAGAGCAATCGACGGAGAGCAGATCATGAATTTCGAAAACCCATCCCGAAGACCGGACCGCCTGACCGCCATTGCGGCGATGACCCTGGTGAGCGGGATTCTCAATTTGTTCTGGAGCGTGGTGGTTTTTCTCGTCATCGTCCTTTTCGGAGTTGGCACATTATTTTTCGGATGCATCTGCCTTCCGCTCGGTGTGTATCCGCTCGTTTTGGGAGTGTTTGAAATCGTTTATGCCGCGAAATTATTGCGGACGCCGGTCTCTCCCGCGCTTAAACCTGCCTACCACATCGCCGTGATGGAGATCATCGACACCCTTTTCGGAAACGTCGTCGCGCTGATCGTGGGAGTGCTGGCATTGATTTTCTATAATGATCTTGCGGTTCGTCACTATTTCGGAGAAACGTGATTCCGTCAGGCCATCCCGGCGGGCGATCGCTGGATCCATTTCTGCAACCGCATCCGACCGGGTTTCCGGCCGGGGAAGTCGGACGATCGATTCGATACACCGCATCAAGGCAGGGGGGGAGGAAAACCGCATGAAGATCCGGAAGCGGTGGGAGATTCAGCCGGAGCCGGACGAGTCGATCTTCCGGAAACTGCATTCCATTCCAAAACCCATTGTGCGCGCGCTTTTTCACCGCGGAATTACCGACGCGGAAGCGGCGCGCATTTTCTTTCAAACCGACGCCGAACCGCTGGCGGATCCATTCCTCCTGGCCGATATGCCCAAGGCGGTGGAAAGGATCCTGCGGGCGGTCCGATCCGGTGAACCGATCGTTGTATATGGGGATTACGACACGGACGGCGTGACAGCCACCGCGATGCTGGTGGATTTTCTACAATCGATCGGCGCCCGCGTATCCCCCTACATACCAAGCCGGTTCGAGGAAGGATATGGTCTGAATTGCCCCGCCTTGGAGGGGCTGGCCGAGTCGGGAACACGGATCGTCGTAACGGTCGACTGCGGCGCCCGTTCGGTTTCCGAAGCCGAATTCGCCCGGAAAAAAAACCTGGATCTGATCATCACCGATCATCATGCTCCGGGATTGGAGGAGCCGCAGGGATTTGCGTTTCTGGATCCCAAACGGAAGGGCAGTTCGTATCCGGAGAAAAACCTGTCCGGGGTAGGGGTGGCATTCCGCCTGGTGCAGGCAATCTCCCAGCGGATGGGGGAAACCGAATTCCGGCGGCCCGATCAGTATCTCGATCTTGTCGCCGTCGGCACGGTGGCCGATATGGTGCCGCTCCTCGGCGAAAACCGCAGCCTGGTGCAGGGGGGATTAAAAGCCCTCAACGATCCGGAACATGTCGGCGTGCGGCCCGGGCTGGATCAATTAATGCAGGTGGCGGGGATGACGCGCGGAAAAGTCACCGCGCAAGGGATCGGATTCATCCTCGGTCCCCGATTGAATGCATCCGGCCGGATCGATACCGCAGGCACAGCATTGCAATTGCTTCTCTCCCGCGACGCGGAGCAAGCGCGCGGACTCGCCGCCCTTCTGGATTCTCAAAACCGGGAACGCCAGTCGCTTACCCGGTCGACCGTCCTGGAAGCCCGCACCCTCACCGCCCAATCGGCGGGCTGGGATCCCACTGCGCCCCCGCCTTTCATCATGGTGGAGAAGGAAGGATTTAACCCGGGGGTGATCGGATTGGCGGCGTCCAAGCTGATGGAGGAGTATTACCGTCCGGTGGCGGTGGTCGCCGTCGAAGGAGACCGGGCACGGGGATCGATCCGCAGCGTTCCGGGGTTTCACATTACGGACGCATTGGATTCGTGCCGTGAAATTCTTGACCGTTATGGAGGACATGCCGCAGCGGCCGGTTTCACCGTCCCCAAAGACCGCCTGCCGGAATTACGGGGGAGATTGGAACAACTTGCAAGAACTGCCCTGGCGGGTCAATTGCTTTCTCCGATTCTCACACTGGATTCCGAAGTCCATCTCCCGGAACTCTCCTGGGATCTGCAAAGTTGGATCGCGCGTTTGGAGCCCTGTGGGCAGGGCAATCCGGCGCCGATTTTCTTCAGCCGCAACCTGCGCGTCCATTCCAAGCGAACCGTCGGGAAGGACGCCTCGCATTTAAAATTAAGACTGAGCGATGGGCGGACGGATATCGATGCGATCGCCTTCGGATTCGGGCACATGGAAAGAACGCTGTCGGACAGCGTGGACGTCGCCTTCTCGCTCGAAGAAAACGATTATTTCGGAAAACAATTGCAGATGCGGGTGGTGGATATTCGGGGGGAAATCGGCGCGGACCGGTAAACGGGTTCAATCCACGAAACGATATTTCAGCAGCGTCCACACGGCGGAGAAGGCGTCCGCCAAACCGATCTTTTTCCCTTCGGCATACTCCCGCGGATTAAACGAAATCGGGATTTCGAACAGGCGGGCCTTCCGCTTCAGCACTTTGGCCGTGATTTCCGGCTCGAAATCGAACCGGCTCGCACGGAGGGGAATGGATTTAAGCAGATCGGCGCGGAAGACTTTATACCCCGTCTCCATATCCGAGAGGATGCTGTTGTAAAGGATGTTGGTGGTCAGCGTCAGAAGCTGATTGGCCACCATATGCCAAAACATGGTGACCCGCCGCTTGGATCCGAGGAAGCGCGATCCATACACGACGTCGGCTTGCCCGCATTCGATCGGCTCGAGCAAGGCGGGATATTCCGCCGGGTTGTATTCCAAATCCGCATCCTGGACCAGAATCACGTCCCCGCAGGCTTTCTGGAAACCCGTCCGCAGCGCCGCACCCTTGCCGCTGTTTTTTTCATGGAACAGGACGGTGACGGCGGGGGGAGATTCCATTCCGCGGAGAATCTCGCGGGTTCCATCGGTGGAGCCGTCGTCGACCAGGATGATCTCGGACGCCAATCCGGTCGCCTTAACCCTGCGCAAGATTTCCGCAACGGTATCTTTCTCGTTAAAGATGGGAATCACGACACTTAGTTTCATCGATGGGAGTATAACGGCTGCGGCGATGTTGGGCAACCCGGGATCCTCATGCTATAATCACCCGGGAACAGGATCGATCACCCTCGGTCTCCTGCACCCGGAGGTGCCATTTGGCCAATCCCGTATCCGCCCCCCGCGCCGCCGATTCAGGTCCCCGCTTCACACCGACCGTTATCACCCGCATTGAAGACACCGGCCTTTCCTCGCTCTGGCTTCAAGACCTGGCGCTGAAGATTTTCTATTTCCGCGGCTACCTCACCGGCTTTCGAGTGGCCGATCTCATGGCGCTGCCTTTCACCGGGATTGTCGACCAGATCGTCGAGGCGTTGAAACGGGAGAAATTGATCGAGGTAAAATCCCAAACCGGGATCGGGGACGGCGCGTATCAATATGCCATCACCGGGCAGGGGATGATTCGCGCGCGCGAAGCGCTGGACCGCAGCCAGTATGCGGGTGCCGCACCCGTTCCGCTTTCGGATTATAACGCGGCGATCCGCAAACAGGCCCGGGCGCGGCCGGCCGTGAATGCCCGGGTGATGCATCAATGCCTTAACGCACTGACCCTTTCGGACACCACGTTTTCCAGGATCGGCCCGGCCGTCAACTCCGGAACGTCCATTTTTCTTTACGGCCCTCCCGGAAACGGGAAAACCACCATGGCCCGGGCGATCGGCGACCTGATCCTGCAGGAGGAAATGTACATTCCCTACGCCCTGGACGTGGAAGGGCATGTCGTCAAACTGTACGATTCGGTCAACCATCAACTCGTCCCGGAGGACGATCCTTCCGCCAGCCAGGCTACCAGCAGCGTCCAGAGAAGCGCCAGCAAACGGGATCCGCGCTGGGTGCGCATTCGCCGGCCTTTCATCATGGTCGGTGGCGAACTGACCCTATCCGGCCTGGATCTTGTCTTCAACGACGTCCAGAAATATTACGAGGCGCCCTTTCAAGTCAAGGCCAACGGCGGGATTCTGCTGATCGATGATTTCGGACGGCAGCAAGTCCGCCCGCGGGATCTGTTGAACCGGTGGATCGTACCCCTCGAGAACCGCATCGATTACCTCACCCTGCATACCGGGCAGAAGATCGAGATCCCCTTCGATGTCATGGTTGTATTCTCCACCAACCTCCCGCCCAAGGACCTTGTCGACGAAGCCTTCCTGCGCCGGCTCCGGCACAAGATCGAAGTGGTAGATCCGACTTTTGATGAATACCGCGAGATCTTCAAACGAGTGGCGGAATCGAAGGGGGTCGTCTACAACGAGCAGGCATTGGCATACCTCATCCAGGAATATTACATTAAAACCAACCGAAAACCGCGCGCGTCGCATCCGCGGGATTTGTGCGACCAAATCCTCGATATCAGCCGGTATATGGGCGCGGCGGGTCCCACCATGACCAAGGATCTTATCGATCGCGCCGCGCAATCCTACTTCGTTGAACTCTGACCGTTTCCTCGGCAGGAACCAGGCATTTTCACCGGCGGGAAATCCTCCCGCCGGTTGGTTTTTCCATCCGATCCGCAGATGGGAAGAGCATCTTCGATCCCGACCCCATCCGTGCCCTCCTTCCATTCCGGGTGGGTCGAAGGACAACGCGGGATTTCTTGAATCCCCCAAGCGATTTTCTTATAATGGTATTGTTCTTATCTTCCGTATAGGAAGGGCATTATGGATATGAATCCAGGTCTTTGGTCTTCCGGCAGGCGCGCCATCCTCATCGGAGTGGTGACCGCCATTGCGCTGCTTCTCACCGCCGGCAATATCGGGGTCACCTCGGACGAACCGACCAATTTCGTCGCTGCGGAATCTTATAACGGGTGGTTCCACCGCCTGGTGTTCGGTCCCCATGGGGTGCTGAACAAGGGGGTGATTGATTCGGCCTGGAGTGTGGATATCGAACGTCCGCCGCTTGACAAGGAAATATCCGGATTGGTGTGGGGGCTGTCGCGCAACCTGGTCGACGATCTTCTGGCGCATCGTCTGGCAAACATACTTCTGGCCAGCCTTATGGTGGCGCTCTTGTACCACATGGTCTCGGATGAATTGGGAGGGGTGGCGGGAATTACCTCCGTTGCCGCGCTGCTCCTCATGCCGCGATTCTTCTTCCATGCGCACCTGGCGGCGCTGGATGTCCCCGCCGCCGGCATGATCGTGATTGTGACGTATGTATTCTGGAGGACCAAGGAAAGCGCGCGCTTTCGCTACACGCTGGGGCTGGGCATCGTCTGGGGGCTGGCGGTCGCAACGAGCATCAATGCCTTGCTGGTCATGCCGACTCTGTTGCTGTGGGTGCTGTTGTTCCGGCGGAAATGGTATCTCCTCTTCCGTTTGGCTGTCTCCACCATATTCGCCGTGCCGGTTTTTTTCCTCCTCTGGCCGTGGCTTTATTACGACACCGTCGCCCGGGTGAAGGATTTCCTGAAAGTGGCCGTCAGCGTGCCGATACCGGAATATTACCTGGGGCAGAATCTGACGCACCTGCCGTGGCATTTTTCTTTTGTCATGATCGCGGCAGTCGTCCCTCTGGGGATTGCCATCCTCTGCCTGGTGGGCATCCTGCGCACCCTTGTCCGACGCAGGGATCGCGCATTCGGCTGTCTGCTGGTTCTCAGCGCCCTCGTTCCCATTCTGGCCATCATTTCCGGGCAGACCAAAGTCTATGATAACGACCGGATGTTGATTCCGGCCTTCCCGTTTCTGGCGATTCTGGCGGGAGGCGGATTTGGGTGGTTTGTTAAATTACTGACTGCGCTAGTTCAGCGGCTCAGGATCCCGCGGTTTGTGACTCCGGTGCTTTCCGTCGCGGCCGCCCTCCTGGTATGGATTCCCCCGATACTCAGCATGAGTTCCTTTGCTCCATACTGGCTTTCCTATTACTCCGAATCCGTGGGAGGGCTCCGCGGCGCGCAGAAGTTGGGGTTGGAAACCACGTATTGGAGTGAAAGTTATCGGGAGGCCGTAGCATATATCAATCAGCACGCCAAGCCCGGGGATTCCGTTTGGGTGCTCCCCTCCTCCTTGGATGTGCTTGTGTACTATCAAATGCAGGGGATCCTTCGGAAGGATGTAGTCCTGGCCAGTTTGGATCCGATGCAGACCATTTTCGGGCCGTCCGCAGAATTCTCACAGGTTCAGGAGGATTTTGCCCAAGCGGATTTTGTGATTATCCAATACCGTCAATCCTTCCTGTATGACACCTCCAATCAACCCACGGAACTGCTGCAATGGACCGCTTCCCACCAACCGGTCATGCGTGTGGAACGCGATGGGATCCCGATCCTGGATGTATACACCAATCCATGAGCAGGGGACGGGGCGGGGCGCATCCGGGAACGTTTACGGCGGACCCGGGCAAAGGAATGAAGGGGCAAGAAATTTTAGTTGGGTTGCGATTTCTTAAAAGATGGTGCATACTTATTGCGTAGGATGACCTATGACGGAAATCGCCCTACGGACGTATACCCAGGAAGTCAAAGAACTCATCGACCATGCCCATTTCGATGAGGCGATCGCTCATTGTCAACACATCCTGGAAACGTTCCCCCGCCACATTGAAACCTACCGACTTCTGGGAAAAGCCTTCCTTGAGCAAGGGCGTCATGGCGACGCAGCGGATGTATTTCAACGGGTACTGTCCGCCATCCCCGAGGATTGGCTTTCGCACGTGGCGATGGCCATCGTCCGGGAAGACGAGAGCAACCTCGATATGGCCATCTGGCACATGGAGCGTGCGTACGAAGTCAATCCCTCCAATCCAACGGTTCAACAGGAAGTACGCAGGCTGCGCGGCCGGCGGGACGGGGTGGAACCTCCCAAACTACGCCTGACCCGTTCGGCGCTGGCTAGGATGTACATTAAAGGGGGATTGTACGGGCAGGCCATCGCAGAGATACGAAGCGCACTCACCGAAGATCCGGACCGCCCGGACTTGCAGATCCTGTTGGCATCCGCGCTGTATGATTCCGGCGCGGTCCAAGAAGCTGCCGACATCTGCAATACCCTGCTTCAAAAACTTCCCTACTGCATGGAAGCCAACCGCATTCTCGGTTTGGTCCTTCAGGCGTCCAATAAGAATGATGATGCGGAAAAACTATTTCAGAGAATTGCGTCGTTGGATCCCTATATCGACCTGGAGATCCTTAAAAAGGAAAAGCGCATAACGGAGCATCCCGGTCAGGAAGTCGCCCTTTCCCGCCTGGAATATGAGGGGCAGGAAAAAACCGTCAGAACGAAACAACCTTCCTGGGCATCCTCTTTGGGATTGAAGATTGAGGAAACTCCGCAACGTCAGGCAATTCCGGACTGGTTGGCTGCGGCATCCCAACAGCCTCCCGCTTTTCCGTCCGCCTCCCAAGGAGCCGCCGCAGCAAGACCTGCCGCAGCAGCTCCTTCCTGGCTCGATCAGACAGCGGCTGCGATGAGCCCTGCCGCTTCGAAAGGACCAGGCCTCGGTGCTCCTGCAAGAACCACACCCCCTCCTGCATCCCCACCGATTGCTCGCACCGCGACGGGGGAATTACCGGACTGGATCCAAAGGCAAGCCATGCCTGTGGAGCCGCCCCCGGTGGAAAAACCCATGGGCTCACTTCCGGATTGGCTTTCTGCTTCCTCCATGCCCACTCAACCGGAGCCTGCCGCACCGGCCACAAGCGATTCTCTCCCGGATTGGCTTTCCTCCGTCACCTCCGCGCCCGCGGCGCCGTCGCCGGTTGCTCCGTCGCCTGTTGCTCCGACTACAGGCGGCGCGCTACCGGATTGGATAAAAACGTCCTCCCTGTCACCCGAACAACCAAAAGAAAAAATATCCGACATCCCGGATTGGCTGTCTGCTCCCCCTCCACCCTCGGTGGAAGCGCTGCCCTCTTCGTCCCTGCCTGAATGGACTAAAACGGAAACCAAAACGTCACCTTTGGGCGTGGAACCGAACAACATCCCCGATTGGTTGAGTTCTTCTCAACCCACTAGTGCAGAAATCGGCCCGGAACCGGAGTGGTTAAAGGCAACTCCAGCCGCCGAATCCGTCCCGGAATGGATGAAGGGAGTGACACCGTCAGAATCTCCTGCCGCCGTCCAACCGCCTTCGGAAGACGTCCCGGACTGGCTCAGAGAAACATCCGCGCCGGCCTCCAAGCCGGTTGAAATCATGCCTGAGTGGATGCGAGGCGAGACACCTTCCCCCCTCGGCGCAGTACCGGCGCAACCAACTGCCAAAGCCGCGCCGGGCGAAGATATCCCTGAATGGATGAAACCCGAACCTTCCGAGATGCCGGTTTTCCCGCCGTCCAAACCGATATTCGGCGCCAAATCCGAAGCGATACCCGAAAGCGCGGTCCCCCCGCGAGTTTCCGCTGCTCCCGCTTCAGAGTCTGCAGTACCGGATTGGATGAGTGCGGTTTCTCCCAAACCAGCCGCTCCCGCCGTCCAACCCTCGGAGGCAGAGCTGATTCCTGAAGCAAATTTGCCGGATTGGTTGCAGGGCGTGTCCATCCCACCGGCTCCTACGCGCACCGCGCCGCTTGCAAAAACCCCTGAACCGATTGTGGAAGCATCCCTACCGGATTGGTTGAATGCACCTGCGCCGACGGTGCAAAAACCTATCGAATTTACTCCTCAGGCTGTCACCCCAACCCTTGCGGAGGTTGCCCCGGAACCTGAACCTCTGGAAATGGCTCCTGAAACTGCTCCGGAGATCGCTTTGCCGGACTGGTTGAAAGACGTTCCCGCACCGGCTTCCGCGCCGGTCGAATCCGTTGAACCTGCGGAAGCTCCGGCAGAACCCATACCCATGGCTGAACTCCCGGATTGGTTGAAGGGCGGGCCTGCCTCGCAGGCGCCAGCCCAGGCTCCCACCATGCAACCCGTTCCCGAAAAGATTCACGAACCTTCACCTGCCTTTGCGCCTCCGGCACCTCCTCCGATTGCAGCCGAGCCCGTCCCCTCCGCGCCGGCGCGGCCCGCAGCCGAAGCGGAAATCGCTTCGGTTTCAATCGAACCGGGACCGGCGCATGTCACACCGACAACCAGCGACGGCATCGACCTGCCGGAATGGCTCGTCACGCAGCTTCAAGGAAAACCAAAAGAAACATCAGCCGCTCCCGCGGCCGAGAAAGCCAGCGGC
This sequence comes from uncultured Anaerolineales bacterium, assembly GCA_964521085.1. Lineage (GTDB taxonomy): Bacteria > Chloroflexota > Anaerolineae > Anaerolineales > RBG-16-64-43 > JAFGKK01. The sequence goes on along the minus strand of CAZFPL010000003.1, from coordinate 121,071 downwards.
CCGCTGCCCGATTGGTTAAAACCGGCAGAGTCGGGATCATCGGCCCAGCCTGTCGTGGATTGGGACAAAGCCGCAAGCCAACCGCTTCCGACCGCGCCGGTCGACGCAACCCGTCCCGCGACCGGGATTTCCACGGGTTCATCGGAGAAACCGGCCGGAGGTTCATCGGAAATTCCAGCCTGGCTGGATAAATCCAAACCGACCGGAAGCGATACCGTCGCGCGATGGCTCGACCGCCGGTTGAAGACATCCACCCTAAGCTCCCTCGATGAAGCCTCCATAAAAGGCGGGAGCAAACCGGCTGCCCCGGCACCCGCAGGCCGCTCAGGAACCGGAACGCAACTTCCCACCTGGTTGGATTCCCAAAAACCCGGCGGATCCGATACCGTCGTCCGTTGGATGGATAAACGGGAAACCGGATCCTTAAGAAAAACCCCGACCGCCACATTCTCCTCCGTCTCCAAAAGCACCATAGCCGCACGAGGGGAAAAGGCCGCGCCGCCGGTGGAAACTCCGCCTAAAAGCACGGCCGCTGCGCCCACGCCCGCCTCCGGAATCGAAGATACGGTCACATCCAAGCGGACAGCAATGCCGGGCATGCCAACTCCGGTGCAGCCGGTTGTGGAGCCCTCCACACCGGTCTTCCCACAGAAGGAATCCCCGCAACCGCCGCGGCAGCCTGCGGCAACGATAAGCCCGCCAAAGACGGAGATCACTCCTCCCGTCAGAGCGGCCGGCCCCGCCGAAGAGGAGGACGAAGGGGCATTCGTTCCTCCTCCGGAATGGTTGCAGAAGGCTCTGGGGACCGCCGTAGCAGAAGTACCACCCATTCCCAAGAAACAGACCGGTGGATTGGTACCTGGAACCGTATCGCCTGTCTCGTCCGTTGCTGCCCCCGCTCCTGCGGCTCCCAGATCCGCTGAAATCGCGACACCCGTTGCGAGGAAGCCAGCCGCTATACACCGGGAGCCGCTGCCGGTCGAAGAATCGGCGCCCGCACCAGTTGTAAAAACCGGTTCCTGGGTGCCGCTCACTCCGACACCCATTGCGCCGGCGGCGAAGGTGGAAAAAGCTCCGAAGAAAGTCGTCCGGAAGAAGACGCGAAAATTAACCGACGTGGAATCGGAAGCGCTTATCCGCGAAGCCCGCGTCTACCTGGAAACTGATTTGCAAAAAGCGTCCGAAGCCTATCAACAGGTAATTGCGAATCCCGACAGCGCGGAAGTAGTCGTGGGGGATCTTACGACCTATCTGGAACAGGATCCGGCTTCTCCGCAACTCTGGAACCTCTTGGGGGACGCTTGCAGCCGCGCCGGCCGCCTGCAAGACGCCTACCGTGCCTATGCGGAAGCCTTGCGCAGGATGTAAGCCCGCGGATCCGCTGATCGTATTCCATCGCCCGCCGTTTCACCGTTTTAAGCCCCGGTTTTTATCGAATTGAGGAAGCCGTGACTATACGCCGTTTGGTGATCGCCATCGCATTTCTAAGCCTCCTCTTCATGGCCATCCGGCCCATGGTCGACACAGATACCTGGTGGCATTTGCGGACCGGTCAATGGATCCTGGAGCATCAAGCTTTGCCGGAAGTGGACCGGTTTTCCTTCACGCGGGACGGCGAACCGTGGTATTACCCGGGGTGGTTGGCGGAAATCTTGATGGTAAAAATTTTTTCCGCGGGCGGATTGGCCGCTCTCAACCTGCTCTTCACCGGCATTATCCTCCTCGCCTTCGTGCTGGTTTATTTCAGCATGGATGGGAATCCTTTTATCCGCGCCGGCATGCTGATCCTGGCCGCCGGAGCATCGGAGGTTTATTGGAGCGCCCGGCCGCAATTATTTACGTTCCTTTTCAGCGCATGCTTCTACCTCTGCCTGCGGAAATTCCTCTGGGAGAATAAAAACGCGCTTTGGCTTCTGCCGCTGATCATGGCCTTCTGGGTGAATATCCACGCCGGGTTTGCGGTGGGCTACATCCTGCTGTTAATCGCCATCATCGGGCAGGGGATAATATTCCTGGCGCAACGCGCATCGCGGCCTCCCGAGACCGGAAGGAAATTGGGGTGGCTGGTCGGGATTTTACTGGCATGCCTGGCGGCAACCCTGATCAACCCGCATGGGATCGCCATCCTCGCCTACCCGTTCCAAACGGTATCGATCCGCTTCCTGCAAAACTTCATCCAGGAATGGCAGGCGCCGGATTTCCATTACCTGCAAGCCCAGCTTTTCCTGATCCTGTTTTTCCTCACCTGGACGGCGATCGCGTTCTCGCCCAAGGAATTGGATTTGAGCGATTTCTTCTTCCTCGCCTTCATCAGTTACATGGGTTTTTTGGCGTGGCGCAATACCAATTTGCTTTCCATTATCGCTCCGGCCATCGTTCTGAAGTATGGACAACCCATCCTGGAAAAGCTTTTCCCGCATTGGGATCCGGATCATGCCGTCTCGAAGATGCAAACCGCGATCCACACCGCGGTTGTCTTGAGCCTGGCAGGTGCGGTTTTATTCCTCGGAATTTCTTCGCTATCCCCGGCCTCCATCCAGGCGGCCATCCGCCGTCAGAGTCCGGTCGACGCCGTCGCTTATCTTGCCGAACATCCGGTTCCCGGGAGGATGTTTAATTCCTATAATTTCGGGTCCTACCTCCTTTGGTATTTGCCTTCGGTTCCCGTCTTCGTGGACGGTCGCACGGATTTATATAACGATGAAATATTGGGTCAATATCTTACGGTCGTCACCGCCCAGGAAGGATGGCGGGAAATCCTTCAAAATTGGAAGATCCAAGTCGTATTCGTCGAATCTTCCGCGCCGATTCGGCAGGTCCTCCTCGCGGAGGGATGGACGGTTTATTACGAGGATCCCCAGGCAACCATCCTCATCAATCCCGACCCCTGAGGTCTTCCTTCCATGATTCCACGATCCAAACCGGTTCCTTTTCTCCGTAGCGCCCTCCTGGTACTTCTCCTCCTGACGGCGCTGATTGCTTCGTGGCTCGAGGGATTCTACATCGACCAACCCGGAATGATGGACGCCTGCTACTACTACAGCGGCGGATTGAACATCATCCGCGGACAGGGATGGAACGAAAACTTCCTGTGGAATTATTTGGATGAGTCCGCCTCGATCCCGCATCCCGGCAACCAGTATTGGATGCCATTCTCCTCGCTGGTGGCGGCGGTGGGAATGCTGCTGTTCCGGGAGGGTTTTCGACAGGCTCAAATTCCCTTGTTTTTTCTGGCAACAGGCTTCCCCTTCTTGGTGTTCATGCTGGGGAAGCACCTTTCCGGATCCTTTCGGATCGCCATCCTTGCGGGTTTTTTCTCCATCGCATCCGGTTTCTACGCGATTTACTGGTTGAACACCGAAACCTTCCTGATTTATGCATGGATCGGCGGGTTAATTATTTTCCTTTCCACCCGGATGGGCTCCACCTACCGATGGCTGAACGTATTGTTGATCGGGGGATTGTGCGGTTTGGCGCATCTGACCCGCGCGGATGGGATTCTTTTTCTGGCGCTTTCCGGATTCCTTCTCCTCATCGATCCATCCCTTGCCGTTTTCGCCCGGGTGCGTCGGATAATCCTTTTGGGATCTGGCTACCTGCTTACCAGCGGGATTTGGTATCTCCGCAACGTTCTGGTTTGGGGAAGCCTGTTTCCTCCCGGAACCGGGAAAGCAATCTGGCTTACAGAGTATAACGATCTGTTTCGTTTTCCTTCTGCCGATATCACGCTGGATAGATTCATATCCAGCGGTCTATCCTCCATCCTCGCCGCCCGCTGGAGTGCGTTCCAAACCAACTTCATGACCACGATTTTCGTCGTCGGGTTGGTTTTTCTTTTCCCGCTGGTATGCTGGGGGGTGTATATTCTGCGCCGGAAACCCGAGATCCGGACGGCAATTCTTTATTTTCTGACTGTTTTCTTCCTGATGACTATCGTCTATCCGTTTCAAGGATCGCGCGGCGGATTTCTCCACTCCACGGCCGCGCTGCTCTCCATCGCCGCGGTGGCGGCATCGGCCGGTCTGGAGGATGCCGTCGCCCGGTTAATCCACTGGCGAAAGTGGTCTCCTTCCTCTGCGCATGCCGTTCTGGGGGTGGGAATAGCAGGGTTGGCACTTGTCTCCAGCGGGGTGATTTTTTTCAACCGGGTAATTGGAACCACAACCGAGATGACCTATTGGGCCGGATTAAACGCGCAATACACAATGGGTATTTCCCGCCTGGAAATTCCGCCGGCCAGCTCGACGCGGTTCATGGTGAACAATCCGCCGTGCTTTAACGTCCAAACGGGCTTTCAGACCGTCCCGGTTCCCGCGGGGGATCCCGCCATGCTCCTGGAGGTCGTCGACCGGTATAACATCCAATATGTGATTTTGGATGCCAATGTTCCGGACGGATTGCGATCCCTCTACCTGGGGGAAATTTCCAACCCCCGATTGAAAAAAGTCCTCAGCATGGAATATGAGGGGATGGAATACGTCTGGTTCCAGGTTTTACCCCCGCCGTCGGAGACGGCAACGTGAAAAAAATTTTACTCTCTGCGGGATGGTTGTGCGTTTGGCTGATGGGGCCGGCGCTTTTCCTTATCCGGGAACAGGCGGACGGAGTATCGGGTTTCCCTCTGGACGATGCCTGGATCCATCAGACGTATGCCCGGTCCCTGGCAAGCGGGCAGGGATGGTCCTACGCCGGCGGACCGCCGACCGCAGGATCCACTTCCCCTTTGTGGACGCTTTTGCAGGTCCCCTCCTTCTGGTTCCACCTCCCGCCTGTTGTTTGGAGTTATGGACTGGGCGTTTTCCTTCTGCTTGCGAATGCCGCCTTGATCATGCTCTGGATTCGAAAGATCGACAGCGGTGCATCCCGTTTTACATTCTTCTTTTGCCTTGGAGAATGGCATCTCCTGTGGGCCGCTCTTTCCGGGATGGAAACCATCCTTTATTGCGCCTGGGTTTCCACGGTCTTCTTCTTGTTCTTTCCTTTGGATTCCCGGAGGGGAATGGAAGGCCGTTTTCCGCCCCGGATCGTCGCCCTGGGTGTGATATCAGGCCTTGGCATCTGGATTCGGCCGGAAGCCGTTCTCCTTACGGCGATGACGGTATTGGCGGCCATCCTGCAGTGGCGGCCGATCTCCGCGGGGAAAGCGGCAAGTTTTCTATTGGGGGTTTTATCGCCGATCTTCCTGTATGGGATGTTTGAATATCAATTAAACGGGCGGTTTCTACCGAATACTTTTTTTGTTAAAACCACGGAGTACGCGGTATTAACCTCGACCAATATTTTTATTCGCCTGGTGCAACCGTGGATCCCGCTTCTGGCGGGGCCGCTTGCCGTACTGGTCCTTTTCCTGCCCGTCGCATTGGTGTTCCTGGCCCGCGACCGAAAGCTGTTATGGGGGTTGCCGTTTCTCTGGGCGCTTGCCCACCTGGCCCTCTACGCCGTTCAATTGCCCGCCACGTATCAGCACGGACGCTACTTCATCCCCATCCTGCCGGTCCTGATGGCGTATGGAGTGTACGGCTATTCCCTGCTTCGAAGGCGATTTCTTTCCGCGATGGCGCCCCGGATCGTCGTGCGGGCCTTATGGGCAAGCGCCGTCCTGCTGACCATGATCTTCCTTTGGATCGGCGCCGGCCAATTCGCCGGGGATGTGAAAATCATCGACTCGGAAATGGTTTCGGTCTCGCTTTGGATCCGCGATAACACCCCGCCGGAGACGGTGGTGGCCGCCCATGATATCGGGGCACTCGGCTTTTTCGGCGGGCGGCGCATCATCGATCTGGGGGGAGTGACCGATTTGAACGCCGTGGAACTCCTGGCGGGGAGAGTCACACTCCGGGAATACCTCGGGCAGAAAGACGCCGACCTGCTTATGACCATGCCGGATTTCTATCCCGATGAATTAACCCGATGTGTCCCCATGGCGGAGTTCCCCGGCGGTCCTTCCCCGGCGGAAGCGGGACGCCGAACCCTCCTCTACGATTGGCGAATCGGATGCACGTGGTGATCCGCCGAAGGGGGAGGGCGCAGATTCTGTTCTCTGTTTGCCAAGGAAAACCGGTAATGCTATACTACTTTCGAGGAATCGAATGACCGGAATTAGAATCGTACTCATCGACGACCATCCTTTGTACCGCGAGGGCGTCAAGAAGGCCATCACCTCCTTTGCGGATCTGACGATCGTCGGCGAAGCCGGAAACGGACACGACGGACTGGATCTCCTGCGCAACACCCATCCGGATGTGGCGATTCTCGACGTCAATCTTCCGGATGAGAATGGACTGCAGATCGCCCGGCGTGTGGGATCCGAAATGCCGGACGTCAAAATCATCCTCCTGACGGGGTACACGGATTCCGAACAACCGCTGCATGCCTTCCGGGCGGGAGCCCATGCCTATTGCTCCAAAGATATTGAGCACGAACAACTCGCGGAGATCATCCGCGTGGTTGCCTCCGGTAAATGGGTGTATGAAGGCCAGATCATGGATGCCAAGGAAAAACAGGCTTGGCTGGACGATCAGATGGCCGGACTTAAAACGGAAGCATCCTCCGAGGACCTGTTTGCCCCGCTGACACAGCGAGAATCCGAAATTTTAAACCTTGTCGCCCGTGGATTAACCAACAAGCAAATCGGGTACCTGTTGGGAATCAGCGAGCAGACGGTAAAGAATCATCTTACCTCGCTGCTTCGGAAAATAGGCGCCAGCGACCGGACTCAAGCCGTGGTGTACGCGTTAAAACATGGGTGGATCCGCCTTCCGGAAGGAAACGAAACGTCGGAACCCCCGTCCTTTTCGCTTCCCAAAGAGGAATAATTAGGACCAGCATATGACGAATGCGCCCCAAGCTCCCGCGAATCTGGAGAAAGAAACACTCTCCATCGAAGAACTGATTCCCTTCATCGGGTCGCAGATGGACGAGATCAAGATCCAATCGAAAGAACTCCGGTCACTCATCGATCAAAGCCGAAGCGAAGTGGAAAAGATGAAAATGCGGCAGGCCTCCGAGGCCATGCGGCTCAAGCAGATCCAATCCTCCTTTGATTCGGTTCCCCGCGAAGACATCCGCAAAGCGTTCGAATCCTCGATGGACACACAACAGCGGTTGTTCGCCATGAGCGGCCAGCTGGAGAGGCTGCAGGCGCAGCAAGGCGTCCTCGACCAATTCGGGAAATTTCTTGAAAAAATACACGAGACGCTGCGGATCAACCAGCCGGAGGCGGCCACCGGCCCGGCTCCGAAATCCGTCGTCGTCCGGGTGGTGGAGGCGCAGGAAGAAGAGCGCAAACGATTATCGCGCCAGATGCACGACGGCCCCGCGCAAGTCCTCTCCAATTTCATCCTCCAGGCGGAAATCGCCGCCCGGCTGTTCGAGATCGATCCGATCCGGGCCAAGGAAGAGCTGGCCAACCTGAAAACCTCCGCCAACTCCGCTTTCCAGAGGGTGCGGAATTACATCTTCGATCTGCGGCCGATGATGCTGGACGATCTGGGGGTGGTTCCCACCCTGCGCCGGTATCTGGATAATTTCAAGGAGCAGGGTCAACAGGAGATCATCTTCACCTTTACCGGAACCGAGCGCCGGATGCCCAACCATATCGAGGTTGCGCTTTTTCGCGCGATACAAGAATTGGTAGGATTGGCCCGGGACGAGGGGCAGGCCAGCAAGATCAAAGTGACTCTGGACATTGACGACACGAGGGTGAAAGCAATACTGGAACATGATGGAAAAATCCTGGAGGAAAAATCAAGCGGCGAAGAAGACCCGCACGGATTGGGGGCGCTGCGAGAAAGAATCGAAATGCTCGGGGGAACGTACGATTACACCGCCCAGGCGGGGCAAGGGACGTATACTCTTATCGAACTTCCAGCCGGTGAATAGCCTTTCGTCGGATTATCCGTTTCGGATGGGCTCTCATTAAAATATTAATAAGAAATTTACACACTCTTCGTTAATCCGAAAAAGCAGATGCCCGAACGCCTTTTTTTATTCCCCGTGGCTGTGAATTGGATGCTGATAGCAATACCGAGGACAATGGTTGGAATTTCGCCGAAGGACTAGTACTATAGTCAATGGCTTCGAAAAAACATCCGCACCGAAAAGAGAAGTACTGGACAATTTTTAAGCAAGTAATTTGAAATTGCGAACAATGCCGGTAAAATAATCGTCGAATACGCATCGATCCTGGTTTTCGTTGCCATTCAAATCATCCTTCTCCTTTCCGTTCCCGGTCCAGGTTTCGACAACCTATTCGGCCGGACCATCACCGGCATCCAAACAACCGTTTTTATTCACTTATCAACGAATGGAGTCTCGAAAATTGAGACACAATATATATTTGGAGTAATATTATCCTAATTTGAAAAATATACTGTTTTTTTACTCCTCTCCTTGACTTTTGTCATATTATTAGTATGATAGCAAACATTCGGTGCCTTTTCCCACCGGGAGGTCCAAATGAGACGAAGGATGTTCCTCATCTTAGCTTTGATAGTTTTTGTCGTTGCCGGGGTGGTATACATCGTTTTCCAATTTGGGATGCCCGGTACAAGCAAACCCACACCAACCCCTGAACTCGCCCCCTATAACATCATCTTTATCGCACAAGACATACCCGCAGGTTCCACCATCACCGATGACAGTGTGGTGGCGGGTCCTTGGCCTAGGGATTTTCCGTTGCCGGGGCTTATCACCGATAAAGCCGCTGTGGTCGGGAAGCGGGCGCGCATAGACCTTCGCCGCGGCGAACCGATCTTTTCCTCCCAGGTCGTGGAAAGCGGTGCCCTGGTTTCCGATACAGCTTCCTCCACCGCATTGAAAATCAAACCCGGCAAAGTGGCGATTGCGGTTCCCATGAACCGGCTTTCCGGCGTCGCCTACGCGATCGGCGATGGGGATCACATCATGATCATCGCCTCGTTGCTGTATATCAACATCGACGCGGGTTTTCAGTCCGACCTGCCGAACAACATGCTGCTGGTCGGCATCGATGCGGACGGAAAAGTCACATTCCTGCAAACCCAAGCCGGCCGCATCTTCAAGGAATCCCCCCTAAGCGATGTATTCCTGGCGACCTATTACTATCCCATTGAATCCCAGCGTCCGCGCCTGGTAAGCGCCATTCTTGTCCAGGATGCGCGGGTTTTGAACGTCGGCACAGTGACCAAAACGGTCCCCATCACCACTCCCGTTGCGGGAGAGACGACCTCCTCAAAGACCACAGTGACGACCGCCAATCCCGACATTCTGGTTGTGGAAGTGACTCCGGAAGAGGCGTTGGCCATCAATTTCGTAATGCGGCTCTACGCAGACCTGACCTATGCGCTGCGATCCGCAGGAGACACGACGGTGATCAGCGTTCCATCGATGGATTTGAAGCGCCTCATGGACGTCTTCAAGATCGACCTTCCGCCCAACCTGTCCTATGGAACGGTACCGCGGATCGACACTCCGTTTAGCTTTGTGCTGGGAAACGACGTACAAATAAGGTAGAAGCCGGTGGCCGATAAGATTCGCGTTCTCATCGTCGACGATATCGCCGAAACCCGGGAAAATATCCGGCGCCTGTTGCAATTCGAACGGGATATGGAGGTCGTGGGGGGAGCACGAACCGGCAAAGAAGCCCTTTCCCTTGCGCGGGACACCACGCCGCATGTCGTCATTATGGACATTAACATGCCGGACATGGACGGCATTTCGGCGACCGAAGCGCTGCTGAAAGAGCTTCCCAACACGCAAATCGTAATTCTCTCCGTCCAAAATGAGCCCGATTATATGCGCCGGGCCATGCTGGCCGGAGCGCGGGATTTTCTCCCCAAGCCGCCTTCCGCCGATGAGTTGGTAAGCACAATCCGCAAAGTGGGGCAGCGGGCTCTGACCCAGACCATCGTCATGCCGGTGGCGCAGACACCCGGCGGCGCGCCGATCAGTGTTTCTTCCACGCATGCCCTGCACGGCAAGGTCATCGTTGTGTACAGCCCCCGGGGTGGTGTGGGCCGAACCATGGTGGCGACCAACCTGGCGCTTTGCTTGCACACCGAGGATACCCCGGTGGTGATTGTGGATGCCGCCCTCCAATTCGGCGACGTCGCAGCCTGTTTGAACCTTCAAACCCGAAACAGCCTGCTCGACCTGGTGGAACAATCGAGCGAATTGGATACCGAACTCGTGGAGCGCATCGCAATCCACCATCCTTCCGGGATGAAAGTGATCGCCGCTCCGGCCAGGCCGGAACAGGCGGAAGCCGTTCAGGGCGCACAAATCAGCAAAGTAATCCGCTATTTGTCTTCGGTTTTCCAATATGTCGTGGTCGATACTTCCTCTGCGCTCAACGAGTCCACCATCGGGGCGATCGATGCCAGCGATGTGGTCGTCCTGATCGGGGCTCCCGATCTTCCGACCATTAAGAATCTGCGAATGTTCTTCGATCTTGGAGAGGCGCTGAACCTCACTCCGCAGAAGATTGTCCTGATCATGAACCGCATGGATAAGCGTTTTGGAATTTCCGCCGAAAAAGTGGCGGACCTGTTGAAACAGCCGATCATTGCCCAAATTCCCCTGGACGATCGCGTCGTACCCCTGTCCACGAACAACGGGGAGCCGTTTATTCTGGGAGACCGGACAAAACCCATTGCCCGTTCCATTCTGGAAATGGCTCAAGCCGTAAAAGCCCGATTGGCGGAGATTGCGCAAGCCGGCCAAGCGGGGGAAAAACCGGCTGCGGCCGCCAAAGTCCGGTGATCCGAAGAACCGATCTTCCTGTAGAAAGGAAGTTGCACAGTGTCGCTACTTAGAAGGATCGAACAAGGTCAATCGCAGACTCCACAGCAGGAGGATCTCAGCGCGTCGCGTCTTGCAGAATTGCGCTCGCGCCGGCCTGCCGCTCAATCCCCCGCCCAGGCGGGGGGAACCCGGGATGCGTATTTCGACCTGAAAACACGCGTCCAAAATAAACTCCTCGGCGAGCTGGACCCCTCCATGGATGTCGGCCGGACGGCGGAAGTCCGCCGGACGATCGAAGAGTTATTCGAAAACATCCTCGCGGAAGAGGCCATTGCCCTCTCTCGAGCAGAAAAGAAACGGCTGTTCGAAGCGATCGTGGCGGAAATTCTGGGATTCGGCCCGTTGGAACCCCTCCTGGCCGATGAGGCCGTTACGGAAATCATGGTAAACGGCTCGAAGAATGTATTTATCGAGCGAAAAGGGAAACTCGAACGGGTTCCGGTGAGTTTCGAAAGCGACGATCATGTGATGCGGATCATAGACCGGATCGTCTCTCCCCTTGGCCGGCGCATCGACGAGTCGAGCCCCTACGTCGACGCCCGCCTTCCCGATGGATCCCGCGTCAATGCGGTGATTCCCCCCATTTCGCTGGTTGGCCCCATCCTCACCATCCGAAAATTCGCCAAGATCCCGATTACGATCGAGAATCTGATCAGTTTTGGCACCATCACGGCGGAAGCGGTCGAATTTCTCAAAGCCTGCGTCATCGCCCGGTTGAATATCGTCATCTCCGGCGGTACCGGTTCCGGAAAAACCACTCTGCTCAACATCCTTTCCCAATTCATCCCCTCCGACGAGCGGATTATCACCATCGAAAACGCCGCAGAGCTTCAGCTCCGCCAGGAACACGTCGTCTCCCTAGAATCGCGCCCGGCCAATATCGAGGGACGAGGAGAAGTCACCATCCGCGATCTGGTGGTCAACGCGTTGCGGATGCGCCCTGAACGGATCGTCGTAGGAGAGGTCCGCGATGAAGCGGCCTTGGACATGCTGCAGGCGATGAACACCGGCCATGACGGTTCCATGACCACGCTCCACTCCAACAGCCCGCGGGATACCCTCTCGCGTCTGGAAACCATGGTCATGATGGCGGGAATGGACCTTCCCTCGCGCGCCATCCGCGAGCAGATCGCCTCGGCCATCAACATGATCGTGCATCAGGAACGCCTTCGCGATGGATCCCGCCATGTCACCTACATCACGGAAGTGCAGGGGATGGAGGGGGATGTCATCACCATGACGGACCTGTTTGTCTTTGAACAGACCGGGATCGAAGCGGGCAGGGTGGTGGGACGATTGCGGCCCACGGGATTGCGTCCGAAATTCATGGATCGCATCGAGGCATCCGGTATTCATTTGCCGGCGTCCGTCTTTGGAATTGGGGAAAGAATGCGGTATTGATCTTACCCGGGGTGCTCCCATGTCTCCAACATTGATCTCGATCATCTTCGTCGCCATCGCCGTCGGACTGCTGGTTTTCGCCTTTCTGGGTTCCGGCGATTCCTCGGTGGAAGAACGGCTCAGCCGCTATACGGAATTTACCGCTACCACAGAAACCGAAACCGCCAAAGAGGAAAAGCCGAAAAGCAGCCCGCTCGCGGATTACCTCGACAGATCCTTTTCAAAATCGGATTGGTTTGAGGGCATCTCGAAGGACATTGCCCGGGCGGATTTAAAACTCCGTCCGACGGAATACATCGCCCTGATCATCATCGCCTGCATCGGGATGGGTGCAGCCGCCTTTTTCCTCTTTCAAAACATCTTCCTTGCGCCTGTCGGCGCCCTGATCGGATTTTTTCTTCCCGGATTTTATGTGAAGCAAAAACAAAGCGGACGCCTGCATACCTTCGAAAACCAGATGGCGGACATGCTGAACTTGACCGTTAACAGCCTTCGTGCCGGTTATTCCGTAATCCAGGCTTTGGAATCCGTATCCAAGGAAATGCCGGCTCCCACATGCGTGGAGATCCGCCGCGTAGTGCAGGAAGTTCAGATCGGGTTAACCCTGGATACGGCCCTCGATAACCTTCTCCGGCGGATGAACAGCCCGGATCTCAAACTCATCATCACCGCCATCAACATCCAGCGGGAAGTCGGCGGCAACTTGGCGGAAATCCTGGATACCATATCCCACACCATCCGGGAGAGGGTCCGGATCAAGGGCGAGATTCGCGTGCTGACGGCACAGCAATCCATCACGGGCTACCTGATCGGATTTCTGCCGTTCGCGCTGGGCGGCTTTCTGTATTTATACAATCCGGGGTATATCGGCAAGTTTTTCGCACCGGAATCCCGCGCTTGCGGAATTCCGATGTTCGTTTGCGGGTTGGTTTTGATTGCTATAGGTTTCATAGCCGTACGAAAAATCGTGGAGATCGAGATATAAAGGAACAGGGATGATAGTCGCGATTTTTATCGGGATTGTGGTAATCGGCGCCGCCGTGTTGGTGTACGCGGCCATAAAGATGCCGAAGGATCAAACGCCTTTGGACGCACGGCTGTCGGAATACGCCGGGCGGGAAGTCCCGATCACCCTCGAGGAAATCGAATTACAGCAGCCTTTCCATGAACGGGTGATCCTCCCCATCCTGAAAGGGGTCAGCGACCTGATCGTCCGGTTCACACCGGCCGCCAACATTCAAACCATCCAGAGAAAATTGGATTTGGCGGGAAACCCCTGGGGAATCGAAGCCCCGGTGTATTGGTCCCTGCAGATTGTATTCGCCCTCGTATTCGGCGGTCTGCTGACGTTCCTATTCCTTTTCGGAACTTGGCGACCCCAATGGTACCTTTCCATCGGCTTGGTGCTGTTTGGTATCGTCTTCGGATATTTCTTTCCCCGTTTGTACCTGGACAGCAAGATCAGCCGCCGGCAGGAAAACGTCCGCAAGGCAATGCCCGACGCATTGGACCTTCTGACCATCTGCGTGGAGGCCGGCCTAGGTTTCGATTCCGCCATGTCGAAAGTGACCGAAGAGTGGGAGAATGAATTGGGGGCCGCTTTCGGACGGGTTATCCAGGAAATCCGCCTTGGGAAACTGCGCCGCGATGCGCTGCGGGACATGTCCGAGCGGGTGGGCATCTCGGAGATGACAAGTTTTGTTGCGGCCGTGATCCAATCCGAGCAATTGGGTGTCAGCATGTCACGGGTGTTGCGGATTCAGGCCGACCAAATGCGTTTGCGCCGGAGGCAGCGCGCCGAGGAGAAAGCCCGGCAGGCCCCCGTCAAGATGATGATCCCTCTGGTTTTCCTGATCTTCCCGTCCATTCTGATCGTCCTTCTGGGTCCTGCAGGATTGATCCTCTTCACGTCGCCTGTCGGAAAGATGTTCTTTGGAGGATAATGGGGATCTGGATCATGGTGAAAAGATTCCAGACGATTGAGGAACAAACCCGCTCGTTCTATTCGATTTTTCTTGATCTGTTTTTCCCGCCCCAATGTGTCTATTGTAAAAAATTCGGCAAACGCATTTGCGATCCTTGTGCCGCCGGGATTTCATGGATCGATTCCCGTCACTGCCGTTGGTGCGGCCTGCCGCAGGAAGCCCATCGCCCGCATTCCTGCATCGATCATTCCCGCCTGCGATTCATCCGCTCGGCAGCCGAGTTTTCCGGTCCGCTGCGGAAAGCACTCCATGCCCTGAAGTACGACTCGGATCGTTCCCTGGCCGCGCAATTGATCGACCTTTCGTTTCCCCATTGGACTCTACCCACTTGGAAATTCGACCTTCTCCTTCCGGTCCCGCTGGGAAAGCACCGCGAGCGAATGCGCGGGTACAACCAGTCGCTGCTGCTGGCGAACGCGCTCTCCCGAAAGGTGAATATCCCCGTCGCTGCTTCTTGCCTGTCCCGCGTCCGGGAAACCCAAACCCAGGTTGGGCTGTCGTACGGAGACCGAAAGAAGAATATGGCGCACGCCTTTCACGCATCGTCCGTGAAAGGGAAAAGCGTGTTGTTGGTGGATGATGTCTGCACCACGGGCGCGACATTGCTTAGTTGCGCGGAAGCGCTGATCCAGGCGGGCGCATACCGCGTGGGCGCGTTGACGCTGGCCCGAGCCGTCCTGCCTGCCGCACGGCTGGGATCATAAATCCTTTCGATATCGGAGGACAACCATGACCATTCAAATTCTTGTCAATACGTCCGAAATGGAAATGACCCCCCATCTGCAAGAATACGTGGAGAAGAAGATCAACAAATTGAGCCGGTTTGTGGAGAATCTCGATGAAGCCAGGGTGGAATTAAAGTACGACCGTTCCGTACGGAGTGACGCCGATAAACACGTGGCCCAAATGACCATTCGGGGAAAAAACCTTCTCCTGCGGGCCGAGGAACGAAGCGGCGATATTTATACGTCCGTGGATGCGGCGCTTGATAAACTGCATCGCCGGGTGGAGAAATTCAAGGGGAAGCGGATGCGCGGACGCAGCGAGGCTGTTCCCGTCCCGGCCGACCTGTACGAGAAGGAATCACCTGCCACCGACCAGCCCATCGTCCGCAGGAAGAAATTCCTATTGGAACCGATGAGTGAAATCGAGGCCATCGATCAAATGCACATGCTGGGCCACGAGGAGTTCTTCCTCTTCCAGAATGTGCACAGCGGGGCGGTCAATGTGGTCTACAAAAGGAGGGATGGAACGTACGGGATCCTGGAGCCGGAAATCCGCTGACGGGATTTCCCTGGATCTGGTGCGTCCGGGATGCTCAGCGAACGGATTGCAGACCCCACCGTTCCCGGATGCGCCGTTCGACGGGAGCGAACACCAGGAAGTCGACCAATAACCCGATCACCACGATAATGATCATCACCGAAATCACCTGAGCCATATCATTCAATTCCCGGCCCATCGTCAGGAGGTGGCCGAGACTGGCCATCCCGCCGTAATACAACAGTTCCCCGGCCATCAGGGACCGCCAGGCGAACGACCACCCTAATTTCATTCCGGAGATGATGGATGGTAACGCTGCAGGCAGAATGACTTGGGAATAGAGGCGAAATCCTGCGGCGCCCATGGTTTTCGCGGCTTGCAGGAACAAAGGGGGAGTATTGTGGATTCCATCGGCCGTGGAGAGCGAGATGGATAACAGCGCCCCCATGATCACCACAAAGATAATCGCTTTTTCCGACAATCCAAACCAAAGCAGCGCCAGGGGAAGCCAGCAAACACTCGGCAAGGCCTGCAATCCAAGAATGACCGACCCCACGGTTTTTTGAACAATTTGTATCCGCCCAACCAGCATCCCGATGATGATTCCAAGGACCAGGGAGATTCCATATCCCACCGCCAGCCGCCGTATGCTGATCAGGATCGCCCGGGGGTAGGTTCCATCCGCAAATCCATTCCAGATGGAAAGCAGAACGTCGGAAAAGGACGGGATGATGTAGGTGGGCCAGATCTTCAGCTGGACCACAATTTCCCAGGCAAGGATCAGAAGGCCGAAAAATAAAATTCTAATGATCCAGTTCTTCATGATCCAGATCCTTCTCCGTTGCGGCAAGGACTTCTTCCCGCAAGTCCGAAAGCACTTCCCGAACGGCTTCCACCAAGGCATAATCTTCGATGTGGCGCGGGCGGGGAAGTTCGCAGCGGAAGTCCTTTTTCAGTCTCCCGGGACGCGCCGATAACAGAAGCACGCGGTCTCCGAGCACAAACGCTTCGCGCACATTATGCGTTACAAACAGGATGGTGGTTCCCGTTTTCTGCCAGATCTCCTGTAATTCCGTATGCAGCATATCCCGGGTTTGCGCATCGAGCGCGGCAAACGGTTCATCCATGAGCAGAATATCCGGCTCCAGGGCGAGCGCCCTGGCCAAAGCGACTCTTTGCTTCATCCCCCCGGAGAGCTCGTGGGTATAGGCTTTGCGAAAACTGCTCAACCCCACCAGACGCAAATATTCCACGATCTTCTTGGATTGATCCTTCTTCGGGATTCCCGCACAATCCAGCCCGAAGGAAACATTATCCATCACGTTCAACCATGGAAAGAGCGCCGGCTCCTGGAAGATGACCACCCTGTCCCGTCCGGGCCCCACGATGACTTTCCCATCCATCAATACGCGGCCGGAATCCGCTTTTTCCAATCCCGCGATGAGATGCAGAAGCGTCGTTTTACCGCAACCGGAGGGACCAAGCAGGCAGATGAATTCCCCGGCTTTCACATCGAACGATAAATCCTCCAGCGCCGGAGTGGATTCGCGGTGACTGTGATGGAAAATCTTCGTCAGGGACTGTACGGATAGCTTCAACGCATCTCCTGTGCGATGACGGGGAAAATCTTGCCGTTGGGATTACCGCTACCTTTTTCCCTCCGGAGGAGGACTGTGGAATGACATCATCCTCCCTTCGGGAGTACTCCCCCAAGGACTTCTCTATTATATTTGGACTAGAGTAGAATTATACCGTATTATCCTTGTCTTTATGTGCGCAAGGAGGCTGAAAAAATCCCCGGAATGATCCCAAAAACCGTTTCCGAAAAGATGGAAGAATTAAAGAAAAAGATTCAATATCACGGCTATCGATATTATGTTCTGGATTCACCCGTCATCAGCGACACCGAATACGACGAACTGCTTCGGAAATTGATATCTCTGGAAGGGGAATATCCGGATTTGAAAACGCCCGATTCCCCTTCCCAGAGGGTCGGCGGGATGGTTTCGGAGAAGTTCTTGCGCGTTGCCCATCCCCAACCGGTGCTGAGTCTCGGGAATACTTTTTCTTCCGAAGATCTCCTCGCCTGGCACGACAGAATCGTACGGTTGTCAGCGCAGGTGAAATCCGCATCCTTCGTCATCGAACCGAAAATCGACGGATTGACCGTCATCCTCCACTATGAAAACGGCGTATTTCGAATGGGCGCGACGCGCGGCGACGGCACGGAAGGGGAAGACATCACGCCCAATCTGCGCACCGTCCGTTCCCTGCCGTTGCGCATCCCGGCGGACCCGGAATATGCCGGCACCCTCCCTCGAAGGCTTGTCGTCCGGGGGGAAGCGTTCATACCGATCGCGGAGTTCGAAGCCTTGAACGCGCGGTTGGCCCGCGAGGAGGAAAAGGTGTACGTCAATCCCCGGAACGCCGCGTCCGGAGCACTGCGCCAGCTGGATTCCCATCTGACGGCGGAACGCCCGATCGATCTGCTTTGTTATTCGATTTTGGTGTGGGAAGGGGAAAACCGGCCATCCACGCAATGGGAAACCCTGGCAACATTAAAGGGATTGGGCTTCCCCGTGCCCGCCATGGCAAAGCAGGCGGCTTCCATCGAGGAGGTAATCCGCCTTTGCAGCACCTTCGAGAAGCGGAGAAATTCCTATAAATTCGAAACCGACGGATTGGTCGTGAAAATCGACGACCTGTCTCTGGCCGAGCGACTCGGTTCGGTCGGCAAGGATCCGCGGGGGGCCATCGCTTACAAGTTCGCCGCCCGCGAGGTCAGCACGGTGTTGCAGGATATCGGAGTGAATGTCGGCCGGACCGGGGTGCTTACCCCCTATGCCATTCTCGAACCGGTCTCCATCGGCGGCGTCACCGTCAGCCGGGCCACGCTGCATAATTTCGACTTCATCCAGGAACGCGATATCCGGATCGGCGACCGGGTGATGCTCAAACGGGCGGGGGACGTCATCCCCTACGTGATCGGGCCCATCCCCGACATCCGTACGGGAAAGGAGAGCAAGTATTCTCCCCCCAAACGATGTCCGTCCTGCCAGGAAAGCGTCCGGAAAGCGGAAGGGGAAGTGGCATATTTTTGCATTAATTCCGCATGTCCCGACCAGTTGGTGCGGCATGTGGAGCATTTTGCTTCACGAACCGCCATGGACATCGAAGGGCTGGGCATAAAGATAGTCGAACAGCTTGTGCAAACCGGGTTGGTGAGAGACATAGCGGGTTTGTACGACATCACCCTGAAAGACCTATTGCTCCTGGAAGGTTTTGCGGAAAAGAAAGCAACGAATCTTTTAAATTCGATATCGGTATCCAGATCAAGGTCTCTGACGCGCCTGCTGATCGGGCTCGGGATTCCGGGCGTGGGGGAGGTGATGGCCGGTGACTTGGCAAGGGAATTCGGAAATTTAACCGCGTTGAAAAACGCTTCCGGGGAGCGCCTGCAGAAGATCGAAGGCGTCGGTCCGAACATCGCCGAAGCGATCCTGGATTGGTTTTCACGCAAACCGAACCAGCAATTGCTGGAACATCTTCGAAAAAAGGGGATTTGGCCGGAATACACCCCGGAGGCCTCCGCTCCCGGAGCCGCTTCGTTGGATGGAAAGACGTTCGTCATAACCGGGGTTCTGCGGAATTATTCCCGTGAGGAAGCCAAGCAATTGATTGAAGCGCACGGCGGAAAGGTGACCGACAGCGTGACGAAAAAAACAAGCTACCTGGTCCTGGGAGAGGATCCGGGTTCTAAACTTCAGAAGGCGAAAACCCTGAATGTACCTATTTTGGATGAAGGTGCGCTTGAGAAATTGATCTCTTCCAAGGAGAAATTGATTTGACGGAAGGACGGTTGTTCTTGAAACCCGGACGCGAAAAATCCGTCCGGCAGAAACATCCTTGGATATTTTCCGGCGCGGTGGATAAAGTGACGGGAGATCCTCAATTGGGGGAGACAGTGGAAGTATACGATCAGCAGGGAACCTGGTTGGCCCGCGCCGGATTCAGCCCCCACTCTCAAATCGTCGCCAGAATTTGGACCTGGGATCCAGGTCAGGCGGTGGATGCCGATTTTTTCCGCCGGGCCTTCCTGCAGGCGGAATCGCTTCGAAGACCGCTGCGTGAATACACCGACGGATACCGGCTGGTCCATGCGGAAAATGACGGGATGCCCGGCCTCATCGTGGATCGATACGGCGACTTCCTCGTCGTCCAATTCCTCTCCGCGGCTGCAGAGTATTGGAAAAGCGTCCTGGTAGTGCTGCTGAGCCGGCTGGAAGGCGTCCAAGGAATTTATGAAAGATCCGACGCGGACGTACGGGAGAAGGAGCACCTTCCTCCGGCAACCGGTCCTTTATCGGGAACCGAGCCGCCGGAAAAAATAACGATTCATGAGGGCGGGTGGCATTTCTTGGTGGATGTGCGCAAAGGCCACAAAACCGGTTTCTATCTGGATCAAAGGGACAACCGCCGGATTCTCCATGAGTTGGTATCCTCCTACACGCGCAGCGGAACCGTCTTGAACGTGTTCTCCTTCACCGGTGCCTTTGCCATTGCGGCATATTCCGCGGGCGCCGGACATGTGCTGAATGTCGATTCGTCGCAATCGGTATTGGCATCCGCGAAAGAGCAGTTATCGCTCAATGGAATGCCCGACGGGGAGGATTCTTTTTTGGCCGGGAATGCTTTCGAAGTGTTGCGGGCTTTCCGGGATGAAAAACGGCAATTTGACTTCGTTATCCTCGACCCTCCAAAATTTGCGACGATGCAGAAGGATATTCTCAAAGCCTCACGAGCTTACAAGGACATAAATTGGTTAGCTATGCGAATTATCCGGCCGGGAGGCTTCCTGATTACATTCTCCTGTTCGGGACTTGTCAGCGAGGAATTATTCCAGAAAATTGTCTTCTCTGCCGCGGTGGATGCCGGCCGAGATGCACAAATCATCAAACGGCTCGGCCAGCCTTTGGATCATCCGGTCCGCTTGACCTTCCCCGAAGGCAGATATCTAAAAGGTTTTGTTTGCCGCGTCCTCTAGCGCCCAGCGTGGGAGGTTGGTTCGCCGTGAAAAAAGGCATACCCGATAAAAAAAGCGGCGCGAGAAATTCCCGCGCCGCTTTTTATCGAATGAACATGTCGAAAGGGATTAATTTTTAATATCAATTCCCCCGAACATTGCCAGGCATCGCACGGTCAGAACAGGGCTTTCTGAAGTCAATGAAGGGTAAGTTTTATTCGACCAGCCGCCGAAAAACGGCAACCCATCGATATCCACCCGCCATTCTTTCGGGACGATGACGTTAATGCCGCCAAACGCCGCTGTCAGCTCAAGAAACGCCCCTTCCTTTGCCAACACGGACTCCCGCAAATCGATATTTGCACCGCCGAAGATAGCCGTTGCGGAACCACCGCGGAAATTCGCAATTGGCGGACGGACCTCAAGCCCATAGAAAATGACGAAAGGATTAATCGTACCCTGGGATTTTTCCCTCGAAATACCGGGTCGTCCGAAACGGAAAATCACCAGAACGCCCAATAGGATAAGCAGACCGGGTCCCAACAATCCCCACGCATTTTCCCTCAGGATACCCAGCGCGGCGATCTGAAAGAGGATTCCGACGATGATGACGAGAATCCCGCCGATCCAGGTCGATGTTCGGGTTATAAGCACCAGGACGCCGAGCAGGATGAGGGCAAGCGGCCATAGGCGGGCGATCCATTGCCCAAGTTCCAGTGCGGGGTAAAGCTGGTCAACCAGCAATCCGGCGCCGACCAACACAAGCATCGACCCGAACCAATATCGAAAGGCCATGGGGGTCCTCCTGTGGGGAATCTCAACTTAAGCGGCGTCCTGCCGGTAACGGTTTTTCAGTGGAGATGGCGGGAATCGAACCCGCGTCCGAGAAGACTCGGTTCCGGACCTCTACAGGCTTAGCCGGACATTTTTTCTCGTCAATCGGCTGCCTGCCCGGCGAGGAAAACCGATCGACCAGCCGCTCAGGCCCGAAAGCCCTCTTTCGCATGCGCCACGGCTTCGCATGCGGCACTCCGGCTTTCTCACGCCCGCATCTCTCCCAGCCGGAGTTAGGGAGAGGCGGACGTGACCCCTTAGGGGTCAGGCTCTATGGTGCGGGTTAAGCCGCAACAGGAAGAGCAGAGTAAGTGCGGTTGGCACTTGAGTTTGTGCGCTGATTTTTCGAGCTCGGCGCCTCTCGGCCTGCCATCCGGGGCCAGCCTCTTCCGTCGAAGCCTGTCATCCCCGTAAAAACCATTATAGCATTATTAATTCCGGCTGCTTAATGCGCGGCGCATATCCCGCTCCGCATCCCGTTTGGCGATCGCCTGCCGTTTATCATATTTCTTCAAACCCCGTCCCAGGCCGATCTCAACTTTCGCCAGCCCTTTTTTCAAATAGATCCGCAACGGAATTATCGCCAATCCTTTTTGCTGCTGCGCTTCCTGCAATCGGAGGATCTCCTTGCGGTGCAGGAGGAGCCGCTTTTTCCGGAGGGGATCGTGATTCGACATACTGGCCGGATCGTAGGGTGAAATATGCACGCTGAGAAGCCATGCTTGCCTGCCCTCGATCGAAATATAACCCTCTTTGATGTTGATCTGGCCGGCACGGATGGACTTGATTTCGCTTCCGAAAAGAGCGATCCCGGCTTCGAATCGCTCGAGGATGGCATAATCGTGCGTTGCTCTTCGGTTGGTGGCAACCACCTTGATGTGCTCTTCCACGTTTCGTCTCCGTTTCCGACTGCCGCAGTTCCGCTTCCGAATACTCCGGGCCTGTAATTTTATCTCAAAACATTACACCGGTTGATTTTTCCGGTCGATCTGTCTTTCCAGCGAATCCATGTGGAATGACAATAAAGTCGTATCCTGCGTTTATTAAAAACAGGGCACTATATTGCTAATTCTCTCTAGGACTAAGAAATAAAGTTGAATCCTAGAATACCTTCTAATTTGTCTGGCCTAAACAAGTATGACAATAAAGTTATCGCCTGAGGAGTGCTTGATGTCCCTGTGCCGGGATTATTAAGGCGTCGATTGCAGCAATTCCTCAAGACGGATCAGAATGTCGAAAGTGTTCCTATCGTCTGGGCCTATTCCTCCCCATACGAAGGTCTTGACCAAGATCGGCTCTGCGCCTTCGTAGTTAAACAGCTCAACCCGAGTCCAGCCCCTGTTCCCCCGCTCAATCTCAAAGACAAGCGCACCCGTGTTTCTCACGTTCGTCAGTAATATATCCACTGTTGTCTCTACGCTTCCGCCTGCTTGTACCCGCTCCAGCGGTTGCGTCAATAGAAGGCGACCGTTCACAGTCCCAATATAGGTCGCCTCTTCACTCACAGTGACAAAGGTTGGGCGTATGAGTGCACCCCCACACACCAGACCCAGGGTGGTCCAACCAGACGTAGTAGTCATGTGAATACGGAGGCGGTGGGTTGGACCCCAGACCTTTGCCAAGAAATAATCGATTAATGGGCGTGTGAGATGGAGGTATCCCTTCGAAGGAAGCGGGCTGTAATCCGAATAGGTATAGCTCACGCCATTGGTAACACCTGTAGCCGCGGGCTCGATCTGGGTGCCTTCCCCCCATTCGTTAAAGGATGTGATTGTCACCAGTTCCGGTTCGACACCGTTCTCGAGGGCTGCCTCCCATTGTTCGATATAGGTTGCACCACCTTGCCGGGAAACATATGTGTCTTCCGGGTAACCGATCCGCCGGGCAGAGTTCCCTGGCATCACACTGGGCACATACCAGGCACCCATCGGTAATCCTTGTGCCCAGGAGAACCCAGGGAGCTGGTCAGCATGCAAGGTGATGTAGTTGTATAAGCCATCGAAATGTCCCCCATCCACCCAACTGCTATCCGTGGTGCAGGCGATCACCAGCCCTCCTTGGGGCATGGCATGGATGGTTTCGATAGCAGACTGCCAATAAGACGCATCCACCGTTTGCGTGCCAAGGCTGGCTTGGCCAGGAAGGTTGGGGGCGTACAGGAAGAACAGCCCCTTGTCCTTGTCGTTTGGGCTCCAGCGGCTAGGGGCTGTCGTGTGATAAAACGCCGACTCGTCGCCATAGCGGTCATAGATGTACTGTACGTCCTTGACAAGTTGGTCGGCCGTACGAGTACCTGTGTTATTTTGGTAGTTCTCGACCTGGAAGGCGACTTGGATACCATAGCGCTTCCCCACCTCCAAGAGCACAGGGACAGTCTGATCCTCACGCGACCCTTGCCCCCACCAAGAAACAATAATCACACCCACGCCAGCCTCGCGCAGCCAGGCGAAATGCTGACTTACGATGTGCTCGTCGGAAGTGCTATACGCCCCCAGGAGCGGGTAGTAATCGCTGGCGATATCAAGCGGCGGATAATTCCTGCCTGGAAAATCCCATCCGAACCACTCGCCATCGATACTTGGATTCCTGAACCATGGGTAGTAGAAGACAGCCACACGCGAGGATGGATCGGGACCTGTCACGGGAGGGAGAGAAGACGTTGGACGAATGATTTCTGTAGATGTTGGACTCGTGGTCGAAATGGGCGATGGGTTGATAGGGGTTGGGCTAGTAGGTCCACAGGCCGGGAGTATGAGTAGAAATGCTATGACCGCAAATGATAGATTTCTAACCATGTCAACCTCCAGTCGAGTCTAATTTCTGGATGAATGCTCTATGGTACCTTCGCCGCCCAACGGTAAGCGTTGGCGGCGACTGGTTAAGCCTGGATTCGGCTCGGGAGCAGGATTCTGTTGGTGCTTTGAAATTGCTTAAAATTTCCGCAGGATACTAGCTGTACTCTGCATAGGGTGTTAGTCCGCATTCTGATGAAAGGCGAAACCTCGTCCTGAAAGCATAAGGAATAAGTACCAAACTATCTTCTGCGTCCCTCTCATACCGATCTCCTTCATTGCAAGAGGGTCAACATATCAAATAACGAAAATCCGGGCACAAAACCATAGGCTGATAAGCAACAACAACTATTTAGTATATATCCGCATAGGTTGTGAGTGACAATTATACCGCTGACGATAAGGAAAAAAAGACTTTCATACTCCGATCATGTTCTGTTCTGTCGATTATCCCCATTTTTCTAGTACCGCCAGTTACCAAATTTATTGTCATTCCACATCCATCCGTCCATACCTCGAAAAGCGATTCTTTTCGGGTATAATCTTGCGCATCGTACCCCATAGGCATTGCATTTTCCATACTTTGAACCACGGGAGTCCTTCTTGGGCAGAGTGATTCACACCACCAACCCGACCCGACTGCGGAATGCGGTTCTCAAGAAGATGGCATCGGCCATCCGGGATTATTCCCACTCGCAGAAAACAGATGGAAACGCGGCGGAAACAGCGGCGATCCTGATCGACGGGCTTCAGGAAATTCATGATTCCATCGATCGGACGGCCGAGGCGTGGGAAAAAAGAGATTATTGGATCAAGGCAGATGCCTTTCGCAGGCACTGGTCCTGGGCGGATAAAATCCTGACT
Source organism: uncultured Anaerolineales bacterium (assembly GCA_964521085.1). Taxonomy (GTDB): domain Bacteria; phylum Chloroflexota; class Anaerolineae; order Anaerolineales; family RBG-16-64-43; genus JAFGKK01. The sequence goes on along the minus strand of CAZFPL010000003.1, from coordinate 96,127 downwards.
GGCATGAAGGACGCCCTCCAATCCGGGAATAAGGCGGACCTTTTGAGAGAAATCCAAACATTGGGGGAAAAAATGGAAACCGTCAAACCCGCCTGATTCGCCGATCCCGCCATCACCGGTCGAAATTCCGAAGGGCGCGGTTTTGGCCTCCGGATTTATTCCCCAATCCTGGGCATCCCGTCGATGATGTTCAACGGAAGCAGGGAATACTCCGGGAGAGTATCCCGGGAAATCTGAACCCACAAAATCGCACTGCGGTTTGATTTTTCAGAGAACTCATCGAATACAAAATTTCCCATGCTGTAGAAAATCCAGCGCCCCTTGTATTCTTCCGCGCTTTGCAAAACATGCGGATGGGAACCGACGATCAGATCCGCGCCGTATTCAATCGCCATCCTGGAGAGCTGGATTTGGCGCGGATTGGGGACGTCGACGCCCTCATCCCCGAAATGGAACAGCACGACGGTGAAATCCACATCCGGGTCCACACTTTTTAAATCCTGTTTTATCTTCTCGTCGTCCGCCCAGGAGACCCCGGGAGTGTCCGGACCTGCTGTCCATACTATCGGATCGAAACCACCGATATATTCTTTCGGAACCTCGACATAGGCCAGGAAGGCCAGGCGTAAACCACGTACATCGAAAACCACCGGCGTGCGCGCTTGATCCTCGTTGAAGCCCGCGCCGACATATCCAAGCCCATTCGCATCAAACAGCTTCATGGTCTGCTCGAAAACTTCGGTCCCAAAATCGAAACTATGGTTGTTGGCCAGTGACAGCAGGTCAAATCCGGCGTTTTTCAGAAGGGCAGCGGATTGCGGGGGCGCCAAAAATGTGTAGTATTTGTGCGCTTTAACGCCGCCTTCGCCCATGGCGCATTCCAAATTCCCAACCGCCAGATCGGCCGATTGCAGCGTGGATTCCACGGAAGCAAAGATCGTTTCTCCTTCTCCCCTTGTGATTCTCTCCCCAAGGGAGCGCCCGAGCATGATGTCACCCACGAATGCCAACTCGACGATTGGGTCGCTTTCAATCGGCGTCAGGGAGGGAGAGGGGGACGGTTCCAGGGTCGGTGTGGATTTTTTCACTGACGTCGGGCGGATTTCCAAATTCGTCGGAGAAGGCGGTCCTTCCGCCGAGGTCGGGGTACCCGGTGAACGATCGCCGGGGATGTGTTCCCGTCCCGCGTCCGGCGCCGGGCTTTGGCAGGCCCAAAGAAAAACGAGGAATACGGAAACTGCCATTCGCCGTTTCATGACACGGCCGGCTTATCCTTCTGTCGATCGGCGAGAAGGTATTGCCGGAATTCCGACAAGTATGATCCGGGGATCCTGCCACTGATCAGAATTCCATCCTCCCGATGGACCAGGCTTTCGATCCAGCCCTCCTCGTAGAATACATTGAGCAAACGGCCGGCGCTGAAGGGAATTTTCACCCGGACATAATTCATGCTGGCGAAAAGTACTCTCTCGATTGTCTCTAAAAGCGCGGGAATTCCTTCCCCGGTCAGCGCCGATAACAGCGCGGTGTTTGGATAATCCTTTAAATGGAAATCTACCTGGGCGCGGGGAATTTTGTCGATTTTATTGATCGCCGTGATGATGGGAATATTCTGCAGACCGAGGGTTTGCAGCGTTTGCTGAACGGCTTGGACGTGTTCCCGTGCGTTCGGATGCGAGATATCCACCATATGCAGAAGCATATCCGCTTCCGAAATCTCTTCCAACGTCGCGCGGAAGGCGGCGATCAGAGACGTGGGAAGCTTTTGGATGAATCCCACCGTATCCGTAAGCAGAATGGTTTTTCCGCCGGGCAGCCGGACCCGCCGCGTGGTCGGATCCAGGGTGGCGAATAATTGGTCGGCGACGTATACCCCCGCATCGGTGAGCGTGTTAAGCAGCGTGCTTTTCCCCGCATTGGTGTACCCGACCAGCGCCACCACCGCGATACCGGACCGCTTTCGGCGGGTGCGATACCGGTTTCTGTGATCGCGGACGTTCTCCAGCTCTTTTTTCAAGTGGACGATCTTTTTGGAAATTTCCCTCCGGTCGATCTCGAGTTGGGTCTCGCCCGGACCGCGCAATCCAACCCCTCCCGTTCCTCCGCGCCCGGCCGCCCCTCCGGCTTGCCGCGCCAGATGCGTCCAAGCCCGGGTCAGCCTCGGCAAACGATATTCATACTGCGCCAACTCCACTTGCAGAGCCCCTTCGCGGGTGTGCGCGTGCTGGGCAAAGATATCCAGGATGACCGCAGTGCGGTCCAATACGTGGATCTCTTCTCCCAGCTCCTTTTGCAGTTCCCGCAAATGCCGGGGGGAGAGTTCCTCGTCGAACACGACGATGTTCGCCTGGGTTTCCTCCACCCAGCGCTTGAGTTCCACCACTTTTCCGGATCCGATCAGGGTGGCCGTGTCCGGTTTGACGATTCGCTGGTAATCCTGCCCCACGACGTCCATGCCTGCTGTTTGGCACAGGACTCCCAATTCCGCAAGGCTGTCCTCCAAGGAGAGAATGGAATTGTCATTCTTCCAATCGATTCCAAACAGGAACGCCCGCTGATTTTTCGATGTGCTGATGATTTTGGGACGGGTCATGGTTTTACCATATCCGTGAAGAAGTGCTGTTTATTATAAACTGGAGAATGGGCTGGTGGCGATTGACTTCTGACGATTGTCCATAAGCAAAGGACGATAGTCGATGGCCCATGATCCATAGTCGATGGTCACCCGTCGATGGTACAATCCGCGCCGGTTGGTAATCCGTCGAAACGGAAAGGGATGCCGATGTCTTGGAGTGGAGTCATTCAAGAATACCGTGAGTTGATCGATCTCCCCAAAAATGTTCCGATCGTCTCGCTGTTGGAAGGGAATACTCCGCTCATTCCCCTGCCGGTCCTCGCAAAAAAACTGGGGAAGGGTGTTTCGTTGTATGCGAAATATGAAGGGTTGAACCCAACCGGTTCGTTCAAAGACCGGGGCATGACCGTCGCCATCAGCGAGGCTGCGGGCAGAAACGCAAAATCGGTCATCTGCGCGTCGACGGGGAACACCGCCGCCTCCGCCGCCGCGTACGCGGCCCGTTCCGGGATTCAATGCATCGTCCTCATCCCCCAGGGCAAAGTGGCCATGGGAAAACTGGCCGGAGCGATCGCGTATGGATCCAGGGTGATCCAAATCGAAGGCTCGTTCGACGATGCCTTGACCTTGGTGGTACAAATCAGCCAGAAACAATCCATCGCACTGGTTAATTCGCTGAATCCATTCCGTCTGGAAGGGCAGAAAACCGCCGCGTTTGAAATCTGCGATGTGTTGGGAAAATCGCCCGATTGGCTTTGTCTGCCGGTCGGGAACGCCGGCAACATCACGGCGTATTGGATGGGTTTCCAACAATACCATCATACGAAAAAAACCGGGTTGCCGCGCATCCTGGGAGTGCAAGCCGAAGGCGCGGCTCCCCTGGTTGTCGGACATCCGGTGGAACCGGAGACGGTCGCCACCGCCATCCGGATCGGGAAACCCGCGCGCGGGGAGCAGGCTTTGGAAGCGGCGCAGGAATCCGGAGGGCGGATTATCGCGGTAAGCGACGAAGCCATCCTGGAGATGCAGGGGCTCTTGGCGGGGGAAGGTTTGTGGGTGGAACCCGCCTCCGCCGCGGGGCTGGCCGGCCTCGTTTATGAGGTCCGGAATAATAAACTGGTCCTCGACGGGCAAACCGTCGTCACCGTGTGCACCGGGCATGGTTTGAAGGACCCGGATATCATCACCCGCCGTGCGCCTTCCATTCAGCTTCTACCTCCCATCCTTTCCGAACTGGAAAAAGCGCTGCTCGAATGACACCCCGAATTCAGCGCACCCATATTCAAGTTCCCGCTACATCGGCCAACCTCGGTCCCGGTTTCGATTGCATGGCATTGGCGCTCGATTTATGGAACGAGGTGGTCCTCGATGAAAGTGAGGGGGATATCCGCGTGTCCGTGGAGGGCGAGGGTGCCCGGTCGCTTCCGAAAGACGGTAAGAATCGGATTGCGCAGGCTGCGATCCAGGTCTTTCAAAAGGCGGGCGTCGCCGATCCGGGATTCACACTCGAGTGCATCAATCGGATCCCGGTATCTTCCGGAATGGGATCCAGCGCCGCCGCCGCCGTGGGAGGGTTGATCGCCGCCAATACATCCATCGGAAATACCTTCTCGCGCCAGAACCTCATCCAGCTTTCCCTGCCGCTGGAGGAACATGCGGATAATGCCATTGCCGCCTTTGTCGGCGGACTGGTCATTCTCAGCGCGGAGGACGGCCGCATCCTGTGGCGGCGGTACGAGCTTCCACCGATGCAAGTCTGCGTGATTGTCCCCGACCGCCATCTCAGCACGGCCGAATCGCGTTCCATCCTGCCCGAAAAGGTCGATCATCGCGACGCTGTGTTTAATCTAGGGAAAGCCTTGCTGGCGGCCGATGCGTTGCGCAACGCCGATTACCGCCTGCTGGCGGATGTAATGCAGGACCGGCTGCATCAACCCTACCGGTTGGCCCGCCTGCCGGGCGTGGATGCAATCATCCAAGCCGCCAAACAAGCCGGCGCCGCGGCGGCGGTTCTCTCCGGCGCGGGGCCCGGGGTGATCGCTTTTGCCGATTCCGGTTTGAACGAGATTCAAACCGCCATGCAGGGCGCCGCGAAGGAAAAAGGAGTTAACGCCCGGAGTTTCATCCTTGACGTCACCAATTCCGGCGCAAACGAAAAGGAGCCGTCCTGACGGACCGTTTGACGGTCCGGAGACGGTTCCTGACGGAAGGCAAATCGATTACGGAGTGGCCGTGGGCACGGAGGACGTCGTTCCACCCCAGCCGAACACGCGCCGCTCACTGACCAGACCGGCCGAGACATATACCGGATTACCGGCGTCGGTCGTCCCTGTCCTGCGCACGACCATCACGCTCCAGCGGAAAATGTGCATGCTCCCATCGGTCGGTTTCAATTCGGCGGGGACGCGCGTGCTGGTGTTTTTTTCATAGAGAACGGTTTTTTCACCGGTCCCCTGGGAAATATCCTCGATCGTTATTTGATATACCTCGGTGTCCCGCAGCGACGCAACCGCCGCCCACTGCAGCGCAATCTCATTGTCCGCGATCCCGTAGATCGTCCCGTCGCGCGGGGTGAGAAGATTGGGCGCCGGGTAGGGCGGGGGAGTCGTCGGGGTCGGACTCGGGCCTGGAGTCGGTTCCCGTTCACACAGCGGGATCCTCAATTTCATGCCCACATAGACTACGTCTTTGGCAAAGGAATACTGTGAATTCCACTTCTTGATCGCTGCGATGGGAACATCCCACAGATCCGCAATTCCGGCCAGCGTATCGCCATCCACGACTTCGTAGTTTTCGAATTGGCAGGATGTTTCCGTCTGCTTGAACGAATCCGCCGTCGCGGTGGATGCCGGGGGCGGGGTGGGTGTCGGCCGGGGGATCTTCAGCGTTTTCCCCAACGTCAGGCTGTCGCAATTGGCGGCTTTTCCGTTCTCGTCTTTGATCAGGGTGAAGTCCGTAATCCCGTATTCCGCCGCCAGCGCGAAGCAGGTGTCGCCCGCTTGTACGGTGATCACGATCGGCGGCAGGTCCGTCGGCGTCAGGGTCGGAGCGTCGGTGTTGGTCGGCGGCATGGTGAGTGTGATCGTCGGGGTAACCGGTTGCACCGTCGACGGGGTTGTGGTGCCGGTGAGAAGACCGCCCTTGACCAGGGCGACCACGATCAACGCGCCCAGAATCAGAGTGATCATGGGCGCGGCGATGACGACCCCCACCGGAAGATTCAAACTTGCCGATTGGCCGGACATCCGGGCGGGAACTTTCACGACCCTGCCGCTTCCCGATTCGAATACCATCCCGCACACTGCGCAGCGCGACGCGGTATCCGCGATCCGCGTGCCGCATGCCGGGCATATTCGACTGGGAACAGCTGGTCGAGGACTGGTATTTGGCATTTTTTCTCCATTCGGCGTGCGGTGATTATACCAAAGCCTATTTCTCAGGAAGAGGAGGGATTACCTGATAAATACCGCATTTCCGTTGTAAGTTTGGCGATTTGCAGATCGATTTTGGGATCTTTTCCCCACATTTGTTGCTGCTTTTCTTTAAACGCCAGTTCCGCGCAAATGGTATGCAGCCGGCTGATCGTCCGGTATTTTTTAAAATCGAAATTTCCAAGCGCCACCCATTCCGAATACAGGCGGGTCCGGACGGAAACCGCCGCGTCCAATTGATGCGGCTGTACAATTCCCTGCTCCACAAAAGGCTGCAAATACTTTTGGATGGTCCGCCGTTCGCGAATCAAGGAGCCGATGGAGAGCATGATGATGAGCACCACACCGATTCCGTAGAAGAGAAGGCTGACGAGCAGGGTGAAGGGAGTCTTCGTGGCAAGCACGATTCCCAGGTTATGGAGGCTGTGGAATACAACGGCCGTAAGATAGCCGCCGGCCGCCCACAAGACGGCCTTCCATCCGGACCGCGCATATTTTGCAAATGCCAATCCCAATCCGGAGAAGGAAGTGAACATCGCGTGCATGGATCCGAACACCATGACGCGCACGAAAATGACGAGAAGCAATTCTTCGATGCTCTCACTGGAGAGGAAATAAAGAAAATTCTCGGTCGCGGCAAATCCGAACCCCACCATCGCCCCGTAAATGATTCCGTCCAGCGGACCATCGATCTCCCGCTGGGCGATCCAGAAGACGCCGAGCACCCCGAGGAGTTTCACTCCCTCTTCCACGATCGGCGCGATAAGGCCCAGGTTGAAAATGGTCAGTCCGGCCGAAGTGACCTCGCCTTCGTATCCGGAGAAAAGCGCCAGGATCACCTCCGTTACTCCGGAAATGATCACCGCCGGCGCCACACCCCACAGGAAGGAGATCAGCAGCAGATGAAACGGCTCCTTTTCGTATCGGTCGAACCACCAGACCAGCACCGCCCAGCAAACCATGGGCAACACTCCGGCGAAAACCGACATCAGGAGCAGGAGAAAAATGTTCAACGTTTTTCCCCGTTCCGCATCAAAGATACGATTTTAGATTATGGGAAACCGCATACGCCGCTGCTTCGGTCCGGTTGGAAACATTAAGCTTCGAGAGAATGGAAGACACATAATTCCGCACGGTCCCTTCCCCGAGGAACAACGCCTGGGAAATCTCTCGATTGGTCTTTCCTTCCGCTACGAGTTGCAGCACGTGCATTTCCTGCTGGGTCAATCCGGAGAAGGTGGATGCCTCCTCCTCCTGGGCCATCTTGCGCATCTCGGCAAAAACGCGTTTGGTGACCGCGGGATCCAGAAGCGCTTCGCCCCGTCCCACGCGCTCGATGGCCTGCACCAATTCCTGCCCGCCGATTTGTTTCAGAAGGTAGCCGGAGGCGCCGGCGCGGATGGCGGAAAACAACATCTCGTCTTCGGCATACGACGTCAACATGATCACTTTGATATCCGGATTTTCCTGGATGATTTCCTGGCAGGCGTCGATCCCGGACACACCCGGAAGGCGGATGTCCATCAGGATGACGTCCGGTTTCAGGGAAACCGCCTTCTCCACGGCTTCCGCGGCGGAGCTGGCTTCCGCCACCACCTCGAATCCCTGATGATGCTCCAGCAGGGATTTCAATCCCAGCCGGACCACCTCATGGTCGTCCACCAGCATTATCCTCTGAGTGCTCATGGCGATACTCTCGGAGAGGCGCGCGCCGCCCTTCAAATGGAGATTTCAAACACGGATGGTAAGGATAATTCAATGCGGAATGATTGACAAGCCCAAATCCGTTTGATACACTCCGCCACGAACACCCTCCGGAACCGTCATTATGGTCCTCAACCGTCCGGCACTCGAAGAAATCGAAGATCGTACTCTCGCTTCGTATGCCTCCCGCAGCAAAAACTCACGCGGGAGAGTGTACCCCGAGGCTGAACCTGCATTCCGAACCCGTTACCAGCGGGATCGCGACCGCATTCTTCACACCACCGCCTTCCGGAGGCTGGAGCACAAGACGCAGGTGTTCATCACCTACGAGGGGGATTACTACCGCACACGGCTGACCCATACGCTGGAAGTCTCCCAAATCGGCCGTTCGCTGGCCCGCTCCCTGGGCGCCAACGAAGACCTGGTGGAAGCGATTTGCCTGGCCCACGATTTGGGACACCCTCCGTTCGGGCATTCGGGGGAGGTCGTGCTTTCCCGCTTGATGGAGCCCCATGCGGGCTTCGACCACAACCGCCAATCCCTTCGAATTGTGACCGTCCTGGAGCGAAGGTATCCGGCCTTCCCGGGATTGAACCTCACCTGGGAAACCCGCGAAGGAATTGTCAAACACGAGACGGCGTTCGACATCCCCGATATGGCGGAATATACACCGGAAGAACGCGGCAGCCTGGAAGCGCAGATTGCAAACACCGCCGACGAGTGCGCCTACACCTCGCATGACCTGGACGACGGGCTTCGTTCCGGCATGCTGCTTCCGGAAGATCTGGCGGACCTGGCCCTCTGGAAATCTCTTCGCGAGGAGTCGGAATGGACATCGGGCCCGCTGGATGATCTCACCCGGCATCGCATGATTCGCACGTTTATCGGGCTGGCCGTGCAGGATGTTGTACAATCCACCGACCGCCAGCTGGCCGCCTTCTCGGTAAAAAGCAACCCGGATGTCCGGCGCCTGCCGGAGAATATCGTCCGCTCTTCGGATGCGTTTCTCCCGCCGCTGGAGGCGTTGCGCAACCGGTTGTTTGAGAAAATGTACCGGCATCACCGCGTGATGCGCATGGCCCTCAAGGCGGAAAAATTCCTTTCCGAATTGTTTGCGATGTACGTGTCCAATCCGAAGATCCTGCCCCCGGCCATTCTATCCCGGACCGAGGAGGAGGACCTGTACCGGGTCGTATGCGATTACATCGCCGGGATGACCGACCGCTTTGCACTGGAAGAGTATCAAAAGCTGACCGATCCGCAGACTAAACCCTAGCCGTCGGAAGGCCCGTCCTGGGAGAGAAAAAACGGAATGGAAAATAAAATATTAACCCCCGAGGGAGCCCGGAAAATACGCGAGGAACTGCAGCAGCTGAAAGGCCCGGCGCGCACGGCATTGGCCGCCCGGCTGCGAGCCGCCATTCAGCAGGGAGATCTCTCGGAGAACGCGGATTACACGTCCGCCAAGGAAGAGCAGGGATTTCTGGAAGGTCGGATCCTGGAGCTGGAAACTCTGATCAAAACCGCCGAGATCGTCGATCCGGCCTCTACGCCCCGCGACGTGGTGTCGCTGGGATGCCGCGTGCACGTGCTCGATGAGGAAAATGAAGCGGATGTATTTCTGATCGTCGGAAGCAAGGAGGGGGATTCCCGGGCGAGAAAAATTTCCCACGAATCGCCGATCGGGAAAGCGCTGCTCGGTCACAAAGAGGGGGATACCGTATCGGTCCCTACGCCATCCGGACCGCGTTCCTTTCGAATTGAGAAAATCGAATAGCGGGGAGCGGCCGCGGCGCGCCGTTTTTATTTCGCTTTCGCCCAAACTTCCATTTGAAGGGTCAGCCGTTCAAAATAAGAATTCTCCGGCAACGGCCCGGACCCGTATAACAATTCGCGGATCACAACCCGGAGCTGTAAACCGGGGGTTTCCATCCAAAAATCGGCTCCGGGAACGGCCTGGACGGGCAATCCGCGCGGCGCCAGGGTGGCACGTACGTCTTCTTTATCGTGCGCGTACTGGCTCATCAGCACCGTGGTCGAAGTCCGGCTCGGCTTACGGTCGAACAACCAGACCTCCAGCGCCGTGATCTTTTTCGGTTCCCCCACGCCGATCGGTTCGGAAATTCCCACGCCGCATTCTCCCAGGAAATCCCCGCTGGGGGAATTGATCGTAAAACTGTCCTCGTACAGGTCGTCGCCCAGGGTATAGGTGGTCACAAAACGCTCCAGCGGTTCCGTTCCCTCGCCGCCGGTTTCTTCTTCCGCTTCCGCGGCTGGAACCGATCTTCCCTCCAGCTCCTCCTCGGCCTCCAGGGATAATTCTTCCGGCGCCGCGGGCGCCTCCCGAGGCTGCGCGCTGTCGCGATGGCGGCGGATGTTCACCGCCAGGACCACGGCGATCGCGCCTCCGATCACGATTCCGAGAATCGCGATCACGGAGAGTGCGTCTTGGATGCCACCGGCCGCGGCGGGGGTTGCGGTGGACTCGGGGGTTTCCGCGCCCGGAACGTACAGGTTGGCGATGAGTATCTCGAACTGGTTCAACCGCTCAGGATCCGTCAGACCGTCCCCGCGCAACTGCGCCAGAAGATCCAACTTTCCGTCTCCCAGGGCTTCAAACCGGCTGCGGGCCAGAACGGCATCCCCGTTCACGCTGTAAGAATCGACCGCCATGCGCAGATAATCCAATTGGATATCCGAGCGCAGCATTTCCGGCGTGGTGTCGATGTATGTTACCGGCCAGACGATCCAGCCGAGCACGATCAAGCCGAAGAGCGTGCCCAACAGGAAACTCGCTCCATTGAGGAAGAGGGGGGTGCGAATTAAGCGTTCCAGGGCGTTCCGGACGGAAACCAGGACTGCCATACATCACCTAATCCCGATTGTATCTTCAGATGCCCTCTCCGGGCAAATTAATTCTTCAACCGAATCTCCCGCCGCACCGGCCTGTCAGAACGTTTCCAGCTCTTTGGCCGGGATTTCATCCAGGGGGAATTTCGAATCGCACTTGATGCACTGCGCCGTCTGCCGGCCGCCCAGCACAAGCAACCCGCCGCAGGCCGGGCAGGGGGTTCGCAACGGTTTCTTCCAGGACGTGAAATCACAGGTCGGGTAATTCGAACAAGCATAGAACGTGCGGCCTTTGCGCGTTTTGCGCTCCACCAGGTCCCCGCCGTCCTTGGGGCAAAGCACTCCCATTTTTTCCAACCAGGGTTCCACATACCGGCAGGCCGGGAATGTGGAGCAGCCGATGAATTTGCCGAACCGTCCGTATCGGATCACCAGTGGTTTCCCGCAGGTCGGGCAATCGCGCCCCGCCAGCTCCGGTCCTTCGCTGACTTTCGGAATCTCATCCTCCGCGTGCTTTACATCCTTGGAGAAGGGTTCGTAGAATTCCTGCAACGTGGCGGTCCAATCGTGGCTTCCCTCGGCGATCTCATCCAATTCGTCTTCCATCGTCGCCGTAAAGCCCGTGTTGATCACGTCCGGAAAATACGTGACCAGCATATCGTTCACCGTGAAGCCGATTTCCGTCGGCATCAGACGCTTCTCTTCGCGGACGACATATCCGCGCTGTTGGATCGTGGAAAGGATCGGCGCATACGTCGAAGGCCGGCCGATATCGAATTCCTCGAGGGCGCGGACCAATGCCGCTTCGGTGTACCGCGGAGGCGGCTGGGTGAAGTGCTGTTCCGGGAGGATGGCCAGCATCTTGAGCGGTTCGCCTTCCTCGAGGGCAGGCAGTGAAGCCTGGCCCTCCTCTTCCTCCGCCTGATCTTCGTCCCTGGCTTCCTCATAGACCGCCAGGAACCCCTGGAAGCGCAACATGGCTCCGGATACCCGCAGCAGGTACTTGCGGGCTCCTGCGGCCTCTACGTCGACTTGGACGGTATCAAACAGGGCCGGAGCCATCTGCGAAGCCACAAACCGCTGCCAGATCAACCCGTACAGCCGGTTTTGATCGCGGCTGAGGAATTCCTCAAGCGTTTTGGGCTGCCGCAGGACGGACGTCGGGCGGATGGCCTCATGCGCTTCCTGTGCGGATCGGGAACGGGTCCGGTATTGCGGAGGTTCGGCGGGCAGAAAATCCTTGCCGAACTTTTCGGTGATGAATTCCCGGGCTTCCTTCTGCGCCACATCCGCCACCTGCGTGGAATCCGTGCGCATGTACGTAATCAAACCGGTCATGCCCATCGAATCGATCTCCACGCCTTCATAGAGTTGTTGGGCGATGGCCATCGTCTTCTTCGGAGAAAATCCGAGTTTACGGGATGCCTCTTGTTGCAGCGTGGATGTGGTGAACGGAGCGGAAGGATTCCGTTTCCGCTCCCCGCGGCGAATCCGCGCCGCAAGGAAGGAAGCCTTCCTCAGGTCCTCCGCCATCGCTTCGGCTTCCTTCTCCGATCCCAGAGAGAAATCCTGGTCGTCCACTTTCGCCAGTTTGGCGCGGAAGGAGTTGTTGCCGTTTGTGAGTTTGGCGAGATCCGCCTCGATCGACCAATATTCCTTTGCCTCGAAGGCGCTGATCTCGCGTTCCCGTTCCACCACAAGCCGCAGGGCCACCGATTGAACCCGCCCGGCCGAAAGCCGGCTTCGAACTTTGGCCCACAGCAGCGGACTGAGCATATATCCGACCAGCCGGTCCAGAATTCTTCGGGCTTGCTGGGCGTTCACCAAGTTCATGTCGATTTCCCGCGGATGCTGGAAGGCTTCATCGACGGCGGTCTTGGTGATTTCGTGAAAAACGACCCGATGGGTAGGGGTGTCCCCCAATTCAACGGCTTCCTTAAGATGCCAGGCAATCGCCTCGCCCTCCCGGTCCGGATCCGTTGCGAGGTAGACCTCCTCCGATTGCTGGGCGAGCGCTTTCAATTCCTTCACGACCAGCCGCTTCTCGTTGGGAATCCGGTATTTGGGGGTAAATCCGTTCTCCACGTCCACCGACAACTGCGATCGCAGCAAGTCGCGGACGTGCCCGACGGAGGCGCGCACCTGGTAGCCTTTGCCGAGAAAACGGCCGACGGTTTTCGCCTTGGTAGGCGATTCCACGATCACCAGTTTCCCGTTCCGTTTGGCGCGTTTTTCTTCCCGCTTTACCGGAATGGGAGGGGTGAGTCCCTGGTGGGCTTGAGTGGCACCCATCTTCTGGATCTTCGTTCCGCAGACAGCGCATGTGCCGCGGGTGGTCGGCCTCGCATTGGAGAGAAAGGCCGGTTCCGGATTCTCAATTTCACGCTTGGCCTTGCACTTCAGACAATACCCTTCCATTCAGCAAAAAACTCCATTCCCATAGAATGAGATTATTTCTTCATTCCGAAGCAGCGCGCCACTCTACTGCGGCTTCTTCGCAGAATTCTTTTTTAATAGGATGTCCGTGATTTTTCGGACATCCTGCGATTTTCCCCCCCGACAAATTAAAATCGCATCGTCGGTCTCCACGATGATTACGTCGTCCAATCCGACGGTGGCCAGAATCCGTCCGGTCTCCGCCTTTCGGATGACGGTGACGGATTTCGAACCAACGTCATAATGTTCCCCGGATACATCCGAACGAAGATCCGGATGTATCCGGTAGAGTTCGATCAGCGCGTCCCAGCTGCCGATATCGGTCCAACCCAGGTCACGCGCCGGTAAAACCGCCACCCGTTCTGATTTTTCAAGGAGGCCATAATCCAGCGAGAGGTTCGGCATAGCCTCCCAGGTTTTTTCCAAATCCGCGCTTCCCGCTTTCCGCTTAAGCGATTCGATCAACAGATCCAGCACCTGGGCGATCGCCGGTTGATGTTTTCGGTATTCGGCTTCGATCACATCCGACCGCCAGAAGAACATTCCGGAATTCCAGGTGAACATGCCGCTGCGGATCATCTCGCGCGCCTTTTCCACATCGGGCTTCTCGGTGAAGCGCCGCACGCGATAGGCGGGGAATCCCTCCACCGCGCCCAACTCCTCTCCCTGCTCGATGTACCCGTACCCCGTAACCGGAGCGCTCGGTTCGATCCCGAGGGTTACGAGGTGGCCTTTTTCTGCAAGCGTCCTGGCGGCGCGAAGCAGGTTCCGGAACACCGGTACGTCCGCGATGTAATGATCCGAAGGCAGGCAGGCCATGACGAACCGCGGAGCGCGCGAGCGCAGGCATGCCAGAGCGAAAGCCACCGCCGGTGCGGTGTTGCGCGGGCTCGGTTCACAGAAAAAATTTTCTGCTGGGATCGCCGTCGCGGCGCAGCGGAGAAGCGGTTCCAGACCGGAGTTGGAAACGACAAAAATATCCTCCGTCGGAACGACGCCCCGCAACCGTTCCACGGTGGATTCGAAAAGCGACCTGCCGCCAAGCAGGGGCAAGCACTGTTTGGGCTCCTCGGGACGTGACAGCGGCCATAATCGAGTGCCGCCGCCGCCAGCCATTAATACGACGAGCAGTGGTAGATTATCCTTCGAATTCGAATCCATTTATTCGCGACGGTCTCCCGTCCGGGGCGGGGACACAGCGACATACTGCATCCCGCCGACCGGCCGAACCATCCCTTTCAATTCCATCATCGCCAGCGCGCCGGAAACCGTTTCCACCGGAAGATCCACGCTGGTGCGTAGGAGATCGATGTGCAGCGGTTCCGAGCCGAGCGCATCAAGGATCTTCGCCTCGATCGGACTCTCGGGCACGGCCATCCGCATTTGAAGCGCGGGGGCGACCCGCTCCAGATCCAGCGCGCCGATCAACTCATCGGGCGAAGCCACCGGCTGGGCGCCGTCGCTGATCAGCCGGTTGCACCCTTTGCTTGCGGCGCTCAAGATGCTGCCGGGTACGGCGAAAACATCCCGGCCGTATTCCCCCGCGTAGCAAGCCGTGAGCAGCGCGCCGCTTTCCTCGCCGGCCTCCACGACCAGCGTGGCGAGGGCTAATCCCGCGATGATCCGGTTGCGGGGAGGAAAATTCGCAGCGTCCGGCGGGGTGCCCGGAGAATAATCGCTGAGGATCGCGCCGGATTCTGCAATCCGGCGCGCAAGGCGTCCATGTTCCGGCGGGTACACAACGTCCGCGCCGCACCCCAGCACTGCCAGCGTCCGTCCGCCGCTTTCCAGTGCGGCAAGGTGCGCTTCGGAGTCGACCCCACGCGCCAGCCCGCTGACGACGGTGATCCCATTCACCGCCAGGGCGGACGCGAACATCCGCGCCACTTCCTTCCCGTAGGCGGTGGCTTTGCGTGTCCCCACCACCGCCACCGCCAAACCGTCCGCTTCGGTCATCCCGCCGCGCAGATACAGAACCGGCGGCGGTAATGGAAGTTCTTTCAACCGGGGTGGATACTCCGGATCATTCCAGACAAGCACCTTCAGACCGAGTTTCCCGCAGCGGTCCAGCAAAGCTTGCGGATCCAGCGCCGGCCTTCCGCTGGCAATCGCGACAACAGTGCGCTCATCCAAGCCGGCTTCCAGAAGCCGGCTGCGCGGGGCTTCCCATGCCGAGTGCAGATCTCCGAACGCCTTCAGCATTTTCTGAACGCGGGCGGCACCGACTCCGCGGATGTGATTGAAGGCGACCCAATAAGCTCGTTCCAGCGTTGTCATGGTTTCCCCCTGATCCTGGAAATTCGGGCTGAGAATACCACGAGCCGCTCTTTGGGGTCAAGTTGGGCTTCTTTTCAGGCTTTTTACCGGCGACCGCATGGCTTGCGAGCTGGTAGGCTTGAGATGCAACAACCCCCGTAAACGCCCCACGGCAGGCGGAAAGTTATAATTATCCCATGCGTGTGGCGATGCTCTCCTATCACACCTGTCCTCTCGCGACGCTGGGAGGCAAGGATACCGGCGGAATGAACGTGTATGTCCGCGAGTTGACTCGTTCCCTCGGCAAGGCGCGCATCCGTGTGGATGTATTCACCCGCTCGCAGGATGAACATGTTCCACACGTCATCCACGATCTGGGTAACGGGAATCGAATCATCCACATCCCGGCCGGCCCGGAAATCCCGTTGCCCCGGGATCAACTTTCGCAGCATGTGCCGGCTTTCACCGAAGAGATCCGGAAGTTCGGAGCCGGTCAAAACATCTCCTATGACCTGGTTCACAGCCATTACTGGCTTTCCGGATTGGCTGGATTAACCTTGCAGCAGGAGTGGGATATCCCGCTCCTGCATATGTTTCACACGCTGGGGGCGATGAAAACGCGCCTGGGAGGAACCGTGGAGGATCCGGTTCGCCTCCAAGCCGAGCAATCCATCCTCTCCGGAGCCAGCCGGATCATCGCCGCCACCCCCGCGGAACGGATGCAGCTGCAGTGGTTATACCGGGCGGATCTCCGCAAGGTGGTCGTCATCCCGCCCGGGGTCGATCTGGAACTCTTCCATCCGCATCCGGTGGCGGAAGCGCGCACGCAGATCGGGCTCCCCAAGGATGCGAAGATGGTCCTCTTCGTCGGCCGGATCGAGCGCTTGAAGGGATTGGAAACCCTCCTGCGTGCGGCCGCGCTGTTGCGGGAACGCGGTTTCCTTTCCCCTTCCTGCCCCTGCGTGATGGTGATCGGCGGAGACCCTGATAATCCGCAGAAAGAAATGCAATATCTCCAAGAGCTGCGGGATTCTCTTTCCGTCACGAACGTGGTCACCTTTCTCGGCAAACGGCCGCAGACGGAATTGCCGATGTATTATTCCGCCGCCCAAGCCGTCGTCATGCCGTCGCAATACGAATCTTTCGGCATGGTGGCGCTGGAAGCGATGGCTTGCGGCACTCCGGTTGTGGCCTCCGGGGTGGGGGGCTTGCTTTACCTTGTCCGCGACGGCCGAACCGGATACCACATACCGGATTCCGATCCGCAGGCGCTGGCGGATAAACTGCAAAAACTGCTCTCCGACGAGCGGCTCCGCCAGGAATTGAGCCGCCATGCGGCCAACGTGGCCCACGCCTATTCCTGGGAACGGATCACCGATCAAATGCTGACGCTGTACGAAAGCGTTCTGGCGGGGTGCCTGGCGACGGATCCGAATGTGGAACACGCGCACTAATTCCATACTGTCCTAATCCCCTCTCCCCATTTTGTTCTTGGATGAATACCGAGATTCCAGCTACCCTCTCCCCCTTCCCGATTTTCGGGAAGGGGGAGAGGGTATGGGAGAGAGGGTTGGGACAATGGACATGAGAACTCGCCCCTGACCCTGAACGCAGGGAGAGCTGGGGAGAGGGGGTTAGGCCGGTTGATATGAGAACCTGCCCTTGAGCGCAGGGAGGGAAGGGGAAAAGGGCAGGGTGAGGGGATTAGGACTGTTACGGAATGGCGGGATTGCCGATCCACCCGTCGGGGGATACCGCGTCGAGAAAACTTATTCTTACCCGAAATACGATCCGGTGGCCTGGTAAAGGGCGCAGCGTTGGGAGATATACGCTGCAAGCTCGATGAGTTTTATTTCCCTTTCTCTTTTGCGCAATGACAGGCGCAATTCCTTCGCGCGGTGCTGACATTTGTCCAGCAGATCCTTCACCGTAAGCGGATCCACTTTTGTGGAAACAACCACCCGTTTCATCAGAAATGGTCGGTTTTCCCGCAGATACTCGTCCGCCGGAAGATAATTCTGCTGCAGATCGGCGCGCGATGGAGTCTTGTGGAACAGCCGGCGCAGATCGCTGTCCACATATCCGGTGGCCCCCCGTCGGTAGCGCTGGATGTTTTTCGCTTTGAGGAATTCGGCAAGGGTCATCGAAAAACCGCTGATCGGCTCGTCCAGCATGGCCGGATCGTTTTCCAGCTCCGGATCCTTCCGGCGCAATCCTCGGACCAGCGAATCCACATATGTCAATTTCTTCAATGCCCCGGGAAAGCGGCGGTATTTTTTTCGCCAACTCCGGCGCGAGGTAAACCACTCGCAGAAAGTCTCTGCAAAATCGTCGTCGGGATGTTTCTGCGCGTAATGATCGCCGCTTGGATTCACGTAATCCCGACTCCAGGGATTGGCCCGTTCGACATACCGGTCGGTGACCGGATAGGTGTTGAAAAAATGTCCGCGCACATTGAAGGTTTCGCGGAAATCCTTCCGCCGGTAGAGTTTATAGGCATAGCAGAAGGCGTGCCCGATTTCATGCCGGAGTGTGGCCAGGATTTCGTCCGGAGTGTACGACCAGCGCCGGTACTCCTTGTGCAATTCGCGGATCAGGGGATGGGTGTCGTAGAAGCCGATCGCGATATTGGTAGTCCCTTCCACTGTCCCGTATCCCGTGGAAAGGTAGAAATTCGGTTGGATGCGGTCCAGCTTCAAACGCTTGAGATCCTCCCGCAGAAGATCGATGGCGTCTCCCGCCGGTCCGTCATTCACCGAAAGGGGCAATCGGGACAGCGGAGTAAGCAGAAGCTCCAGTTTGACCGTTTTGGGGCCGAAGAGAAGGCGGCGCGAATGGCGCACGGACACACACCTGCAAGCAATGATTAATTCCGGTGCGCAAAAAACGCGCACCGTCACGGGAAGAACGAGCGCCCCCGGAGGGACTCGAACCCCCAGCCTACTGATTCGAAGTCAGCCGCTCTATCCTTTGAGCTACGGGGGCATGTATGGATTCTTCTGAGAATTACGGACGAATTATCCAGGCAATCCGCTGAAGTGCGAAAACCGGATAACGGAGCGATTATAACCCCTGGAAAAACCGTGTCAATTATCAGATAAGGGGAAATAAGAATTGCTTATATATTATGAGTAAGCAGACCTTATTACTATTCTATCCTTTAGTGCTTAACTTACCGTGAAGTAAGTGTAATGGTATTGGATCTTTCCATCGCGGATTCCGAGGGTGTCATTGCCATCCCGGACGGTCCCTGCCGGACTGGTCGCGGTCCAGGATATATGTCGGGAATTTCCGGTCCCGTTGTATCCGGTGATTTGGAACAACGCCCCGGGCAACCGGGTGGAAAACAGGTTTGAATACCAATCCAGGATCGCCTGGGATCCTACGACAGTGCGGGCTCCGGTGACATGGGCGGCATTATCCTGGTACAGGGCGATCACCCGGTTGGGATCATGCGTGTTCCACATGGCGGGAAGTTGCTGGGCGATATCGGCTGTCGGCGCCGGCGGCCATGGAAAATTAGCCACAGCGTTCCATAAATCCAGGTAGCTGGATTGCGTGGAGTAGTCCCAAGACCAGAAATTTGCACCCAGCAAACCAAGCTCCAGAGCCTTTTGCAGGAAGGCGGTCAGTTCCGAGGCGGCGGGACGCCATCCGCCGTTCGAATAGGCGGGACCGGTCGGGATCATCGGCCGGACCGGAGAAATATTCTGAAACTCGGAATAACTCCGCTGAAGCTGGTCAGCCCCGTTATGCGATCCTTCCCAGTACACCTGCGGAAAATTGTAATCACAAAACTCGAAGAAAACACTCCATGGAAAGGCGGTGTGGTAGTTTGGAAACCGGTATGAGGATAGGGCGATCGGAAGCGAACCCAGGCCGGCCCGGAGCTGCTGGCAAAAGGTCCTTGCCACCGCGGCCCGGCCGGAATATTGGAATTCGGCCTCGGCATCGATGACATATCCATCCAGGTTGAGCGGCAAGGTCCGCTGTACGGCCACCCGGGCTTCTGCCGCCGGATCATACCCGTAAACATAATGCCATCCCCAGGCCTGGATTCCCCTGGCATGGAGAGCCGCGACAACCGGGGGAACCAGGTCCCGGCCGTTCACATCGATGTTGAATGCGTTGCCCGCATCCGCGATTTTGATCAGAACATGCGTCAAGCCGGCCGCGGCGGCGCGAGTCGCGATCCGGGTCGCATCACCCGATTCGCAATGTGGAATTTGCCATATATAGAAACCCTTCCCACGTAAAGCCATAGGTCCTCCGGAAGGAATATCAGTCGGCCTCTTGGCGCGGCGATCCGGAGGCTGGTGGGAACCGCTCCGGGATTGCCGACGGTATCCATACGTGCAAGGAAAATGCCAGCACTCCAGAAGCTGGCGGGAGAAGGGCGCCTTGACGGCCCGAGGTATACTTATCGGAAAAATTACCCGTCCATGGACTACAAGACCTTCTCCGAGACCCTCTCATACCTTTCCCCCACAAACCGCGAGATGATCGAGCGGGCTTACCAGGCGGCGCTTCGCGGCCATGAGGGCCAGATGCGCGCCTCCGGCGAACCCTATATCCAGCACTGCCTGGCGGTCGCCAAGATCCTGGCCGATCTCCACCTGCCAAGTGCGGCGATCGCCGCCGGCCTGCTCCACGACGTAGTAGAAGACACCCCCATCACCCTGGAGATGATCCGCAAGGATTTTGGCGAGGAAGTGGCCGTTTTGGTGGACGGCGTGACCAAGCTTACCCAACTCCCGCGCGTCACCCGCGATGACGGGCGCGGACAGCCCGTCGACGAAGACGCCCGCCGCAAAGCCCTGGATGTCGAAACTCTCCGCAAGATTTTCTTCGCCATGGGCGACGATGTGCGGGTGGTGGTGATCAAGCTGGCGGACCGCCTGCACAACATGCGCACCCTGGATAGCCTCCCTCCCGAGCGGAGGAAGGCCATCGCCCAGGAAACCCTTGAGCTTTTTGCCCCGCTGGCCAACCGGCTTGGAATCTGGCAGATGAAGTGGGAGCTGGAAGACCTGGCATTCCACTTCGTCAATCCGACCAAATACAAGGAGATCGCCGCCGAGCTCGAAGAACGCCGCTCAGACCGCGAAGCGATGATGAAAACCATCGTCGAGAACCTGCGCGAGGAATTGGCCAATGCCGGGGTCAAGGCCGAGGTCACCGGGCGGCCGAAACACATCTACTCGATCTACCGCAAGATGGTCCGCAAGGGGGTCCCTTTCGAATCGGTCCACGACGTGCGCGCCGTGCGCATCATCGTCAAAGACGTCCCCGCCTGCTACGTCGCTCTGGGGGTGATCCACAACCATTGGGTGCCGCTGCCGAAGGAATTCGACGATTACGTGGCCTCCCCGAAAGATAATTTCTACCAGTCGCTGCACACCGCCGTCGTTTATGAAGACGGAAAAACCCTCGAAGTCCAAATCCGTACTCCGGAGATGCATATGAGTGCGGAACTCGGCATCGCCGCCCATTGGCGTTACAAGGAAGAGGGATCCAAACGGGATGAATCCTTCGAGCGGCGCGTGCTTTATCTGCGCAGCTTGATGGATTGGCGGCAGGAAGTGCCCGACGCCGGTGAGTTCCTGGACGGGATGAAAAGCGACGTGTTCGAAGACCGCGTGTATGCTTTCACCCCGAAAGGCGATGTGTTCGACATGCCCGCGGGCTCCACCCCGATCGATTTTGCGTATCATGTCCATACCGAGATCGGCCATCATTGCCGCGGCGCCCGCGTCAACGGCAAGATGGTTTCTCTGGATTACCGCCTGCGGACCGGCGATCAGGTGGAGATCGTCACAACGCGCAGCGGGGGTCCCAGCCGGGATTGGATGAATCCGCATTTGGGGTTGGTCAAATCCCAGCGCGCCCTCAGCAAAATCCGCCAATGGTTCAAGCACCAGGACCTGGAACAGAAAGTCGCGACCGGTCGCGATATCCTTGAACGCGAGTTGCACCGTCTAGGCGCCGAAGACGTGACGCTGGAGAGCCTCGCCAAGCAAGCCGGATTCTCGACCACGGATGATTTCCTCGCCGCGATCGGCTCGGGAGACGTTTCCCCCGCGCGATTCGTTTCCAAACTCCTCGAGACGGAACAGAATGGGCTGCAAGTCACCCCCGCCGCCGGGGCGCCGGCATCCGCCACCACCGGGGAAATCAATGTCACCGGATTGCGCGGGATGCTGACCAACCTCGCCCGCTGCTGCAAACCGGTGCCGGGGGACGCCATCGTCGGATACATCACACGAGGCCAGGGGGCTACCATCCATCGAACGGACTGCAAGAACATCCTGCGCATACCCGACAAGGAACGCCTGGTGCGCGTCTCGTGGGGCCGCATCGTCCGAACGTACCCTGTGGAAGTCCGCATCTCCGCCTTCGACCGTGAAGGGCTGCTGCGGGATGTCTCCTCGGTCATCACCGAAGATCACATCAGCATGCGCCAGGTCAGCGTCAACACCAAAGCCCACCAGGCGACGATTGACATGCTGATGGAAGTGACCGATCTCAGCCAGCTCAGCCGGGTGCTCAACCGGATCGAAGCCCTGCCCAACGTCTTGGAAGCCAGGCGCGTGCGTCCCTAACCCGACCCGCAGGGCAGTTTTCGGGGAAACACTTGACCGAATAGATTTTCTGCCTTAGAGTAAAAAAATATTCCGTTCTCTGGGATCGGAATTTCGGGGTGCGCTCTTCCCGGTTTGCGATATACTTCGGGGGTTCTTTTCGAGGAGGCTTCATGCCCAGGATACGCTGCAAATATATGGATTGCATTTTCCTGGAGGAAAATTTCTGCGGTGCAGCGGCGATCGAATTGGATCCCGATACCGGTTGCCAGACCTACTCTCAATCCGAGGAACCGGAGACCGATCAGGAGTGGGAAGAGGAAGAATTCGACGAAGATTGGGAAAGCGAAGAAGAAGGTTTTGAAATCGAGGAGGAAGACGAGGACGAGGCGTGGGATGAAGATGAGCAGTAATCCATCGATTGCGCCGCCGGCCATCCGGCATTGACCTTTTCCCCGGCGATAGATCCGCCAGCGGGGTAAAAATAAACCGGGCGAGGAATTCCTCGCCCGGTTTTTCATTTTCGGGGGGCGGATTGCAGGGTGCGATTCAGGATATCCTCCTGCTGCCGGCGTTTCTTCTCCGATTGCGCTCGGACACGGGCGACCATGGCGGATTCCGATTCCGAATTTCCGGATTGGGCTTTGAGGAAAGCGGCTTCCATCGTGGTGATCGGTTTTACCTCCGGTTCCTCGGGGGCTGGAATTTCCTCTTTTGGCTGCGCCTTGGTCTCCAAAGTTTTTCGGCTCAGGTGCACCTGTTTTTTCTTGCGATCGACTTCGATGATGGTCGCGTCGATTTCGTCGCCTACTTTCGCCACGGTGGCGATATCCTTGACGTATTCATTCGATAATTCGCTGATGTGGATCAATCCCGGCCGCTCGGCGCCGAAATCCACGAACACGCCGAATTTTTCCAATCGAGTCACTTTTCCATGAACCGCTGTTCCGGTGCGCAAATCATTCCAATCGTACGCCAGAGGCGGCACCATGGTCAGCTGCAGTTCGCCTTTGTTTGGATCCACCTTCTTCACCCAAACCGAGATCTCCTGGTCGATCTGGAGGACATCCTGCACCCGGTTGACTTTTTCCTTTCCGAGTGCGGAAATGTGCAGCAATCCCTCGCGTTCGGCGCCGACATCCACCACCGCGCCGGAAAGCTCGATCCGCGTGACCTTCCCCGTCAGCGGGGCTTTCGGCTTGAGATCGGTTAATAAAATTTTTACACCCGTTCCAGGATTTTCCGTCATACAGGCCTCCGATATTTCAGGCGGCTTTACTTCTCCATGCTTCCACTGAAGGGCGGTTCCTCCAAAAGCCGATGGATTCGGGCTGGGGGATTATGAAACCAGGAGAGATGAGCCCAATAAGTTCCGAGCATAAACGGGGGCCGGTGCTCCGGTTACCTACCCGCGAGCCCGACCCCGCCCGGTTCGCTCTGAAACGGCGGCATTATACCCGCAGGGTGGCCATTGTGCAAGGATGATTTGCCCGAAAACAAGCGCCGCGGGGCTATTCCGGCAGCCGTTCTTTTACGGCCGCCAAGAGAGATTCATAGGATTTCTGGAACGCCTGCACGCCTTCGAGCTCCAATTGATACGTTACCTGCTCCATGGCAATCCCGACCTGTGAAAGCGTACCTGCCAGGGAGCGGGCGCTCTCGAGATCGTCTTCAATCCGCACTGCCGGATTTCCGTGGTCGCGATAGGCATCGATCGTCGCGGGCGGCATGGTATTGACGCTGGTCGGCGCAATGAGTGCTTCGACGTAATACGTATCCGGGTAGGCGGGATCTTTGGTGCTGGTGGATGCCCAAAGCGGCCGTTGGATCCGCGCCCCGAAAGACGATACCTTAAGCCAGCGCGGCCCGCGGAAAAATTCGGTGAATGCTTGATATGCCAGGCGTGTGTTGGCGATTGCCGCCATGCCCCGCAGGGTATGCAGCATGTCCTCGGAGATTACAAGTTCCGAAACGCGCTGGTCCAGCAATCGATCGACCAGAGTATCCACCCTGGACACAAAAAATGACGCCACCGAGGCGACCTTGTCGATCCGCAGTCCGCGTGCGATCCGGTCTTCCAAGCCCGCAAGGTATGCTTCCATCACCTTCCGGTACCGTTCGACGGAAAACAGTAGGGTTACATTCACCGGAATGCCCTCGCCGATCGCCTGCCGGATGGTCTCCAGACAGGCCGAGGTTCCCGGGATCTTGATCATGAGATTCGGCCGGCCGACCGCCTGATGCAGGCGAAGCGCTTCCCGCAATGTGCCGTTTGAATTATTCGCCAGATTGGGGGCGACTTCGAGTGAGATGTATCCGTCCACGCCGCCGCTTTCGTCGTAGACCGGCCGGAAAATATCCGCCGCTGCCCGGATATCCTCCAAAGCAAGCGTTTCATAGGCTTGCTCGGCGGTGAATTTCTTCTTGGATAGTTTCCGAATAGCGGAGTCGTACTCTTCTGATCGGGCAATCGCGTTTTCAAAAATCGTCGGATTGGAAGTCACGCCGCGGATCTCGCCCGCGCCGACCATCCGCGCCAACTCTCCGGATTCGAGCAGCCCTCTGCGGATATTGTCGTACCAGACGGATTGCCCCATCCGGTTCAACCGGACCAACGGATTGGCAGTCATCGAATGTTCTTTCCCATGGATGCGGATTCGATCTTGCGGACTTTTTCAACCCTGCGGCGGTGGCGCTCTTCTTTCGAAAAGCGTGCGGAGAGGTACGCGTGCGTCAGCTCCCGTGCGAGTTCCGGACCGATAATGCGGGAACCCAGACACAGGACGTTCATATCGTCGTGCTCGACCCCCTGATGAGCGGAATAGACGTCATGGCACACGCCTGCATACACGCCCGGGATTTTATTGGCGGCGATGCAGGCTCCCACGCCCGATCCGCACAGCAGAATGCCGCGCTGCGCGCGTTTTTCTACGATCGCTTTTCCCACCCGTTCGGCGATGTCCGGATAATCGACCGGCTCGGTCGTGTTCGTTCCGACATCCAAAACCTCGTGTCCCATCTTGCGGATGGTTTCCAGAACGACCGGTTTGATCAGGAAACCGGCGTGATCGCATCCCAGCACAATCTTCATGATTCTCTCCCGTTTGTCCGGCCGTTTTCAGGCAGCCGTGTTGACCGACATTAAAAATTTTAATCGAATAAATTTTACCACGCAGGAAGTCATTCCATCGCCCGCCCCGGCGGGCCGGGTAAGGAACCTCCATCCCGGCGAACAAGGCGGAGATGGCTTCGCTTCCTTCGGCCGCTCGCAACGGAGACTGCCGGCACCCCTCGCGAACGGTTATGGTTTCACTCCCCAGATCCTTCCCGTTCCATCCGATCCGGCGGAAAGCAGCCATCGACCGTCCGGCGAGAAGGCCAATCCGTTCACCCAGCCGTTGTGCGCGGAAACAACCCGCACCAATTTCCCGCTTCGCAACGACCAAAACCGGATGGCACCCTGGATTCCACCCGCGGAAAGGAGTGCGCCGTCCGGAGAAATCGTCAGACCGAAAACCGAACTCATATACCCGGAAAAGGTGCGCAGGATTTTTCCGGTGGAAATATCCCAGACGCGGATATCCCCGCGATCGTCTCCGGCCGCCAGCAGAGATCCGGAGGCGGCTATGGTCCAAACGGACGGATTCCCATCCGAAGAAAGTTCCACCGGTTCATCAAGGTTTTCGATATTCCACAGGAGAACGGATCCATCCTCCAATCCTCCGGCCAGGAACGTCGCGGCGTCGCTCGCTCTCGTCACAAAGACCAGGCAGGTAATCCTGGATGCGAGGCGGAGGGTCTTGCTCTCTCCGGAGGATATCTGGATAAGCGTCAGTTCGCCGCTTCCTCCCGCCGCCAGGATGTTCCCGTCAGGAGAGAACGCGATTGCGCGCACGCCCGGCACGCGCACGTTGGAGCGGGGGGAGAGCGTGGTCAAATCATACAGCCGGAGAATTCCAGGCAATCCGTCGGCGACGGCAAGAATCCCGCCCTTTGGAGAGAACACCGCGGAGATATCGGCCTTGCTCGCGGGTCGGATACTGCCCAGCGGGAACACTTCCCCCCGGACGAGGTCCCAGAGATACGTCAAGCCGTTTTCACCGCTGAGTGCCGCCCATTCCCCGGTCGGGAAAAATGCCGCCGATCGCATTCCGCTGATGAAATCCGGAAATGATTGGGTTTCCGCCAGGGATTGTGCATCCAAAATCAACGCCCTCTCGCCGATCGAGACCGCTGCGAGGCGGGTATCATCCGGTGAATATTGCAGGGTATCGATCTTGGTAAACGTCACCGCCTTCTCGCGCAGCAACGTCGCCGTATCCGCATCCCAAATCTTCACCATCCCGTCGCCCGCGCTGGTCGCCAGGCGCTTGCCGTCGCTCGTCCAGGTGACGCTCCAGGCGCCGTAGGCGTGGCCTTGCAGGAGCGCCAGCGGCTTCTCCGCAGTGAAGTCCCAAATTTGCACCGTTCCGTCGCCGCAGGCGGAGGCCAGCCGGCTGCCATCCGGGGAGAAAGCGATGCTGAAGAGAAGGCCGTACTGGGTTTGAAGATGGGGCAGTTCCTCCCCGGTGTCGAGATCCCACCGCGAGAGATATCCCTGATCGCCGCCTGTCACCAGGATCCTATCGTCCGGAGAAAATGCCAGACTGCGGATTCCATACCCCCAATACCCCAGAAGGGGATTAAGGAATCTATACCGGGCCATCCCGGATTCCATCTCCCAAACGACAACGGATCCGTCTTCCGCACCCGAGGCGAGGTAGGACGGCGTCTTTCCACTGCTTTTCCAACCGGAAAACGCCAGACCATGAACCGGACGCGAATGCGATATCAATTTTCGGTATACCTTTCCCGTGGCGGCCTCAAAGACAATTACCGTCCCATCCTGCCGCCCGGCCGCCAGCCAATTTCCATCGGGGGAAAAGAGGACTGCCAGCACGGGCGAATCGGACGGATAGGCGGCCTGCGTCTGTCCATCCGATGTGGAGAGGATTGACACTCCCCGCGATGACCCCATCGCCAATCGGGAACCATCCGGCGCGTAGTCGACGGCAGCCGGCCATCCCTTTCCAAAATGACCCAACTCGGTCATCTCCTCAAGGTTGACTTCGGAAAGCACATCCCTTCCCGGTGGAACGGGTTGCGCGGCAATCCGCTCCCTACTTTTAGGAAGGGCGGGGATAAACGGGGTGACGTCGATCGATGGGCTGGGTTCCGCCGTCGGTGATGCGGTCGGGGAGGGGGAAAATTCGAATGCGATAAGGAGGCCGAGAAGGACGACGATTGTCATCCCGGTCAAAGCTACGGCGGTTCGAAGGATAAGGATGCGGGTGTTCATACCATTTAATCGACCTCAGGAACCGTTTTTCGCGGCTCGATCTGTGATCCATTGGAGCAGGAAAAGCACCAAAACGATCAGCACAACGGGGATCATTGCCACAAGGAAGAAAGCCAGACCGCATCCCGCGGCAGGTGTCCCGTAGGTAATGGCGATCAGGATGGTCCCGAGCAGGAACGTAAGCCCCAAACCGGCCATAATCAACCGTCTTTTGGTCTGTCGGGCGTGTTTCCGCAAGTCAACCGGTGGATTGGTCATACAACGCTATCCCAATCGAAAATTGTATCACCCCCCTCCGATAGGCCACTTGACGCTATGTTTTCGAGTGACTATGATTCATAGACTGCTCCAGGGTCCGGGCTGCCGGCTCTTATCCCCTTCTCGGAGAACCGTTCTTGGTCATTCTCGAACTGCGCGAACTTGCCATGGTGCTTGACCGGAAGGTGAATACCATCCAAAGGGAGTTCACCTCGCTCGCCGATCAATTGGCCGTCCTGCGCAGAAAATGGTCCGAAGAAGAAGATACGGAACGGCCGAAAATCGTAAAGGAACAGGAAGTCCTCAAAGAAAAACAACTCCTGCTGGCGGAACAAGTGAACGTTTGGAGAGACCGCATCCGGGCGATTGAAAACCCGTCCGGCGAAAAAGCATTGCTGGCATCCCTCGACGAGTTCCTGGAATGCGGGGATGCGGAAGTGATCGCGGCCGTGCAGAGAGCCAAGCAAATCATGGCGATGGATCCGGAAGAGAAGGCGGCGCTGTTCAATAAAGCCGCCACCGCCACCTCCAATACGCCGGTGGGCAGGCTCATCCAACGGGCGCAAGGTTCCTACGATCTGCGCAACGGCGGTCCCGGCGTGCGTCAGGAAGTTGCGGTGGAATTTTCCAACCGCTCGGGAATGGCGCAGGATGAATCGATCATCCCGGAACTGGAAGCCGCCATGCAGGATTCCGATCCCGTGGTATCCGACGTCACCCTCCGGACTCTGGTCCAGATTCTCCGTTACCGCGCGGTCCGCGTCGCCGAACTGGATACCGCCCAGGCAGCGGTTCAAAAACTGGTAAAGATACAAAGTTCCATCGTCGTTCCGGTGCTGATTGAAATCCTTAAGAATCCCCGCCAAGGGTACGTGGTCGTGGACGGCAGTCTGCAGGAGGGGTCCAACGGTCCGGCGCGACTCATGGCATTGATCGCCCTGGTGGAATTCCACACCAAGGAAGCCCAAGACGTGATCCGTATGCGCAGGTATGACAAAGACCCGAACATCGCCGTTGCCGCGGAGCGCGCGTTGCAGGCCTTCCCCGGCGATTGGAAAGGGAAACCGGAATAAGTGGAGAGCGGCATGGATCCGTCAATGACCACCACCGCCTTCCCCATCGAAGGGTATCGGATCACCCGCATTCTTGGAATCGTGCGCGGCATTACCGTCCGCTCGCGGAGTGTCCTGGGAAATTTCGCGGGGGGGGATCCAGACGATCTTCGGCGGCAATATCACTATTTTCACCGAGTTGTGCGAGCACGCCCGGTTGGAAGCCTATCAATTGCTGTTGCAGCACGTGGAGGCGCTGGGCGCGAACGCCACCATCGGCGTCCGGTATGACGCGAATGACGTCATGGAAGGGGTCACGGAAGTCCTGGCCTACGGGACGGCGGTGATCTTGGAAAAAGGATAACCGCCCGCATCGCCGCAACGCGGCGTTCAAAGGGATAGCATGTTATCCGAAGAATCCAAACGCAAGTTGTTGAATATCGCCCGGGAATCCATCGCGTCGCAATTGAAGGACCGGATCGAATCGCGGCTCTACCTTGAGTCCATGCCCCCGGAATTGCGGGCTCCGGGAGCCTGCTTTGTCACCCTGACCCGCAACGATCAACTGCGCGGTTGCATCGGCAGCCTGGAAGCCCGCCAGCCGCTGGCGGCGGACGTCCAGGAACACGCCAGCGACGCGGCATTCCACGATTTCCGTTTTCCCCCGCTTACCGAATCGGAATTTTCGGATCTTCACATCGAAATCTCCGTATTGAGTGCTCCCGAGCCGCTGAAATATTCCAATCCGGAGGAGCTTCCCGAACTCTTGAATCCGGGCGTCGATGGTGTCATCCTTGCCCGCGGAATGCGCCGGGCCACTTTTCTGCCCCAGGTCTGGGAGAAGGTTCCTGACCCTGTTTCATTCCTCGACATGTTGTGTGAAAAGATGGGATTTGAATACGATTTGTGGCGAAGGGAAAAACTGGACGTGTTTATCTACCACGTGGAGAGTTTCGAGGGGGAGTAAAGAGACCATCGACGATGGAAAACAGGCAATGGACGCGGGATGATGCGCCATTAACAACATACGACCATGGTCCATGGTCTTTGGTCCATGGTCTTTGGTCCATGGTCGTTAAATTAATTTCAAGCCCCAATCAATCAGATCAATACTTACTGAACAGCTCGTGCTTCGCGCCGCAGACCGGGCATACATCCGGCGGATCGCCTTCCATCGTGTATCCGCAGACCGGGCAGACGTAATAATCCACCTTGCCGATGTCCTTTCCGGCGGAGAGGTCCGTGGCCGCGCGGCGGTACAAACCGAGATGGATTTTTTCCGCCTGGAGTGCGTTGTTCATCGTCCGCTGGGCTTTCATCTCAGCCTGTTGCTCGGCGATCGCAATGTAGGAGGGATACATTTCCTCGATTTCAAAATCTTCGCCGGCGGCGGCCGCGGTTAAATTCGAGGGCGTATCCTGAATCCCTTCCATTGCCTTGAGGTGATTCCCGGCATGGATCTCTTCCGACGCCGCAGCCGCTTCGAATAACCGGGCAATATTGGCCAATCCGTCTTTTTTCGCCTTCTCCGAAAAATTCACATATCGGATGTGCGCCTGGCTTTCTCCGGCAAACGCGTTCTGCAGATTGGAATAGGTTATTTTTTTCATGGCGTCCTCCTCGGACCGGATGCGCGTTGCTCTCCGCGAAGCTCAATTGTACAATACTCCGCGATCCTCGATGCCGCGAAAAATCTTCTTCCTGATCGCCGCCTTTTTGCTTCTGACAACCTTCCGCTCCCGTTTGATGCAGATTCGATGGGCGCAGGGCGGGTGGGTCGCCGCATCCCCCCAACCGGCCTACCCATTCGTTCCCGACCTCGAATCGGATCTGGATTCGGACGGCAAATCCGAACAAGTCGTGATCCAAGCCGGCCGCGCAACCATTAAAACTCCCGATCAGGTTGTTTGGACAAGCCCCCCGGAATGGAAAATCCGCATGGCTCAAATCACCGATCTCAACCGCGACGGGCAGCCGGAGATCACCCTGCTTGTGTGGCGGCCGTTTTCTCCCTGGCCGGTGGACGCATGGCTTCCGCAGGGCGGGCGAATCGAGGATTTTCACGATGCGGATTACCAATCCTGTCATATAATCCTCTTTGGGTGGGCGGGGGATAAATACCGCGAACTCTGGGCGGGATCCGCCCTGGCGGAACCCATTCTCGCTTTTTACGCCGCCGATTGGAACGGCGATGGTCGGCAGGAACTCGCAACGGTGGAGACGGAATACGATCGTCCGTCGCAGGCCAGGGCGATCGCTTTATGGGAATGGAACGGATTTGGATTTAATATCGTCAATCGTATGCATACAGAAATCGCTGCGTTCGTTTTCCTAATCGACGAGAACGGCATACCTTCCTTCCTGTTCGGTCCATCGAGTTGGTTTTTCGACCCAAGGAGAAAACATGATTAAAAAACGGATTGCTTCGATAACCGGTTTTATCTGTCTTTTGGCAGGTGCGGCGCTGGCATGCAACATCCTGCCCGTGTCTCCCACATTGGAGAAGGCGACCGCCGCTGCGACCGGCACTGCCGCCTCGAAAGCGACCCTCACTCCGCCCGCCAACGCCCACTTGGGCGCGTTCGCCGAGTACCCATCCATCTCGGTAAACCTGCCGGCATCCTTCTCCGGCGGATACACACTTCCGATCGATCTGTCCCAGGTGGAGGGTGTGGATTCCATGGAATTAAACGCCGCCCAAAAAGGCGGGCTTTCAGCGAATGGGTTCCTAGTCACCCCGCCGAAACCCAATGGGTACCGGGAGTTCTACCAGGCGTATGAATCCCTGCGCTACTATGGACAACCGGTGTTCGTCACAACGGATTCTGTTTATCACGTGTACCATCTGATCTTCGACAAGATGCTTCGCGACCTGGAGCGGGAATATTTCATCACCACTCTGAAAACCCTCACCGGCACGTTGGTCTCCGCGTCGCATCAGCAATTCCTTCAGGTGCAGGGAACCGCGCTGGAGGATCCGGCGCGCAGGAACGTCGCTTTCTTCGCCGTCGCCGGCCAGCTGCTGGGAATGACGGATCCTGTTCCGGAGGAAGCCGCCGAACTGGTATCCGCCGAAGTAGCCCTGATCACGGCTGGGAGTGGAGTCAACTACTCGCCCATCTGGGACCGGTCGGATCTTCCGGACGATAAAAAACTTCGGGAAGACTACAGCCAATACATCCCGCGCGGCCATTACACAAAAAGCGAGGATCTGAAGAAGTATTTCCGGGCGATGATGTGGTACGGCCGGATGACGTTCCGCCTGCGGGATTCCTTCGAAACCCAGCGCGCGCTGCTGGCCACCCAGGCGATCCGCACCAGCACCGCGCCGGACGGCACCGCGGCGGAGACCCTCTGGAAAAACATCTACGAGCCCACGGTGTTCATCGTCGGGAAAGCGGACGATCTTTCCTACACCGAATATGGCGCGCTTTCGGATTCGGTGTTTGGCGCCGGCGCTCCGATTTCCGCCTTCGCGGATGTGGGAAAAATCGCCGAGTTCATGGAAGCGGCCAAGTCGCTCCCGCCTCCCCAGATCAACTCCATGTGGGTCTGGATCTGGGAGGACAAGACCGACGCCACCAAAGGCTTCCGGCTGATGGGCCAGCGTTTTACACTCGATGAGTACGTGTTCGGCCAGATGATCTGGCGCAATGTGGGCACCCAGGACAATCCACGCGGGTTGCCCAAAGCGCTTGATTTCTTCGCCGCCCTGGGTTCGGATGAGGCATTGTCGCTTCTGCGCGGGATGGGCGAGGATCAATATGAGAACTTTAATAAACAGATGAACAAAGTCCAGGGAGAAATCGCGGC
This sequence comes from uncultured Anaerolineales bacterium, assembly GCA_964521085.1. Taxonomy (GTDB): domain Bacteria; phylum Chloroflexota; class Anaerolineae; order Anaerolineales; family RBG-16-64-43; genus JAFGKK01. The sequence continues at coordinate 63,833 of CAZFPL010000003.1, read as the reverse complement.
CTTACAGGTCGATACCTGGACCCAGAACCTGTATTACTCCTGGCTCTATTCCTTCCAGCCGTTGATCGCGGCGAAGGACAATCGCTACCCGGCGTTCATGCAGAATCAGGCTTGGACCCGCAAGGATCTGCACACGGCGCTTGCTTCCTGGACCGAACTCAAGCACGATACGATCCTGTACACCAAACAGGTCATGGCCGAGATGGGCGGCGGGGGGCAGCCCGAACCCCCGCACGGATACGTGGAGCCGAATCCGGAAGCGTATGCGCGGCTGCGCGCGCTTGCGATGATGACGCAATCCGGCCTGGCAGGCAGGAATCTGCTGTCGGAAACCACGCGCGGAAATCTGGAGAACCTGATCGACCTGCTGGCATTCCTGCAAACAATCTCTGAGAAAGAACTTGCCGGCCAGGCCATCACCAATGAAGAATACTGGCGGATCGAGTACTTCGGCGGAACGCTGGAAGCGTTCACGTTAGCCGCCGCGGACCGCGAGGGGGATGACAGTTATCGCGACCTCTCGGACCAGAAGGCCGCGCTTGTCGCCGACGTCGCCACCGGCATCGACAAGGCGGGAAATCTCCTCGTTCTGGAAGAGGGCGTCGGTCAGCCGACCATGATCATCGTGGTTCTCCCCGATTCTCCCTACCGGGTCGGGGTCGGCGCCGTGTTCACCTACTACGAATTCACCGTTCCGCCCGCGGACCGGATGACCGACGAAACCTGGCAGGCGATGGTGGAAGGCGGCACCGCGCCTCCCGCTCCGGATTGGACGTCGCTTTTTATCATCTCGTAGCCGGGGGGTTCAACAATCGGCAGGGAACCGGTAGAAATCCGGGGTGAGGATTATTTCGGTGTTGGCGAATATCCTCCGCACGTTCCATCCGATTCACAAACAGCGCACCCCAGCGGTGCGCTGTTTCGCGTTATCCGTGCTTGTCGCACTCCTTTCATCCGCCAGCACCTATGAACCCGCTGTGAGCCTGGTCTTCCTTGGCGACCTCATGCTGGGCAGGGGGGTGGCGGAAGCGCACGCGCAGGGAGATTGGGATTCGACATTGCGTTCCCTGCATTTCTTCACCCGATCCGCCGATCTCGCCATGGCGAACCTGGAATCTCCCATCGGCTGCGAATCGCCCGCCTCCACCGATCAGCGGTCGCTTGCGGCGCCGCCCGAAGCCGTCGCGGCGCTGTCTTCCGCGGGCATGGATATCCTCTCGACGGCCAACAACCATTCGCTGGATGCCGGCCAGGAGGGAGTGAAATGCACCCGCGAAATTCTTTCATCGCTAGGGATCCACACCCTGGGCGCCCCATCCGCTCCGCTGGAAATCAATGTGAAGGGAATCGAGATTCTCTTCCTCGCATTGGATTACACAAACGACGTATCGCCTGCCGGATTGGCAAATCTGGAACGCACCGTCCGCAGGGCGGACGAGACGGGAAAAATCATCGTAATTTCCCTTCACTGGGGGATGGAATATCAATCGGGGCGCGACGCCCTTCAGCTTCGGGTCGCGCGCGCCCTTGCCGACTCGCATGCCGATATTCTCTGGGGGCATCATCCTCATGTCGTCCAGCAAATGGAATGGATGGATAAGACGCTGGTCTTGTATAGTCTGGGAAACGCCGTGTTCGATCAACAGGAACCGGAATCCGTCCGGTGGGGGGAACTGGCCTGGGTGGACATCGACCGGCGCGGCGTCCGCCGCGTCTGGATTCTTCCGTTCTCGATCGATCCGCGCCTGGGAAAAATAATTTCGCCGGATCTTTTTTCCCTTCGGATGGCGAATGCGCCATCCTTTCCCGCGCAGGATATAATTCCAGAGAACAAAAACTGATCCTTCCTCCGTATATCCGGAATATTAAATCCGCGACGGATCCGCTTGGGGAGTGACCATGGAGAAGACCACGTATAAAGGCTGGTCGAATGCCATCCGCCTGGCGAATGAATCGGTGGAACTGATCCTGACCGCCGATGTCGGCCCGCGGGCAATCCGATTCGCCTTTCTTGGAAAAGAAAATGAATTCCATGAGGATGCGGAATGGATCGGTAAATCCGGCGACTCCGAGTATCACTCCTACGGCGGCCACCGGTTATGGCACGCTCCCGAATCGATTCCGCGGACCTGTTCCCCCGATAACAAACCGGTAGCGGTGGAACAGACGGCGCAGGGTGTCCGGCTGGAGCCGCCGCCGGAAACCGCCACCGGTATACAAAAAGAATGGCTCGTCTGGCTGTCTCCCGCGCAAGCCCACGTCCGAATCCGGCATCGCCTGACCAATACCGGGCTCTGGCCGGTGCCCCTCGCCCCGTGGGCCATCACCGTCATGGCTCCCGGCGGCGTCGGGATCTTGCCGCTGCCTCCCCGCCGGCCGCACGCGGAAAGCCTGCTGCCGACCAGCCGGCTGGCTGTCTGGTCCTACACCGATATGTCGGACCCGCGCTGGCATTGGGGCGAAAAATACATCCTCCTCCGGCAGGATCCCCAGAAGGCGAATCCCCAGAAGCTGGGCATTTTTGAAACCGAAGGCTGGGCTGCTTACTGCCGCGGGAACCATTTATTCTTGATAACTTTCACCCATCAACCGGGCGCGGAATACCCGGATCACGGATCCTCGGCGGAACTGTTTACAAATGGAAATATTCTGGAAGTGGAAACACTTGGGCCGCTTACCCGGCTGGATCCCGGCCAATCGGTGGAGCATTGGGAGAATTGGTTCCTCTTCGACTCCGTCTCCTCTCCGGCCGTGGATGCAGACGTCGACCGCAACATCCTTCCGCGGGTCGAACAGGCGCGCCGCCTTGCAGCTTCGGGTGGATGACGCGGCTTCCGGACGGAATGACAACCTGTTGACAACCGGCTTTCGATCAGTAGAATAGACAACGAGCCTTGGAGAGTGCGGGACGGGAATGTTTCCCGCCGGATCGTCATTACAACTGACAGTACCACAGATCGATAGGGGTCAGGGGGAATCCTTCTCTTGGGAGCCTGACCGCCCATGCGCCTGATTCGTCGCCGCACGAAAGCCGCCCATCCCTCAGACGTGTTGGATCGCATTTCGATTCTCCTCGCCCAATGCCGGACCGCCACTACCCAGGAACAAATCGTCTCGCATGCCATTGACCTTTTGCAGGAATTGGTCCCGGCGGATTCCATTCTTCTGCTCGGTTACCCCCCGGAAAAAACCAACGTTATGATCCTGCATTCCCTCGGAGTTTGGTCCTCCCTGCGCAGCGAATCGATCGAACTCGACCGGCGATCGGAAGATGCAGGCCCGGTCTGCCGCATCCATGGAACCCTGCTGCATGAGGTTCTGCGGCAGATAGGCGGCTCGGCGGGGCATTTCTGGGATACTACCGTGCGCGCCTATGATCGGATTGTCGGATCGCTTTGGATTGGACGCAGTCTCGATGGATTGCAGGATTTTTCCTCGGAAGAGCGCCGGATTGCGGGAATGATTGCGGATATCGTCGGATGCGGTTTATTACAGGTCGGATTGAACGACCGGGCGGAGCGGCAATACTCTCAACTGCTGGCCATGCGCACCATGGAACGGGCCATCACCAGCAGTATGGATCTCAACGTCACATTAAATGTGTTCCTGGATCAAGTCATGGCGCAGCTGCATGCGGATGCCATTTCCATCCTCCTCCTGGACCCGCAAAACCGCGACTTCACTCTGGCGGCTGCGCGTGGATTTAGGAAAAACAACCGGCCGCAATCCCGTATTCGCACGGACCACAGTCTTGCTTCGCAGGCCAGCCTGGAACGGAAAATGGTTGCTCTCGAGATATCCCGGCCGGAGGATCCTAGCCGGGTCGTTCCGCCGTTGATGCGCGAGGAGGAGTTCACCGCATATTATGCCGCCCCGATGATCGCACACGGGCAGGTGAGGGGAGTGCTGGAAGTCTTCCGGCGCTCGATCGCCGAACCGGATCCCGATTGGCCGGATCTGATGGAATCGCTCGCGCTGCAAGGCGCGATCGCCATTGACAACACCGAATCCTTCCAGAACATGCAGCGAATTCATTCCGAACTGGCGATGGCGTGCGATTCGACCATCGAGGGTTGGTCCCGCGCGGTCGACCTCCGCGCGCAGGAAGCGGAGGGGCACGGGTTGCGGGTGTCCGAATTATCCGTCCGCACCGCCGAGAAAATGGGGATACCTCCGGACCAGATCCTCTCCCTGCGGCGGGGGGCTTTGCTGCACGATATCGGAAAGTTAGGGATCCCCGATCGGATCCTGTGGAAGCCCGAAGCCCTCACGGAAGAGGAGTGGCAGGTCATGCGGCAGCATCCAAAATACGCCGAACATCTGCTCGAGCCGATCGAGTTCCTTCGTTCGGCGCTGGATATTCCCAAATTCCACCACGAACGCTGGGACGGCGGGGGGTATCCGTACGGCCTTGCAGGCAGCAACATCCCGCTTGCGGCCCGGATTTTTTCAGTAGTCGATGTTTGGGATTCCATGCAGGCGCGCCGGCCGTTCCGCGAAGCCCGGAGCGAGCCGGAAGCGGTGGAGTATTTACGGCAATCCTCCGGGCAACAATTCGACCCGGAAGTCGTCAACTCATTCCTGCAGATTCTTCAAGAATCGGAGGTCTGATATAAGCCACGTCTACTAAAAGAATCCACGAAATACACGAATAAAATTCAAAGGACACGAAGCGTTATAAGAAATTTCGTGTCCTTCGGGTCTTCTTCGTGTGCTTCGTGGATTCTTTTTGTGAATCAGGCTTTCCTCTTCCCCAGTTTGGATGCCAGAATGTCCAATGTCGATTGGTGGGCGACCGCCAGCACTTCGTCGGATTCCTCCAGAATGGTGGAACCGTGCGGCAAGATGAGATTACCTTTGCGGATAACAGCGACCAGGACGCATTCCGTGGGAAGCTCCAAGTCCCGGATCGCTTTTCCATTGGCCTCGGAATCGGGATGGATCTTCTCCTCCACGAGTGAAAACGCCCCCTTGCGCAGTTTGATCAATGTCATCATGTCGCCCAGCGACATTTCTTCCGCGATCAGGCGGGCCATCATATCGGCCTGACTGATGGCCACATCCACCCCCATCTCCGGCGTGAACAGCCATCCGTTCTTGGGGTTGTTCACCCGTGAGATCACCCGCGGCACGCGGAACTCGAATTTCGCCAGGGTGGTGATCACCAAGTTGGCTTCGTCCTTGTCGGTCACGGCCGCCAGCACGCCGGCCTTGGCGATACCCGCCTGTTCGAGCGTGGCGGGTGAACTCATTTCCCCGAATACGACGGTTCCTTCCGGCAGCTCTTTGTGAAGCCGTTCGATGATTTCCGGACGGTCGTCCACGACCCGGACGGTGTGTCCGCCCTGCAGGAGGATTTCCGCCAGATGAGACCCGACCTTTCCACCTCCGACGATGATGACGTTCATCGCTGCCCTCCTTCTCCGATCCCTAGAAGCTGCTCAAACCGGTCCATGGATGCGGCTGATACGGCATAATGGATTAAATCCCCCGCGCGGATTTCCGTCCCAAGGACCGGAATGAACGCCTTGTCCTGGCGGGTGATGGCGACAACGGAAATTTCTCCCGGGACGACGATGGCGTTGACGGTCCGGCCGATCATCGCCGGTGTGGCTTCAGAGGTGTGCAAAGCGACCTCGCCGCTGCCAAAAGCCAGGCGGGCATCCAAATCGGCATGGGTGAGCACTTCCCGGATCCGTTCGGCGCCCCAGGCGGTGGAGGAGATGGTGCTCAGCCCCAGCCGGCGGTAAATCTCCGCGCGCTGGGGATCATACAGCCGGGCGACGACTCGCGGCACGTGGAAAATATTCCGCGCGATCCGCGCCGCCACGATGTTGGCATTGTCGGAATCGCTGGTGGCGGCGAATGCGTCCGCATGTTCGATTCCCGCCCGGATCAGCACGTCCCGGTAGAATCCCACGCCGATGACGATCTTTCCGCGAAAATCCGGCCCCAACTTTTCCCGGATGCTTTCGTCGCAATCGATGACGGTGACGTCATGGCCTTCCTGCGACATCAACCGGCTGACTTCCGCGCCCACTCGCCCGCATCCCATGATAATAGTCTTCATCGGACTGTCCTTTCCATTGCCTCGCGGCGATACGAATTATTCGCCCGCCGGTCCGGAGGGGAAAATGATCTCCCGGCTCCGGGTGAAAATTCCGCGGCGGATCAGACCCTTGCGGATTTTCTCGAAAAGATAGATCGCCGGCGCAAAGAGGGCCAAGAAAAACCAGAATTCCGCCGGGATCGGCAGGAGTTCAAACAGGTCATTCAAGAACGGAATGTATATCAACCCAAGGATCATCCCGATGGCCAACGCCACACTTAACAGGAGACCCCGGTTGCTCAGGTACCCCAGATGGCCGACCCGTTCGCGGCTTGTTCGGCAGGCAAACGCGTTGCCGATTTGGCAAGTGACCACGCCGGCAAGGTAAACCGTCGATGCCAAAACGTACGTCCGGCCCGACGCCGTCTCGAGCAATTCCTTGAACGGGAGCCAGATCGGTTGCAGCAGTTGCCGCCAACCGGCCGGATCCATCCAATAATACACGAAAAAGAACCCGGCATAGCACAGCACGGTCTCGAGGAAACCGACCCACAAGCTTCGCGCGGCGACGGTTCGATCCAGCAGGGGTTGGTTCTTTTTTCTGGGCGGGCGCGCCATCACGTCCGGCTCCGGACGTTCGCTGCCAAGCGCCAGCGCCGGAAGGAGATCGGTCCCAAGATCGATCGCCAGTATCTGGGTGACGGTCAGCGCCATCGGGATGTCAAATAAGGCCGAGAGGACCAGCGGGATCATCTCCGGGATGTTGCTGGAGAAGATGTATGTGGAGAACTTGCGCAGATTGTCGAATACGGTCCGGCCTTCTTCGATGGCACTGGCTACGGCGCCGAAATTATCATCGGTGAGGATGATATCCGCCGCTTCGCGCGCAACGTCCGTGCCGATGATCCCCATGGCCACCCCGATATCCGCCTTGCGCAGGGCGGGGGCATCGTTCACCCCGTCGCCGATGACCGCCACCACGTCTCCCCGCTCCTGGAACGCCGATACCAAACGCAATTTGTGTTCCGGCGCCATCCGCGCAAAGATCACTTCCTCCCGGAGGAGCACCTGCAATTGGGCGTCGCTTAATTGGTCCAACTCCGCCCCGGTGAGGATGCGGGGATTATCCGTGGTGAGCATTCCGATGCGGCGCGCAAGCGAATCCGCGGTCAGACCGTAATCCCCGGTGATCATCACCAGCCGGATGCTGGCCTTCTTGCAGCGCTCGATGGCCTCGGCCACTTCGGGGCGCGGCGGATCCATCATCGCCGTCAATCCCAGGAACACCAAATCCCGCTCGACTGAATCCGATGAGTAATCCGCGCCGGCTCCCGTACGGGTGGGCAGGATGCGATAGGCGAGCGCCAGCACGCGGAGGGCGTTGCGGGCGTAGCCGTCGTTGGCGGCCAGAATCCGGGTGCGAATTTCCTGATCCAGCGGCAAGGTTTCGCCGTTGATCCGGATCTGCGTGCACAAATGGAGCACTTCGCGCGGGGCGCCTTTTACGAACGCAATCTCTTCATCGCCGCGGCGGTGAATCGTACTCATCCGTTTCCGGCGGGCGTCAAACGGAAGCTCATGAATCCGCGGTTGGATTTTCCCCTCTTCGGTTTCATCCACTCCCGCTTTCAAAGCCAAAACCCGCAGCGCCGCTTCGGTTTGATCACCGAGGTATGACCATTTCTGCCGTTCCGGCGCAGGGGGCAGAAGGCGGGAGTTGTTGCACAGGGCCGACGCGGTCAGGAGGATTTTCATATCGTCCTTCACCGCCCCGGAGGGGGCGGGAGAAAAATCGCCCTTTGGTTCATACCCGGAGCCGGAGACCCGGTAGCGCCGGTCTCCCACCCATAATTCGCGGACCGTCATCTGATTCTGGGTCAGCGTGCCGCTCTTATCCGTGCAAATGACGGACGTGGTTCCGATGGTGTCCATCATCGCCAGGCTCTTAACCAGGACGCCACGGCGGGCCAGACGCTGGACGGCAATCGCCAGGGAAAGGGTCAACGTGGGCACCAATCCTTCCGGAATGACTGCGACGATGATCCCGATCGCCAGAAGGAAAGCGCTTAACCAGGGTATTCCTTCCTGCCATACGCCCCAGGAAAAGGAGAGGGCTCCGATTCCCAAAGCCGCCAGGGTAAATAATCGGGTAATCCGGTTCAGTTCCTTTTGCAGCCGGCTCTGCCCGATTGGCGTCTCCTGCGTCAGCCGGGCGATGCGGCCGAACTGTGTGAGCGAACCCGTGGAATAAACGACGGCCCGGGCGGTTCCGGACGTCACGGAGGTGCCGGCAAAAACCAGGTTCGGCATTTCCACTTCGGTGAGTTCCGGGCGGGCGGAAGCATCGGCGGATTTTCGGGCGGGCAGCGCCTCACCGGTCAATGTGGCGTTGTTTACCCGTAAGCCAAATTCCTCCACCACACGCGCATCGGCGGGGATGTTATCGCCTTCGGCCAGGACCAAAACGTCGCCCGGGACGATATCCGCAGTCGGCAAGCTGGATTCCAAACCCTCGCGGAGGATCCGCGCATAATCCGGAAGCAATTTCTCCAGGGAAGAGATAGCCCGTTCCGCGCGATATTCCTGCCAAAACGAAAAAACCGCGTTGACCAGGACCACCACCCAAATGGCGAGCCCCAATACCGGCCGCCCGCCGATGATGGCGATCAATCCGGCAACCCAGAGCAGAATCGCCATCGGGTGCGAGATCTGAGCCAACAGCCGCTGGTATTCGAGGGATACCGGTTTTACGACGTGCAGACGATTGGGGCCGTATAGAGAGAGCCGGGATTGGGCTTCCGCGGCGGATAGACCCTTCAGACCGGTTTCCAATGCGGCATATACATCATTCGGGCGGAGAGAAAAAATAGGCGCCGAGGGCATAGGGGCCGTTACGACGGCCGGGGCAGCCGCCGGATTGACGGGAATTGGCGCCGCAGAGGGAGGCGCGGTGCTTTACGCATCGTCATCCGGGCCTGCGGTTTCTTTGGGACGTCCGCCCGCTTCCGGTTCCGGCGGGGGTTTGCTATCAAGATACTGTTGGAGGAGCGAGGGTGCTTCGGGATGATCAACATGCACGGCCTCATTGTAGTCCCCCGCGGAGGCCGGGGCTTCGAATCGAACTGGACGCCGGACACCAAACAATTCAAAGAACCGGCTAATGGCAATCAGGATGTGATACCGGTATTCCTGCATCCGAAGGGATTGCCACTCGACAATCGAGGCCATGGAACCCTGGATTCTTGCCTTTTCCCGGACAATGCGGTGGATTTGCGCCGGAGGGCGGGCGCCGGCTGGAGAGATTAGCATAAGATGCGCGGCCAAAACGAGCAGAGAAAAGGTGATGAGCACAACCCAACCACCTTCCTCCCACTTGCCGACGATTTGACCGATGAACACAAAACCGGAAAGCGTTCCTGCGAAACCGGCTCCCAATGCGCCCCAGTAGCGTTTTCGTCCGGTAAAAGTCCGGAGAATGTGCCGGCGGATCGAAAACCCCATGGCCATGATGGGCATGAATACCCCGATCCCGTAATACGGGACCGCCAGGGATTGATTTGCCCGGATGATGAACATAATCAGGAGAGTCACAACAAACGCCACGGTCACCGATCGGGTGAAAGTGCCTTGTCTATTCCGGTAGACGATGATTTCAGGCAGTTCTCCGATCGCCACGTCCCGCCATTCTGTGGCTTGCAGGTCCTGAAAGGCGGTCATCGACGCGGAAGCTAAAAGTGCGATAGCCAGGAGTTGGTAAATCCAGAACAAAAGAGATCCGCCGAGAATATCGAATCCGGGAATCTGTTGGAACCCAATGAACGCGAGGTTCCCGACCAGCGTGCGGCCAAGTGTATTATCAAAAACATTAAACCGGAGAGCAAAAAACGCCAGGAAGAAGGTGGTAATCCCGCCATAGAAAAGAAACGATGTTTGAACAAAGCGCCCGATTCCGGACTTGCCGGAATAAAATTGCCACAAGCCTTTCAACTTGGGCAGATGCTTTTTGCCCCACGTAACCAGGCTGACATCTTTATTCATGACAAATTGAATCCCGTTCGACATGGCTTCCAACCCCGAGAGGGCAACCAAGCCCTTCATCGAAGCGGTCAGCATATGGTACAGCGCCTGTAAAAGAGTGACAGGTTCAGGATTCAACGCCGCGGGCACAGCGGGAACTCCGCGTAGATCCGCGGCGAATAATCCGGCAAACATTGTAACGGTCAGAAACACGAATAAGGCAAGCAGAAAGAATGTAACCCACGCGGATTCTCCCCGGCCGCGGATGGTCAAGTACCACATCGATGTTACCAGGATTGCGCCGATGACGAAATGCCAGATCCAGTCGATGCCGGTCGCCTGCAGAACGGAAAGCAATTGGCCCACGCCGGAGAGAGAGGACACAACGATGGTGAAAACATAATCCTGGATGAGGACCACAGCCACCACCAGGCTCATGGTTGGGAAGAGGTAACGCATCGAAGCCGTGTAGGCGCCGCCGCCTTCGTTGAAAACACCGAGCGAATACATGTAGAGAAGACCAAAGACGATGTTGGCAACGGCGATCACCGCAACAGCGATATAACTGTATTGCTGCAAACCGTAGGGATGCAACGCGCCCATAAGCTCGCCCGTGGCGTAATAGTACGAGGTGAAATAATCCACGCCGAAGAGTGCCACCGCCGCAAGCAGCCCGATTTGTCCGGCGCCGTGAATATGCGTCTCTTCCTGCCGCTCACGCGGGGAGAGGCGATAAGCAATGTACACGAACGCGATCAGGAGTAAAACAGATATCATAGGATGGATGACCTGATTTATAGCGGCAACCGGAAACTTGCTGCCATTTCCGATTATTTTTTAGAAGACTGAAAAGCCTGCTCCAGCATGCACAGCTCGGCGAGGATGTGGTTCCGCGTCGAGATACTCAGCCGGGTATCCTGGGCAACCTTGACGGATTCTTCCTGCGTCGCCCGGACAACGAACGCCGGAACGAACATGATCCTCCCGGCCGGAATGACTTCGAACGGGTATTCCTTCAACTTCAGGCTTTGGTCGTCGAAATAGGGCAGGGAGATTGAGAGGCCGCGGTTCAGATCCCCGGCGGACGCCCGGCGTTTGATCGTTTGGATGATTTCGCCCGTCTGATATACCGCCAGCGCGCGGCCTTGGTTGACCAACTGGCCGAGCATGCCGTAGCGTTTGCGCTGATACTCCTCGTCGGCCACAAAATAGGCCGCCAGCCCAACCGCCGTATGCAGGACCTGCAGAAAATGCTGCATCGATGCGATGTTGGCTTCCGCCTCCGCCACACCGCCTACCAACAGCTTCCCATCCTTGTCGAACGCGATCCATTGCGGGAGGAAAAACCGGCGCGCGTAGGGAACAAACGGGACCTGGAGAACGCCGCGATTCTTATCCGCGCCGCCTTCCTCTGCAATCGCATCGGTGGCTGCGGTGATGGCGGAACCGACGTCCGGCGCAGAAGGATCCGGTTCGGATGGGATCTCCTCATCCTCAAGCGCGATATATTTCACGCTCCGGCCGCCGGGAAGCATGCTGCTGATCATGTGCCGGCAGGCGGCATAGCGCATCACCCCGGCCGCAAAGGCGATCCCCGGTTTGGGGAGCTGCTCCAATTCCTTGAACCGCTCCCGAAGCACGACCGTCAGATCGGTGCGGGTCAGCCGGTCGACCAATCCGCCGGCCATTTGTTCCCGCTCACCTACGGGGATGGATTCCGTCCTGCCGGATTTTGGATCCACCACAACTTTGTCGGGCAGTGAGAATCGGACCTGGGAGGGCTTCTGTAATAGTGTTTCCGCCAGCGAACGCGCCTGCGCTTCAAAGTATCGTTGCAGCATTACCGGCTGGGCGTCGAACAACGCCTGTTGTTTTAGGTATTCCCGATGGAAAAATTCCGTCGTCTTCTCGATCAGGGATGAATGATGTGGTTCCGCCATAGGCACCTCTTTGTTCTGCGATCAACAATCATTTTTCTTCGGTCGGCGATCGTGTCATTTCCGCCGGTAACAGGCGCGAAGCCGGATTATACGACCGTCGTTAGGTGTGTCAATACTTTGCCGAGTGGAAAGACGATAGGCATGGATAAACCGCCTTTTAGGAGGCTTCTTCGCATAGGAATAGCTTTTTTCTGGATTTTGGCATGGAAATACCAGCGGAGAAAGCAACAGGCTCGACGACCATCTGTCGTCGAGCCCGTCATGGTGTATATCGAGATTGGTTTAATCGGCGCCTCGGTAGACGCGGATCAATTTCTCAAAGAGATCGAGTGCGGCTTCCCGCGAGCGCTGGAACGCATTGCGTCCGATCATCTGGCCGGCGGCGCCGGCGTTGCGGATCGCGATCGCCTCATTCAGGATGATGTCGACATCTCCCCGCGGTCCGCCTGAAAACAGCACGATGCGCCGGCTTTGGAAAGCTCCCTGCAGGACATGCCGGATGCGGTCCTCAAGCGTTCCCAGTTTTACGCCGTGCTTTTCATAGAGGATGCGCGTGTCTTCGTGTTCGATCCGTTCGGTTGGCAGTTTGAGGTAGATGATATGGGCGCCCATCTGGGCGGCGAGATGCGCGGCGTAGGTGGTGATGTCGGCGGCCGTCTCCGCTTCCTTGGGGATGTTCGCGCCGCGTGGATACGACCAGCAAATCACCGGCAAGCCGACACTTTTGGCCTGGCGTACGACTTCGCGGAACTCCTCGTAGAGGATGCGTCGGTTGTTGGTACCGGGATAAATTGCAAAACCCACCGCGGTGCAGCCCAGCCGCAGAGCGTCTTCGATGGTGGCAAACTGCGCCAACATCGGGTCCGGATCCTTGTGCAGCAGATCGCGGCCGTTCAGTTTCAGAATGAACGGAATTTGGCCGGCGTAATCGGCCGCCACGGCCTCCAGGAACCCCAGTGGGGCGACATAGGCGTTGCAGCCGGCTTCGATCGCCAGTTCGATGTGATACCGCGGATCGTAGGCGGCGGGGTTGTTGCTGAAGGAGCGCCCGGGGCCGTGTTCGAACCCCTGGTCGGCCGGCAGCATCAGGATCCGGCCTGTGCCGGCCAGTTTGCCGTGGCACAGGATGCGGTATAGGTTGGTCCGCACTCCGGGATTATCGGAGGAATACCAACTGAGGATCTCGTCGATTCGGTTCATAGTCCACTCTCCATTCGGAAATCCGCTGATGGGAATCCGCCGGGGCGGGGCGCCTGGATTTCTAGTACAGGAACATCGGCTTGCCGAGCATGTCGCTGACCCGCGGCCGGTAGTTGTCCTTGTCGTATAGTGCCGAGACGTCGACCCGTTTCTTGCCCTGGACGATCATATCCAGCGGGACGGTGGTGTAGATGCCCTGTTGCAAGGCGACCATCCGCCCGGTATGTCCGAGCGCCACCTGGTCCAGCGCCAGGTTGCCGAAGGAGCTGGCCACCATCCGGTCTAGCGCGTCGGGCGCGCCCGAGCGCATGATGTAGCCGAGTTGCTGGTACATGATGTTCACGCCGGTGCGGCGTTTCACTTCCTCAGCCGTGTAATGTCCGATTCCGCCGAGTTTCTGGTGGCCGTAGGCGTCCTCTTCCCCGCGCTGATGGATGCCTCCACCGGCCTCGGTGGCGCCTTCGGAGATGGTCATAATTGCGTAATGCGAGGGTGAGGCGTTGCGGTCCGCCACCAGGAGTTTGCAGAGTTTGTCCATATCAAACGGGACTTCGGAGATGATCGCCCGGTCGACATGGGAAAGGTAGGCGGCGAACAGCGAGGTCTCCCCGGAGTTGCGCCCGAACAATTCGACAACCCCGAGCCGCTCGTGCGAACCCACCGACGTGCGGAAATTGGTGATCGCATCCACCGAACGGGTGACGGCGGTGGAGAAGCCGATGCAGTAATCCGTCCCGAACACGTCATTATCCATGGTCTTGGGGATGGCGACGGCTCGGAAGCCCTCCTGGTGCAGCCGGCTGGCAAAAGAAAGCGTGTCGTCGCCGCCGATCGGGATGACCGCCTCAAGCCCAAGCGCTTCCAAAACCCGCAGGGCGTGTTTGGTGCAATCGACGGTTCCCTTTGCGTTATTGACCCGATCCTCCGTCCGGACGTGCTCTGGCACGTCGGCCGGTTTGACGTTCGACGGATTTGTGCGCGAGGTGTGCAGGAATGTTCCGCCGGTGCGATCGATTTTGCGCACGGTCTCCGGCGACAAGGAGAAGGAATATTTCGAGATGGATTCCGGATCGTCCGGATTGATGCGCAACACACTCATCCATCCGCGCCGCAGACCGACGACTTCGATATTGTTTTCCTGGGCGCGAGTAACTACTGCTTTGATTGCCACATTCAGGCCGGGGACATCTCCTCCGCCGGTTAGAATGCCGACTTTAAACTTCGGTGCCATATCCGGACTCCTCCTCATGAGGGAATAGTGGGCTGAAAAACAGCGTGAAACCGGTGACATTGTACAGCGGGACACGGTTTTCTCCAAGGTATTCCGTCTGTGGAGGACCGATCCCGCCGCCCGCGGCCCCATTCATTCGCGCCTTTGGAAGAGGGTAGGTATAATATGGGGCGTTCGGCAGCCGTTCGGTAGGCAAAATTCGAAGTCCATGAGAGAAAAATGGGCGATGGAATCAAGGCGGTCAAACAGAAACTCAACCAGTTCTTGATCGTTGAATTCGGCGTCGACAGCGAGGGAGGAATCCGTCCCGGGACGGATTCCTGGCCTTTCGTGTTGATGCCGGTCGGGCGCATCTCACCGGGTCCCGGAGAACCGGATGTGTTCCGGTTCGAGCTGGAAGAGCCCTACTACGTCTTGGATATCGGAACGCCGCATTGTTATCCGGTGGCCGGTATGTCTCTTCCCGACCTGGAACTTCAATTCACGGGTGCCAGCTGGCTGGCCGCCCATGAGCCGATCGATTTGTCCACCTCCGCAACCGGTCTGCTGGGGGTTCCCTCCATCCCGGAACGCAGAGAGGCGGTTACTTCCCTGGTCACGGCGTCGTTTGGGACTGAAGCCAGCTTCAAGATCCTGGAGTGCATATACCTTCGCAAGTCGATGCGGTATTTCGCTCTGGTGGAAATGTCCGATTCGAAAAAAACAATCCTCATTGGCAGCGGCATTCCACCGGTTGAAGTCGCTTTTCCCATGGCATCCAGCTGGCGGCGGCTTGCCTGTGGGGTGGGGATATGCATTCACGATGGAAAATTGTCTGATAAATAAAGTCCGCTCTTCCTTTCCTTCCTATCCAAAACGTAATAAATTCATCATTTTTACAGAAAATAATTCTTCCATTTGTTGATAGGGCGGTGGGGAAAATTGAATTTTCCCATCTTGAAAAGCTGGATTTTCGTGATATGATTATGTAAGCTAATGGTTATTATATTACGTATAAAGGAGTATAATACAAGGCATGAAGATCATCGATGCGGTGGATGTCTTTTTTTCCGAATTTCATTTTCCCAGCGAGTCAAAAAACACAAAACGGACATATAAAACCGCGCTGAAGAAATTTCTTATTTATGCCAAGGATGCACACCTATTAAAAGAAGAAGTCACCAGCCTTGATCCTTCGATAATCAACCGGTTCGGAGTATGGCTTATCGGAAAAGGCATGACCGAATATACCCAGAATATATATGAAAGCGCTTTGCGAAGAGCCGTGAATTTCTGGAGAATGAAAGGTTGGATAACTTTCTCGAATGACGCAGAGAAAGAAACTAGATTGGCTATGCGCATTCAGTCCAAAAAGAAGCATTTCGGCGGAAGTTCACGAGTTGGCCGCGTTCCGGAGGATTTTGGCGACCGGATGGCCTCGGTGGCCGATTCACTCCCTCTCCCGCTTGAAAAAAACCGCATCGCCTTGCTGAAAACCCTCCGCTCCAGAGCGTTGATCCATTTTCTCCGGGCCACCGGCTTGCGGATCGGTGATGCATGCCGTTTCACCCGGGGCGATTTCCTGACCGCGAAATCCCGCGATGGGTATTTCGCCCTCCAAATGCAAAAAACCGGTTCACTGGCGCATTGCTTCCTCGGAGAAGGAGCCGTCCAAGCCATCGATCGGTATCTGAAAGAACGATCAGACCTCTCCCCATGGATTTTTATCCAGCACGGACGCGCCGGGAAGCCGAGAACCGGAACCAGCCAATTCTTCCGGACCACCGTCAAAGGATATGGCGCAAAGATATCCCCCAAAACCGCCTGGGAGATCGTCTGCCGGATCGGCCGGCAGGCGTACGGGCAAAAAACCACCCAATTTATATCCCCGCATGCGTTCCGCCACTGGCATGCCCAATCGCTTATCCGCGCCGGCGCCCAGCTGGAGGACGTGCAATCCGTCCTCGGGCATTCCACGCCCGTCATCACCAAGCAGATCTACGCCCCCGAGCCGAACCTCTCGAGAATAACCGAAACGGAAAGATTGATACAAAAGAAAAAACCGCGGAATGAAGGCTAGGTTTTGAGTGTTTGGTTGAGTTAAGTACACGGATTACCCCGACATCCCCGGATTGAAGATCCTCGGCAGGCCTTTGTCCAGGATTTTCTCGATCGTTACCTGAAACTGAGTCCGCGTATGTTGCCGATTGCGCTCATCAAGGACAAGTCTTAACATAGCGGGTGACTGGCAAATCCCAGCTGACAAACATGTATCCAGAACGTCGATTTCGCACCACCTAGGGCGAGTGATTCGTGCCGCGGGCGAAGTGGTTCCAATTACCGCTTGACTCTCCAAAAGATCGTTATAAACTGAATTCGGATCACTTATACTTCACTACAAAAGGGTGCCCCGGACACCCGTTTTCCCTTACTTCAAGCGTCCCTTCTAATGACCTTCCCATGGGCAAGTTGGCTTTGGTTCTGATGCAAGCCTCGGGGACCATACCAAAGTATGCCTGCGGAGGATGTCATGAATAAGGAAGCTTTCTCCTTCCTCTTTGTCTTTTTATTGGCAACGTGTACCCCCTCCCCTTCTCCAGCCATTCCGAGTATCACCCCTTCCGCTTCTCCAACCATATCGACTTCCACTCCGACCACAGGACCGCTATTGACCGCAACAACATTGACGATTTCTCTTGGGCAAAACGTCGTCGAGAACGGCCTTTCGCTTGATTCGGGGGGCGATGTGGATACCGAACTCGTAACTATCGGTAGTCCTGCGTCCAAGGCGCGACGCACAGGCAACGGTCAAGCCTTGCCGGCCCAGGATGCAAATCAGACTCAAGACTCCTACATCCAATTCAATATCGATGACAACCTGATGCTTGCAGGTCAGCCGACAAACAGCGCGCGAATCGAGGTCGAATACTTCGACCAGGGCACAGATACCTTCTGGGTCCAATATGATGCAAGCGGGAAAGGCGGCCCTTTTGGGAACGGAACATTTCAAGACACATACCAATTCATCAAGACGAACTCACTCCGCTTCAAAACTGCCGTTTTTAGCTTACGCGGGACCTATTTCGGAAACCGTGACAATGGAGCCGATTTTCGCATCGCCGACGGCAGCGACGGCGCCGAAATCATCCGCCGGGTCACCGTCGTCCTCTTGCCCATGCCGGATGTCATCAATGTCGATTCCTGCGGAGCTGATCCATGGGATGGGGATCCTGATAGCCAAGCCATACAATCCTGCATCGACGCGGCGAAGGACGGGGATATCATCACATTCACTTCCGGAATCGAAAGCCCGAACTACCAGGGTTACCTCATCGATCGAACCATCTTCCTAATCGCGACCACGGCCAAGAGCGACCTCACATTTACCTCCACCGAGCCCGAGAACCACGCACTCCTGCAGGCCACCGCAGACCTGAAGGGCTCCGTGGTGCATCTCTTTGCCCGTTCACGCATATCCAATCCTTGGGCTATCGATAATATCACCTTCAGTCATCTGAACCTTGATGGAGGCCGCGATGTGCGCACGTGTTCCGGATCGGACGAAAACGAAAACGGGCAAAACGACAATTGGGGCTCCTGGCTGCCCGAGTGTTCCAATCCCAATGATGCCTGGTGCCGCGCAAGCACGCTCACCATGAATGGAGAGATGGACTG
>CAZFPL010000003.1:0-45642 GCA_964521085.1 uncultured Anaerolineales bacterium | reverse complement strand
CCAATGATGCCTGGTGCCGCGCAAGCACGCTCACCATGAATGGAGAGATGGACTGGCAGGGCGCCGCACAAAATTATGAGGGTGTCCCGTCCCGGTGGAGCACCGGCCTGGTGGTAGATAATGTCGTCATAACCAATACAGAGTGTGGTACTGCTCTCGGCTTTAGTGGTGCCGGTGGTCTCATCCGCAACACGACCATCGATACAGCCGGTGATCACGTTCACGGGCCCGGGTGCTCTCTGGTCGACGCGGACGAACCATCAGGCGCGTGGGCGGACGGGATTACCCTGAACGGTCCCGGGCACCTCGTTATCGGAAATACGATCCTCGATGCCTCGGATATCGGGATTACCCACTTTGGCGGCAAGGAGACGGTCATCGCCGGTAACACGGTGCGAGCCACGCCGGGGAACCACGGTATGTTTTCCGGCATCATGATTGGCCCCGTGACTTTTGGGAACATCTCGAACGGTCAAGTGGTCAACAATTCGGTCATCAATGAAGGTGATACCACCTGCGGTGGTATCCACGCCGGCATCGACATCGGACCGCATATGTGGGGTGGTGGATGTCGGAGAAATGTCATGGACCCCGCCCTCATCGGGAATCCCAACCTGTGTACTTCCGAGCCCGCGCAGCCGAACGGCACCTACTGCATCGTCGGCGCAGATTGCCAGATATGGGCTTATGTGTCCGCCGGCACTACCTTCACGCTCGCAAACAATTATGTCTCCGGTGCCCATGTGAACTACCTGATCGAAGGGCTGGATCTGGCCGGGACATTAGACGAGTTCGGAAATACAAGCGGTCCTCCGCACCGGACGGACTGGGAAGCCGCAAGAAATGGCTGTGTTGGCCTTACCTGGAGCCCAAAGGACAGGGTCGCCCATCACCCGACTCGGCCAGGTTGGATCGACCTGCGCATCCACTGCGAGCGCTGATCGCAGGAGGCTGAACCGTTTTCCGATTTATACTCTACCGAAAAGATCTTCCTTATCGCTACCAGGGACGGGGTCATTCGTGTCGGGAGTCTGCCGCCCCTGTTATCGTGATAGGATTCCGGCGATGCCCGAACTTCCAGCTGCTCGCATCATAGTCATTTGGTACACAGATTCCAATTTCCTTCGCCCACAACAGACGATCAAATCTAAAATGGGAAGGTACATCACTTTATACGCCAAAACAATCGATAACCAAATTCACCAAGCATCGCCTTATGTAAACCCACTAACAATTGCAGCCAATCAGGATTAATTTACACCCAATCATGTCAAGGACTTTTCAGCGACATCAGTTTTCCTCGGTGCAATCCGTAAAAAAAAGACCATCTGATTATCCAGTCTGCTCTGAAAAAAATGGGGTGGCTGACGGGGATTGAACCCGCAACAGCTGGATCCACAGTCCAGCGCTCTGCCAATTGAGCTACAGCCACCACGAGGCGCGAAATTCTATCATCCGGTTCCACTTCCGGCAAGTCTTTTGCGGATCTCTTGCTCCAGATCGCCGGTATTCACCGTCACCTGCTCGCGCTTCGCCAGATCCTTCAAGGTCGCCTTCCCCTCGCGAACCTCGTCCGGGCCCGCGATCACCGCCAGAGGGATCCCAAGCGCATCTGCATATTTTAATTGCTTGGGCAGACGATCCGTCGACGGATACCATTCCACCGAGATGCCCGCAGTTCGCAAGGCTTGCGCTATCTTCATCGATGCTTGGGTCTCCTGCGGGGAAAAAGTAGTTACGAGAACGTCCGCCGGCGCAACACGCAGCGCGGGTTCCTTCCCGAACTTTTTTAAGACCAAAGAGATGACAAGATCCCCCATGGCGAAACCCACGCCGGGCACCGGGTCTCCGCCGACTTCCGCCACCAGGTTATCGTAGCGGCCGCCGCCCAGGATGGCGCGAAATTCTCCGCCGGTATCCCACGCCTCGAAAACGGTCCCCGTGTAGTAGTCCAATCCCCGGATGATCGCGGGATTGTATTCCAAATAGTCCTGAATGCCGAAGGAAGCGGCCGCGTCAAAGAAGGCCGTCAGTTCGGCGGATTGTTTCCACAATTCCCGGTTTTCAAGGATCTCCAGTAATCCGCGAATTTGTTCGGAATTCAATCCTGTTTCCGCCGCATAGCTCTGCCAGGCGGACAAATCCATTTTCTCTTTCTTATCGATAAGCCGGAATACGCTCACTCTACCCTCTTCGCGGATACCCAACGCCGACAATGCGCTTTCCATCACCCGGCGGTCATTGACTTGAAGTTTTACCTCCCGCGGGGTTAACCCCAGCGCCCGAAAGAATTCACAGATGACGGCTGCAATTTCGGCATCCGCCTGAGGATTATCCACTCCGATCAAATCGAGGTTCCACTGGAAGAATTCCCGCGTCCGGCCTTTTTGCGGCCGCTCGTATCGCCAGAACGGCCCAAACGACCACCAACGGACGGGGAACGTAAGCTGCCCGATCCGGTTCGCAACCATCCTTGCCAGCGACGGGGTCAACTCCGGCCGCAGGGTAATCTCATCACCGCCCCGGTCTTTGAATACAAATGACTGTTCCTTGACCAATTCCTCTCCGGACTTGGCGACGTAGAGATCCAACGTTTCCAGACAGGGCGCCTCGAATTCCTGGTATCCGAATTTGCGCGAGACGCTCCGCGCCTGGGCATACAGCCAGTTGCGGAATGCCATTTCCGCCGGGTAATAATCACGCGTACCTTTCACCGATGTGGGCTTTTTCATTTTTTTCTCCAACGCTGCATCCGCAGGCTGCATTCCCTCCGATGCCTCGCAAAAACCAAAGCGGAACGAACTGCTTGGATTATAAAGCAGGCCCGGTTCGGATGCAGAGATCAACGGTGGTCCAGTTCGACTACGTACTCCCCCGGATGGATGAAAAAAGCGACCAAAGTTTTGGTCGCTGTAAGTCGGGGCGAGAGGATTTGAACCTCCGACCCCCTGCACCCCATGCAGGTGCGCTAGCCGAGCTGCGCTACGCCCCGGAAGCGGACATTATATTCGACCTCCCGCTCCTTGAGAAGACCCGGAAAAACCTGCGCCTTCTGCGGTTAATCCGCTCCCAACCCGTAGGCGTGAATTTGGACTCGGTCACACATTGGTGTCCAAACGGAAGCCGTGACCGCGGATAGTAAGAATATATTCCCGGTCCAAATCGACCTCCTTCAAGCGGTCCCGCAGCCGCCGGACCAACGCGTCGATTGCTTGATCGGTAATCCCTTCGGTCTCTTCCCCCGGCCAGACTGTCCCGATCACATCCTCCCGCGTCACCAGCCCCCCGCTCCGCAGGACAAGCATTTCCAGAAACCGGTATTGATGGATCGACAGCGGCGGGTCAATCAGGCGGTCGTTGACGGAAACGGAATGCTCGACCGGGTTCAACCGGATCCGGCCCTGGCGCGGAGACACACCGTCGGAGTCAAGCGGCATCGTGGAATCCGACGCCACGTACAAGAATCCGGCGGCCAGCGCGATCTGGATCAGGTCTCCGTCTTTGATTTCCACTTCGTCTTTGACGGGAACGCCATTGACGCACGTGCCGTTCTTACTGGCCAGATCCTGGATGTACGTTTTTCCGGCGCGGCGGTCGAGTTTGGCGTGTCTGCGCGAAACCTGGCGGTCCGCGATGACCACCTCGCAATCGTTCTCGCGTCCCAGCGTGACGCCTGCCGGAGGGATACTCCAGCGCATTCCTAGCACCGGGCCGGATTGGCCGATAAGAACCGGGGATTCTTCTTTGGATTCCATAGGTTATAATTATTTTATCGCCTGCGTGACGCCGGGGCCTTTCTCTATGCCCACATGCAGCGAAAAACCGACAGGGTTTCGATTTCCTCCCTTCCGGTGGCGATGGTTGCCGGCCGGAGGAATTGAAATTCCGGCCATCCTATGCCCAAGCTGTTAAGCGAAAGCCACCTGCTGAAAAACCGGTATCGCGTACTGTCCGTCATCGGACACGGCGGGATGGGAGCCATCTACCTTGCCGACGACGAGCGCCTTTCCGGAAGGAAATGCGCGATTAAGGAAGTGGAACAGGATCCCGGCCTGCCGGAGAAACTTCAACAGGAAGCCCGCGAACAATTCTACCGGGAAGCCAGCATTCTTGCCCGCCTGGACCACCCAAACCTTCCTAAAGTATCAGATTTCTTCTCTTCCGGCAATCGCGATTACTTGGTGATGGATTTCATTCCCGGCCAGGATTTGCGCAGTCTGGTGGAAGACGCCCACCAACTCGGAAATTTTATCCCCGAGGAGGAAATCCTCAGCTGGACCGCCCAATTATGCGACGCCCTGGAGTATCTGCACAACCAGGATCCTCCCATCCTTCACCGGGATATCAAACCCGGAAACATCCGCGTGACGCCCAACGGATTAATCAAACTGGTCGACTTCGGGCTGGTGAAAGTCATGGTCCCGGACGAGATGACAATCACAGTGATGCAGGGCCGCGGCACGGCTTTGTATACGCCCTTGGAACAGTACGGAGGAGATACGGGCCATACGGATATCCGCAGCGATATCTATGCCATGGGATGCACGTTGTACCATCTGCTGGCGGGCCAGGCGCCGCCGGAAGCGAAGCAACGGTTCTTGAATCCGGATTCCCTTATCCCGCTCCGGCACCAAAATCCCAAGGTCAGACCTGAAATCGAACGGACCGTTCTCTGGGCGATGGCTTTGCATCCGGATGACCGTCCGGCCACGATTAATGATTTTCGGGAAGCCTTGTTCGGGGATAACCCGCCCCCCACTTCCGCTGGTCACACAGCCCGATACATCAAATCCCTGGCGAAAGCGGCCGTCCCATTGACTCAGCCCGACAGGGTGCTGGCGGTGATCGGTTTGTCTCTTTTACTCCTGGCGGTGCTCACCAGTCTGCTTCCCTGATCCGGGATCATTCCCGCTTCCAGCGCAGCGATCCCCAGCCCAAAACGGCTCCCAGAATTCCGCCGATCAACCCGGCTACCACGCTGATCCACCGCCCGCCCCACCCCGCCAATCCGTCCGCTCTCGTTAATCCAATGACGACAAAATCGTATCCGGCCAGACCGCCGACGAGAAATCCCAGGAGGATCCTCCAGCGGTATGCACTCCAGGCGGGATAGTTGCTTAGTACGATAATGGCGGCGGAAAAAACGCCGAACATCAGAAGCAGTATGACCAGGGTATCCCATCCGGCACGGTCCTTCCCACCATTTCCGGTGACCGTCCCCGTATTGGTCGGAGTTATGGTCAGAGACGGAGTTGCTTCCAGGTTCTCGGTTGGCGTGACAGCGGTGACAAAACCCGGTTCCTCCCCGACGGCCAACTGGAGAATCGTCGAATTCTTCGCCGGTTCGCTGAAGGCGGTGACCTGCATTACCCCCTGCTTCTTGAGCACGTAATCCACTTGCGCCATACCGTTTACGATATTGGTATCCAGATACTGGCGCAGATCCTCCTCCGGAAAATCGATTTGAAAGGTCAGGCCGGTTCCATCCGGGACGACATGCTGATTCTGATCCAGAATCGGCCCGGCGATGAAGGTGATATGGTCTCCCAACGAAAAGCCTATCGGAGTCGGGGATACGGTTTGCGTCTGCGTGGCGGCTCCGGTCGGAGTGGCGGATGCCGTCGGTGCGCCGTACAGGCCAACGGAAATCTGGATCATCTGGTCGGGGTCCGGCGAAAGGACTGTCAGAAGATTGTAGCCAATCCCCTTGATATTGACCGGGGACGCGCCCACGGGAGTGATATCCCCGAGGAGGATCCGCGCCCCGACTTCGATACAGCTGGGATGCTTGGAATACAGAGCGTAATAGGCGTCGATCTTGCTGATCTCCGTCGAATCCAGGTAATACGGCGCGCCCAAAGCGAACACGAAAATTTTCTTGTTGCCGATCAGCGCCGCGCGCTCCGCCAGCAGTTTTTGGAACGCGTAGGATTCGGGCGTATTCGGGGATGGGGTCCGGATCAACGCTACGATCACCGACGAGTTTGTCAGCGCAATTTCCAAATCCGGCAGTTCCACACCCTGCAAATACCCGTATAAATCTTTAAATGAATACGATTGGAAGCGCGTCGGGGAAATTAATCCGGACGCGCCGGGACCGTACAGCCTGAGGATCGTGTCCGCAAAGATATTCGGCGAGATATCCAATTCCGTCGCGCACGACGGACAGGGGGTTACCGTACGGGAATCCGTCAACACCACCACCCGGTCCGTCGAAGTGGGCGGTTCCATCGCCGTTCCGCCCGTCGATTCAGGATTGGGGCTGATCAGGGTGGCTCCCACTTTGCATATGTCGGAAGGGATTCCTTTATCCGATTTCAGGTTCGCCAGGGAAGCCTCGGGCCTGAGAACGGATTGGATTGAAAAATCCGGATACAACCGGTTTTTCAGGGACAGGATTCTCAGCACCGCTTGATCGACCTTTCCGGCGAATTCCGTGTCGACTTTATAGTATTGCTGGAGATATTTAATCGTCTCGGTCGTGGCCTGCAGTTCCGTCTGGCCTTCGAGACTGGCGAAATTGGAGATCTGGAGGATATCGTTCCCTGCCAGGAAAGCGTTTAAGGCCACGCCCTTGTTCGAGTAGGTTTGGCCAGTGGCTTCGTAAAACTTACGCATGGATTGCGCGCCCAGGGAACTGCTCACTGTGATCCCGCCGCCCTCCCGCCAGGCGGTGAATTCAGGCAGGGCCATCACCAAACTCAAGGCCTGCGGGTCCAGGCTTACCGGACGTGTGCTGGTCCGGATGTTTCCCTGCAATCCCTGGTAGCGGATGTGCGAGACCATGAACCCGTCCGCTATCCCCAGGATGCCGGGAGCCGACGAGGCCACCTTGGCAAACGGAGCCAGGTCGATCAACTGTAAATCCTGCAGGGCTTTACGGATGGTGGCAACTTCCTCTTCCGGACTGCGATCCGAGGCGCCGATGCCGGGAAAGTGAGTGGCAATCACAGCCACCTTCTGCCCGCTGCCTTCCTGGATCCCCAAAATGTATGCCTGCCCCATTTTCCCGACCCAGAAGGGATCCCCGCCGAAAGTTCCCGCGCCGAGATCTCCGGTGGTGCCCGGATTGGGGAGTTCCAGCACGTCCAGCGACGGGCCGATGTACATATTGATGCCTAAAAGCGACAATTCCTGGCCGATGATGTTCCCCGTCGCCCGGGCAAAGGAAGGCTGCCAAGTGGCTCCGATACTCATTTCCGATGTAATATCCGTAAGTTCGGTCACCAGCTGTGAGTTCGGGTATCCATCCCCTCCGCCGGGGATCGAAAGGAACAACGGGATGTACTCCGTCCCGGTGTTCGTCCCTTCCAGGGCGACGCTGTCCGCCTCGATCCGCTGCAATCCGTTACTTAAGGCGAGGACGGCCGCCGCTTCCCCCTCCCCGCTCCGCCAGTTGCCGTTCTCCCTTTTGAGAAGGATGCCGCCGATTTGGTAGGTGGAGATCAGTTGATAGATGTCGGATGTCGACGAAATATCTTTTCCCTGGAATGTGACCATGAACAACTGGCCGATTTTTTCCTCCGGCGTCATCCGGTTGAAAACATTCAAGACGTCTTGCGACACGCCGCCCTGATAGGATTTTCCGAATGCCATGGACGGCGCCGCCAGCGCGAGGAAAAGGATGCTTAGAAGAAAATGTTTCCGCTTCATGTTCATAGTATACCCTAGTGCCATCGGCCTCCAAAGAGAACGCACGTGAAAAAAATCCATATGGATGCCTGCTTCTTTCTTGTCAAGGCAGGGGGAATATGCTATGATTTTTGGCGTTGGATGGCATTGTCCCCGATCCTGCGATCCGCAATCCTTTCGGGATGCGCGGTTGTCATTCAACCAATCCTTTCGGACGGAAATGGAAAGCATGGGGCGGGCAAAGAGGGATTTGTCCCGCCCTATCACTGTCGGTCGGAGAAGGAATGACGCATGACTGATCAACCTGTTTTTCTCACCAAGGACGGGTATAAGAAATTGGAGGAGGAGCTGGAGCTCCTCCGCACCAAACGCCGCGCGGAAGTCGCCGAACGCCTGCACGATGCCATGGAAGGCGGCGAGCTGATCGAGAACGCGGAATATGAAAGCGCCAAAAACGAACAGGCCTTCGTCGAAGGCCGCATTCTCACCCTGGAAACAATGCTCTCGAACGCCATCATCATCGAAGAAGGCGGACCGCAGGACGTCGTCCGGGTCGGCAGCAAAGTCACCATCCAGGAAGCCAGCAATCCGCCCGAACACTATGTCATCGTCGGGGCGGCGGAGGCGAACCCCAAAGAGGGCCGGATCTCCAATCAATCCCCGCTCGGCCAGGCGCTCCTGGGCCGCAAATCGGGGGATGAAGTCCGGGTCACCGCGCCGGCCGGCATCCTGACGTTTCGCGTGCTTTCCGTGAAATAAAATCCTCCCACGGCACGGCTCGAGGAGGGGAAACCTCCGCTTTCCGTGCAATCCATTCATGCGTGAACTTAGCGAGCTCGAAAAGAACCGCCAACAGAAGGTTCAACGCCTGCGCGATGCGGGGTTGGATCCGTACCCGGCGCATGCCGAGCGGACTCACACCAGCGCCCAGGCGCGCCAGGCTTTCGAGCAGGCCGTCGAAGGGGCGGCGGTTTCCGCCACCCTGACCGGCCGTCTGCGGTCGATCCGGTCGATGGGCAAAGCCATTTTCGCCCATATCGAAGACGGCGACGGGCAGATCCAATTGCTGCTGAAAGCGGATCTCCTGGGCAAGGAGATCCTCGATCAGTTCCGCGACCTGTTCGATCTGGGTGACATCCTCCAGGCCGGCGGCATCCTGTTCCGCACCCGCACCGGGGAAATCACGCTGCAAGTCGAAAAAATCATCATGCTGGCGAAGGCCGTCACGCCCCTGCCCGCTTCCAAGGAAACCGTGGTCGACGGCCAGCGCGTGGTGCACTCCGCCTTTGACAACCCGGAAGCGCGTTACCGTCAGCGGTATGCGGACCTGGCGGTGAATTCCGATGTCCGTAAAATTTTTCAGACGCGGGCGCGGATGATCGCTTCGCTTCGGCGGTTTCTGGATTCGCGCGGGTTTCTCGAAGTGGAAACGCCCATCCTGCAGGCGGTCTACGGCGGCGCGGCGGCCAAGCCGTTTATCACCCACCACCATCAACTGCATCAGGACCTTTACCTGCGGATATCCTTCGAACTCTATCTCAAACGGCTGCTGGTGGGCGGGTACGAGCGGGTGTATGAAATCGGCAGGGATTTCCGGAACGAGGGCGTCTCCTTCAAGCACAATCCGGAATTCACGCAGTTGGAATTCTACATGGCCTACGCGGATTTTCGTCAGATCATGGAACTCGCGGAGGAAATGGTTTCCAGCGTCGCGGAAGAAGTTCTGGGAACGCGGCAGATTAATTTTCGCGGGCATACCATCGATCTGACTCCCCCTTGGTCCAGGATCAGCCTGCGGGATGCCATCCTGGAAGCCAGCACGATCGACATCGACGCGCATCCGACGGCCGATACACTGGCGTCCGCCATGCGCGCCCGAGGGCTTGCCCCCAAAGCCGAGACCCACCGCGGGAAATTAATCGAGAGCCTGCTTTCCCATTTCATCGAACCCAATATCGTCCAACCGACGTTCCTCTTCGACTATCCGCGGGATATCTCGCCGCTCGCGAAAGGCAAGCCCGGCGAACCGCAAACGGTGGAACGGTTTGAAGGGTTTGTCGCCGGGATGGAGCTGTGCAACGCATTCTCCGAGCTGAACGATCCGCTCGACCAGGAGCAGCGATTCCTGGAGATGGGTCGGACATATTCGGAGGACGAGGAAGACCGCCATCCCATGGATGAGGACTACCTGAACGCCATGCGCTATGGGATGCCTCCCAACGGTGGTTTCGGCATGGGCGTCGACCGCCTGGCGATGCTCCTGACCAACCAATCCACGATTCGGGAGGTCATCCTCTATCCGCACTTGCGGCAACGGGATGATGAGAAATGACTTCACGCCGGCGCACCCCCACGCACGACCACGATTTGCGGATGCATCTTGGCGTGATTCTGATGGCTTTGCAGATGATCTCCCGGCCGCCTTCCACACCGCTTCCCCCCGACCAGCAGGAATTAATCGAAATCATCAAACGGGCCGCCAAGGCCATGGAAGCACTCCTGGATAAATCCACCGCGGAAACGAAGAAAAAGGGGTAAATCCCGCATTTTCCTGGCCCGGCCAAAAACACCCTCGACAAGAAAACAGTTTGTGATTAAAATCTCAATCTAATCTTTCCGGCGATCCGCCGGTGCCCCCCGGAGGTTTCGAATGTCCGACAAAACCAACACTCCTTCCTGGACGATTTTGATCACCGATGGATTGCAGGATTCCGCCATCGCCATCATGGAGAAAGCCGCCAATGTCCAAAACCAACCCGTTATCTCGGCCGATGATCTGCTCAAGGCTGTGGGAACCGTCAACGCATTAATTGTCCGCGGGCGGACCAAGGTCACAGCGGATGTCTTCAAAGCCGCGTCCAATCTGAAGGTGGTCGGCCGGGCGGGCGTGGGCGTGGACAACATCGATTTGAAAGCGGCCAAGGAGAAGGGCGTTGTGGTGGTCAACGCCCCCCAATCCACGAGTGTCGCGGTTGCGGAGCATACGTTTGCCCTGCTGCTTTCCCTGGCCCGCCAGGTGCCGATGGCCGATGCGGGGCTTCGGCGCGGCGAGTGGCTGAAGAAAAAACTGGAAGGCTTCGAATTGTACGGAAAGACCCTGGGCGTCATCGGAATGGGCCGGATCGGAGGCCACGTGGTTGCCCGGGCGACCGGGTTCGGCATGACCTGCCTGGGATACGACCCTTTGATCCCGGCCGATGAAATTGCAAAACGCGGCGCCCAGCCCGCCGAGTTGAAGGACCTCCTCAACCGGGCCGACGTGCTGACCCTGCACGTTCCCCTGACACCGGAAACCCGCGGATTGATCAACGCCGAGCGGTTGGCTCAGATGAAACGGGGCGCGTATATTGTCTGCACGGCGCGCGGCAACATCATCGATGAAGCCGCTCTGCTTGCCGCGCTAGAATCTGGCCAGATCGCCGGAGCAGCGCTGGACGTCTTCGCGGTGGAACCGGTCGTCGATTCCCCGCTGGTCAAGCATCCCAAAGTCGTCTGCACACCGCACATCGCCGCCCAGACAGGCGAGGCGCAGGAACGCGCGGCCAGGGATATCGCCGAGGAGATCCTGACCGTGCTGCGCGGCCAGACACCGCGCTGGCGCGTGGCCTGAATAAAAAAACCTCCGAGAAAATCTCGGAGGTTTTTTTATTCTTTTGAACGCGAACCAGACATGGTCCGTGGTTGATGAGTAGTTTTATCAGGCGGCTTGCGGCTTCGCGTCCTTCCGATGCACGCCTCGCTTGGTGGCCGCATCGAGGAGAAGCACGCCGGATCCAAAAAATCCCGCGACCATTCCTCCGATTGTGGCAACCGCGGCAACCGTAGCCACTGCGCCAAGCCCAAGGGTCGTCAAGGTGACGATTTCACCCACGCGATCGGCTTTCGCGAGTTCGACCGGCATCCGCGTACCGGACAGCAGCTTTTCTTTTAAGACTCTTGCGTATCCCTTGCGAGGGGCAACGGGGATCAATACCCGTCGCAGTCTGGCTTCCATGGATCTTTCCGTAGTCATTGCAGTATTTCCTTTCTCCTTATTCCAATTGTATCCATTTTTCCCTTAGGAAGAGAAGGGTACGATGGTAAAGGCTTTTGATCGCGCCTTCCGAGCGCCCCAGGATCTTTCCGATCTCCGCATTGGAGTACCCTTCGGCGAATTTCAGAAGGATCACCTGCTGTTTCTCTTCCGGAAGCTGGCGGATAAGCTTCAGGAGCATTTCCCGTTCCAGCGCTTTTTCCGCGGAGTGACCGGGATTTTCTTCCGCGGAGTGTTTGACAGCCTCATCTAAACCTACGACTCTGCGGCGTCCCTGGTCGCGGTACCAGTTCGCCAGGATATTATGGGCAATCCGGTACAGCCAGGCCGAGAAAGGCAGCCCGAGATGCTCATACCCCGGCAGGTGAACGTACGCCTTCTGGAAGACTTTCGAGGTTAAATCCTCCGCATCGGCATGGTTTCCAGTCCGATAGTAGAGGTAGGTGTAGATTTTCTGGAGATAGCGTTCGTATAATTCCCCGAAGGCTTGCCGGTCGTATTTTGCCTTGTGGATTAATTCCTCTTCCTTCTTCTCCAGATGTCGTTGGGTATGGGAGGGTTTATCCTCTGTCATCCTTAACACTTATAACTTTCTTCCGTTTCGCGGATTCACCTGCCGGCGGGCTTTCTTTTTTCCGGGGAAATTCCCTCTTCCTTTTGAATTTTTTGGAAGACGGCCGCCAGGTTCTGAAAATGCAGGTCCGGCGCCAGGCCGTTCAACAGGATCCGGCTTTTCCCGCATTTCTCAATCGGGATCTGGCGCAAGTCGTTGACTGTCCAATTCCAGCGCACGGCATTCAGAGCTTCCTTTCGAATGCGGTCCAAATATACCAGATGCGAAGAAATCATCTCGTCGATTTCCCCGCGCAGGATGACATCCCCATGCCCCTGGACGATGTTCTCCAATCCCATCCCGTTGATCGTCTTCAGGGTGGAGATAATTGTGTCGAGGTCTCCATCCCGGAAGTACGGAAGGGGCATCATCGCATCTCCGGCAAACAGGATGCGCTCTTCCTCCAGCAATACTCCGATCCCGTCGGGGGTATGCCCGGGGAGCGGAAAAATCCGAATCGTCCGCTTGCCCACCAGGAAATACAAGGATCCGTCGCGGAAGGTGACGTTCGGCAGCACAACCTGCGCTTCGCTGAGATCCTTGTTCTCCTGTTTGGCCGCCTCAAGCGCCTTGCGGCTTTTCGTCTCCATCAGGCCGCGGCACAATTCCTGGGAGATGATCTGCGCTTCCGGAAAAAGGTAGTTTCCGCCGCAATGATCCGCATGATGGTGGGTGTTGACGACGAACCGGACATTGGTATTCATCCGCTGCTCGATGTAATCCCGGATTTCACGGGTTTCCGAAGGCAGCGCAAGCGTATCGATCAGGATCGCTCCGTCTGGAGTCCCGATCACGCCGGCGCACACCTGCGCATACAGGTCGCTGGAGAAAAAGGAGACGTCTTCGGCTATTCTTTCTCGGAGCATGAATCAAA
This sequence comes from uncultured Anaerolineales bacterium, assembly GCA_964521085.1. Classification (GTDB taxonomy): domain Bacteria; phylum Chloroflexota; class Anaerolineae; order Anaerolineales; family RBG-16-64-43; genus JAFGKK01. Next base: position 32,490 of record CAZFPL010000003.1, on the reverse strand, counting down.
ACCTCCCTGCGGGGGCGGTTTTCTCTATGATCAGGCTATGCGCGAGAATAGCATATATACAAACAGAAATCAAGTTTTAGGACTATATTGGTCTGAATTAGAATGGCCCTTTGAATCCAGCCTTCTGACGGCGCATACCAAATCCGACCGATGGAGTGTTTCGGTTGTTCTTCCCCGGGTCGGGATTTCTACCGAGGGAAATGTTTCTTCCCCTTTCTTGACTTACAACTGGGAAGCCGTTAGAATCTCGCGGCTTTCCCAACCGGACATTGGGAAAAATTCACATGGAGCGAAGGTAGCCGACCTTTGGCTTGAGGCGCTCCCAGGAAGGTTCGCATGGGTGAGATTAAGTTGCAAGGAAAAACAAGATCCACAATCGGGAAAGGCCTTTTCGCGCTGAGGAATTCCGGGAAGATCCCCGCCATCCTCTACGGGCCCGGCATCGAAACCATCCCGATCGAGCTTGACGCGAAGGTCGCCACACAAATGCTGAACGGCCTCACGGGTTCGACCCTCGTCCACCTCGAGATTGAAAAGAAAGCCTATTCGGTTCTGCTGCGCGATCTGCAGCGGGATTCGGTGCGACGGACGATTTTGCATGCGGATTTCTACGCCGTTCCGACCGATCGCGCGATCCGCGTCCGCGTGCCGCTTCAATTCACGGGTGAGTCCGCCGCCGTCCGCGATTTCAGCGGCATTCTGGTGCACCCCTTGAGCGATCTCGATGTGGAATGTCTTCCGAAAGACCTGGTCAGCGGGATTACGGTCGACCTCGCTCCGCTGGAAAAAATCGGGGATTCCATTTCCGTCAAAAATATTTCGCTTCCGCCGGGCATCCGCGTTCTGATGGATCCCGAAGAGACCGTCGTCACGGTCACGGCTCAGATGGCCGAAGAGGAAGTGGTTGCTCCTGTGGCTGCCGCGGTTCCCACCGAAGTGGAAGTAATCGAGAAGGGGAAGAAATTGGAAGAGGGAGAGGAAGAAGAAGGCAAGGAAGCTCCCACCAAGGAAACCAAGGAAACAAAGGAAACCAAAGCGCCGAAGGAATCCAAGGAAGCCAAGAAATAACCCCCGGATCCCAATCCGACTCGCCGGCCATGGCGTTGCGGTGGTTGATTTCTCCGCACTCCATGGCTGGTTTTTTTTAATAATTGCATTGTTCTTCCAACTGTAACACTCTGTTCAGGGTTCTTTCCCCTTCTTCCCGCCAAGAGAGAGGCCGAAGCCGGCCTCGCACGGCCTTCTGAGCGCATTCCAGAACGCTCGAGGGATGGTTTTTCGAATTTAGGATAAGTGCGTCAATATTATTTTCTCGAATTTATTGCGTTTTTTTTAAATTGCCCATCACAGTACGATCTTCCTATCCGATTCCACATGGAAGTGCTCGATTCGTTGTTGCTTCCTCATCCTTCTCCTCTGCCCTGCGCGAAGGTTATCCACATCCATTAATTTTTTAAGGTTGTCAGCCGGAGTTTCTGTTGATTCCGACTTTACGGGGTGATAGAATGCAGTTCTACCGAAAATGTCGGGAGGGGATTCGACGAATCCCCATTTATGGCGTAGAATAAATGTTCTAATGCGTTGCGTATTTTGCGGAAAAGAAGATGCCAAAGTAATCGATACCACCCACGATGTGCGGGGAGGTATCCGACGCCGCAGGGAATGTCTCGATTGCCGCCAGCGGTTCACCACATACGAAAGACCGATCGTCTCCACTCCGCTGGTTGTCAAACATGATGGCACCCGCGAGGAGTTCGACCGCGAGAAGCTGGCGTACGGCATCCGGATTGCCTGCGCCAAACGCCCGGTCCCGGCATCGGAGATCGACCGCATCGTCGGCGAAGTGGAAGCGGCGCTGCAACAAATGAACAAGCCCGAAATTTCCAGCCGCGTCATCGGGGATATGGTGATTTCCGCTCTGAAAGAGCTCGATCATATCGCCTACATCCGGTTTGCGATCGTCTACCTGCGGTTTGACGATCTTCGCTCCATTCGGGATGAGATTAACGCCCTGCTGCGGGAAGGCGGCTGACGCGGCGATGCGACAGCCTAGAGCACTATTATTTTCTTCAAGGAGGAAGGAATGACGCATTCCACCACCGTCTCAGAGAAAACAAAAATCAAGGGGAATGGTCGGCCTTCCTTGGAGCCGGTGGTCTTATCGCCCAACGCGCGGATCGTGCTGGAAAAACGCTACCTCCGGCGCGGCCCGGATGGAAAGCCCGCCGAAACGGTGGAAGAAATGTTTTGGCGCGTCGCCAGCTATGTCGCGCAGGCCGAATCCGAATATGGCAGTGACGTCGCGGAAACAGCCAAGGCGTTCTACGAACTTCTTTCCGGTCTTCGATTCTTTCCCAATTCCCCCACCTTCACCGGAGCCGGGACTCCGCTCGCGCAGTTGGCTGCCTGTTTCGTGCTTCCCATTTCCGACGACATGGGCAGGGAAGAATCCGGCATCTTCCAAACGCTGCGCAACGCGGCCTTGATCCAGCAAACCGGCGGCGGCAACGGTTTTTCTTTTTCGCGGATCCGGCCCAAGGGCAGCCTGGTGAATTCTTCCTCGGGCCAGGCAACCGGCCCGGTGGGGTTTCTGAGAGTCTACGACAAGGCATTCGGTGAGATCGCCCAAGGGGGAACCCGCCGCGGCGCCAATATGGCGGTGCTCCGGATTGATCACCCGGATATCGAGGAGTTCATCACCTGCAAGACCAACGAGAATGCGATCACCAATTTCAACATCTCGGTCGGCATGCTGGATTCCTTCATGCAGGCTGTCCGCGACGACGGGGAATGGAGCCTGCGTTTTCCGGACGTGTACGCGCCGGGATATCGTAAATTCCACGGCACCCTGGAACAAGCCGAACGCGCCGGCATTCCCATCCGCATCTACCGTACGCTCCGGGCGCGCGACCTGTTTGAACAAATCGTCCATCAGGCGCATCACAACGGGGAACCCGGCGTGCTCTTTTTGGATACCGCCAACCGGTCCAATCCGGTCTCCCATCTATATGATTTGGAGGCCACCAATCCGTGCGGCGAACAATGGCTGGGACCCTATGAAAACTGCTGTCTGGGTTCTTTAAACCTCTCCCGTCATTTCGGCCGGAACCGGACGGTGGATTGGGAGAAATTGCGCAAGGACGTCGCCCTGGCAACCCGATTTCTGGACGACGTAGTCACGGTAAATTCCTACGTTCCGGCCGTGCCCCAGCTGAAGGAAGCGGCTTTCCGAGCCCGCCGGATCGGTCTGGGGTTGATGGGTCTGGCAGACTTGATGTACCACGCCGGGATTCGGTACGGGTCCGAAGAGGGGCAGGAGTTCGCCTCGCAGGTGATGGAATTCATCCGCTTTCACTCGATGAAAACCAGCGTCGCGCTTGCCAAGGATCGCGGATCGTTTCCGGTCATCGCCGGCAGCATCTACGATCCATCCCACCTTCAATGGGAGACTCCCAAACCGCTCGCCCCATACTCGCGGGATTTCCACCGCCCGAATGTGGATTGGACGGAAATCACCCACGGGATCAAATCCCACGGTCTGCGGAATGCGGCCCAGTGCACCATCGCCCCCACCGGGACGATCGCCACTGTGGCGGGGTGCGAAGGATACGGGTGCGAACCGGTATTCGCCCTTGCATACATCCGCCACGTCAACGACAACGGAAAAGATCTTCCGCTGCCGTACGTTTCACCGCTGTTCGAAAGCGCGTTGAAGGAAATCCAACTCGATGAAAAAACCTATCAGCAAACCGTGGAAAATGTCATCGAGCAGGGTTCCTGCCAGAATATCCCGGAGCTTCCGGAAGCCGTGCGGAACCGCTTTGTCGTCTCGCAGGATATCTCCGCCGAAGAGCATGTCCGAATGCAGGCTTCGCTTCAGGCTTTCGTCGACAACAGTCTTTCGAAGACGATCAACTTCCCCCCGGATGCAGCCGAAGCGGATGTCTCCCACGCCTATCAATTGGCATGGGAATTGGGATGCAAGGGCATCACGGTGTTCATCACCGGCTCCCGCCAACAGGTTGTGTTGGAAACCATGGAGACAGCCAAGAACAAGGGACAGGATGTCACCATCCTTACGGCTTCACCGGAAAGCGCGCCCCGTCCTGTCACGATGATTCCAACGGTCGAACCTTCCAGCGATCAGCCGATCCCCTTGTGGTATGAGACCAAACGCCCGCGTCCGCGCCGGCTCCCCGGATCGACCTTCCAGGTGGATACACCCCTGGGGAAAGCGTTTGTCACGGTGAACGAGAACGACGGGCTGCAGCCGTTCGAAGTGTTCATCGCCACGGCCAAAGCGGGATCGGAGACCGCGGCCGTGTCGGAGGCGCTGGGGCGGTTGATTTCGTACATTCTCCGACTCGGGTCCCCGGTCCCGCCCAAGGACCGTTTGCTGGAAGTCGTCAGGCAGTTGGCCGGGATCGGCGGCGGCCGTCCGCTTGGTTTTGGTCCGAACCGGGTTCTCTCGCTCCCGGACGGCGTTGCGCACGTTTTGGCGGACTATCTGGAGGGCGCCATTCCAGGAGAGGAATCGGAAAAAACCGGGAAGCTGCCGTCCCCGGATATGGATCTGCTCTCGCCGGGGCAGCTGAAGATGAAAATAGGCGACCTGTGCCCGCAATGCGGGGAGGCCGCCGTGGTCAATGAAGAAGGCTGCCGAAAATGCTACTCCTGCGGATACAGCGAGTGTTAATCGCAGGGAGCAACTTATTTTCCTCCGATCCAATCGAAAAGGAACGTACTGGAGCCGCGCCGAATCATCAGCCACGGACGAGACTCGCCTCTCTCATCCGATTTATTAATGAGGCTTTGATTGGTGTTTAATAGACAGCGTATGTGGACCGCACGGTGCCGATAGAGTCTAAATCAGGGGCGACGATCCATAAAACATTCCTGCCGCTATGGAAAAGGCAGGTGGTTTGCTTATTCATAGCCCAACAATCGCCGGGCGCCGGACTGAGCTTTTCCCCTCGGAATCGCTTTTCTAAATATATTTTCATGGCGGCAAGAAAGTCGGCCGCATCCGCGGTCGTATCCCATGCCCATTCCGAAGCCAGGAGAAGCTGATCGCCCTGGGAAGAAGCGAACACCAGGTAGTGATCCCCGCCCCAGCCTTCGGTCGCAGTCTTCGCCGTTTCGGTGGATATCTGTGCGGTGTTATCCGCGCCGTACGCCAGCAGCAGATAGGTCATAAACTCCCCCAGGCTGTCGGATTCGATGAGGGCCCATGTATCTCCAAGCGCGGTCTCCAATTTCGGAATCTTCATTGCCGCCGGCTTCTCTCCATCCAGGTATTTTTGTGGATGAAGGATCTGTTCCGTGCTGACGGGGAGATTCTCGTACGCCTGATTGACCCTCGCCCAGCTTCCCAGAGACCACAGGCTTCCCACGAAATTTAATCCGGCGTAATAGGAGAATTCCACCATCGGAGTCATGTATGGCGGGGTGTTCTGTTCCGGCGGAAGCAGGAATGGATAGGGGTAGAGCGCGATGTCCCTCTCATCATAGGCCGTTGCGTACTGATCCAGCCATTGGATCATGATGAGCATGGAATCCCCCTCCACCAGCGCGCGGATGGCTTCGCAGCGTTGGGAATCGTTTGCGCAGATCGGATCGTCGTCCAGAATCCCGACCGCCGGGTAGTAATGATGCACCAACGCATGATTGTATTCATGGGTGAAGGTCCAGCGCTCCATCCCGGCAAAACGGTTGCCGATGATGTAGATCGTCCTGTTGTATGGCATGTAGAATCCCATCACGCCGTCGGCCAGCCGGGAAAGCGCGTATTCGGCCAAGTCGTATGTGGGTTTGATATATCCCAACACCGCCAAAGCTTTGGCCTCATTCTGGATAGTGTCCCGATATCCGGTCCGGTCCAACTCCGCCTGCAGGATGGATTCCGCCTGATCCATATTGACGACGTAGACCGGGAGATTCTCCTCCATCTCCAATCCCCGCAGGTCTTCTACCTCTTTTTTTAATCTCTCCATATCCGCTTGGACCGTCGCATCCGGCGGTGCCAAAGTCGGGGTCAGGGTTAAAGTCGGGGTGAGCGTGATGGTTGGTGTAAAGGTGATCGTCGGCGTCGGCGTCTTCGTGGATTCCGGCGGAAGGATCAATTGTTTCGGGGTGTTGGTCATCTCCGTCGCGGGAGTAACTGCCTGCGTATTCTGCCCGGGGAAAAGATCGGCGGGCAGATTCCCGGTCGCCCATAATCCCGCCCCGACACCAATAACGATCAGCGCCAGAACAAGGACCGTGGTCATAAAGGCGCATCCGAGATTTCCCTGTTTTTTCGGTTTCTCCTGCTCCTGCTCAACGGGTTCTTTGGGAACTGGTTTGGCGTGGACAGTCACAGGAATGGGCTTTTGTGACTCCACTGCCGGTTGGGAAGCGGTACGCGCAGCAGGCTGTGCCGCTTTTGCAACGCCGGGCGCGGGAGACGGTTGCGCAGGCAGGCCGGCCGGGATCGGCTCGGCCGAAGCAGGTTGTGGAATGAACGGCGGCACTTCTTCCTGTTCCGGTGCCGGATGAGATATGTAAGCTGAAACCGCGGCAGGCTGAGTTGCTGTAGGAACGGGTTCCGGTTCCAGTGTCGGTTTCGGCGTCTCGACGGAAGGCGCCGGCCCGGCGGGCGCGGGCATGGGAGGAAATTGTGACAAAGAACCGGATCCGGCAACCGGCCCCTCCGGCATGAATGAGATATCGTCGGTGACATGGTCAATATCCACGGTAAAGGGGGAGGCATGGAGTAATTCGCCTGTCGAAGGCGGAGCCTTCGGTCCTTCTTTCAGCACACCCTCCAACTTCTCCAGGGCGCCTTTTGCCTCCGCGTTTTCCGGATTGATCGCCAATACCTTACGCAGGCAATCCGCTTTTTGCTTCGGTTCCTCTAGCGTATAGGAAAGAAACATCCATCCGGCTTCCAGCTTGGAGTCGGCGCGGACGACATCCAGAAGCAATGCTCGCGCTTCGACAAGCTGGCCGGCAATATAAAATTCCATTGCCTGTTGAAGAACTTCGCTGAAGTCCCTTGCCATAACCGAAAATCTCCCAATCCGATTATTCCCGTAGATTGTAGCATTTTCCCATTACCACAGCAATAAAATTCGCGTGTCTCGCGAAATGATCGATGGATGCGGCTTTCGTATCGATCTTAGTCCATCGCTGGTTTTATGTATAATACCCGTCGAAGCCGGGAAGAAAGTTCCTCCTCGGATGCGGATACATAGGAACGCCCTGAAAAAACGTACGGCTCTCGACTTGGAATAGGATGCAAATGCGAAAAACGCATACCGGATTATTCTCCAGAAGCTGGAGAGCGAGCTGGCGCGATACGTCCCTCCTGCTTCGGGAGTTTCGCGACCCTCTGCTGCTTTTCCTTCTGGCGATGGTCGGACTAGGACTGTTGTACTATATGCTTGCGTCGCATTATGGCGAGCCCCTCTCGAATCCGATCGAGGGGATATACCTCGTAATGACCGCCACGTTCCTTCAACCGCTGGGGGAGTTTCCGCATGCGCTTGTTTTGCAGCTTTTTCATTTCATCATGCCGTTGATCGGCGTCGGCACGCTGGCGCATGGGCTGGCCGATTTCGGAACGTTGTTTTTCAACCGCCGCGCGCGGGGCAAGGAGTGGGAAATGGCAGTTGCGTCCACATTCACCAACCATATCATCCTGGTCGGATTGGGGCATCTGGGATTCCGGGTCGCCAACCAGCTTCATCAGATGGAGCAAGATGTAGTGGCAATCGAACTGAGCCCGACCGCCGAACTCGTCGCCAACACCCGTCGGCTGGATATTCCCGTGCTTCCCGGTGACGGAACCAAGGAGGAGCTCCTCGAAGCGGCGGGAGTCCGCCAAGCCCGCGCCATCATCCTGTGCACACAAAACGACAGCTTGAACCTGCAGATGGCTGTCAAGGCGAGAGGGATCAACCCGTCCATCCACGTCGTCATCCGCATCTTCGACGACGACTTCGCCGCCGCCCTGCAGAAGCAATTCGGATTTAACGCCATCAGCGCCACCGGTATGGCCTCGCCGGTATTCGCCGCGGTTGCGGCCGGGGCCAATATCACCCCGCCGATCATGGTCGAGGGGAATCCGCTGTGTTTCGCGACAGTGGAATTCCAGGATTGTTCCGACACCAAAGGCAAGACGATGCACGAATTGGAACAGCTGTACCGAATCAGCGTCGTTCTTCTTAAGCGGGAAGGCGGCATGGAATGGCACCCCTCGAGTTTCGAGAAGATCCGGGCCGGAGATATCGTCGGGATACTTGGAAATCCCGAGCGGATCAACCAGATCGTACACGACTGTCAAAACCCGTATTAATTTTTTCTGTTGAAACAAGGGGAGAGGGATACCCGTCATGCCCGCGTGGTTTCAGCGGGCATCCAGGAACCGTTTAATAATTTCCTCTATCGTAAGGTCTGGATCCCCGCCCCCGATACGTTCACGCGAGGGCAGGCTACGAACACGCGGGGATGACGCCCTGTATAGGTACTTCCGTCGGTTAACCTATTCCATTTCCCTCAATACACAATCGGTCATCGCTTTTGTGGAAAGCGCATTTTTCCCCGACGGGCGGAGATCCGCCGTCCGATGTCCGTTTTCCAGGACGCGATCCACCGCCCGTTCGATCGCATCGGCTTCCGCGTCCAACCCCAGAGAGTACCGCAGCAGCATCGCCCCGCTTAGGATCGTCGCCAGCGGGTTGGCAATTCCCTTTCCGGCGATATCCGGGGCTGAACCATGGATCGGTTCATACAGGCCCGGTCCGGATTCCCCCAGCGAAGCCGACGGCAACATGCCCATCGATCCCGCCAGGACGGATGCTTCGTCGGTGAGGATATCTCCGAACATATTATCGGTCACGATAACATCGAAGTTCCTCGGAGAAGTCAGAAGACGCATCGAAGCCGTATCCACCAGAATATGCTCCAACTCGATCTCGGGGTGTTTCGCGCCCACCTCGGAGGTCACCTGCCGCCAAAGGCGGGAGGATTCCAGGATGTTGGCTTTATCAACCGAGGTTACTTTCCGGCGGCGGTTTGCGGCCAACCGAAACGCGAATTCCGCCACGCGCTTAACTTCATAATCGTAATATTCCAGCGTATCCACGGCCCATTCATGGCCTTCGGCGGTTATTCCGCGTTCCTTGGGACGCGCAAAATACAATCCGCCGGTAAGCTCGCGTACCACCAGGAGGTCGACCCCCTCGATCCGATCCGGTTTTAGTGGAGAAACGTCGATAAGCGCAGACCGCACCTTTACCGGACGCAGATTGGCGAAAACTTCCAATCTCTTGCGAAGCGCCATCAAGCCTTGTTCCGGACGGATCTTTGCACGCGGATCATCCCACTTCGGACCGCCCACCGCGCCGAGCAAAACGGCGTCCGCCGATTTGCAATCCGATAAAACTTCATCCGTCAGCGCGATACCAAATCGGTCGATGGAACATCCGCCCACCAGCCTTTCCCGAAAGGACATGGTGTGACCGCCGCGGGCGGCCGCTTTTTCCAGAACGCGGACGGCTTCCGCCACGACCTCGGGGCCTATTCCATCCCCGGGAAGTAATATGATATCCGCATGCATGGGCTGTCTATACCAAACCCGCGATCAGGTCGCCGGTCTCCGTCGTGGAAAGGCCCATTTTTCCCGCGGCCAGGCTTTTTATCTTGCCGCCGGAGAGCGCCTTAATGACCGCCTGTTCGACCGCTTTCCCGGCGGAGGTTTCACCGATCGTCTCCAGCAGCATCCCGCCCGCGCAGATGGCCGCCATCGGATTGATCACGTTCTTTCCGGTGTATTTCGGAGCGGAACCGCCGATCGGCTCGAACATGGAGACTCCCTGCGGGTTGATATTGCCGCCGGCGGCGATTCCCATGCCGCCCTGAATCATCGCCCCCAGGTCGGTGATGATGTCGCCGAACATGTTGTCGGTCACAATGACGTCGAACCATTCCGGATTCTTGACCATCCACATCGTGGTCGCGTCCACGTGGGCGTAATCGGTCTGGATCGTGGGATATTCCTTGGCCACTTCGTAGAAGGCCCGCTCCCACAGATCGAACGCGAACGTCAGGACGTTGGTTTTTCCGCACAGGGTCAGCTTGTTGCGCTTGGCGCGCTTTCGGCAGGCTTCAAAGGCGTACCGGATGCAGCGTTCGACGCCCATCCGCGTATTTATGGATTCCTGGACCGCTACTTCATGCGGCGTTCCCTTGCGCAGCACGCCGCCCGCCCCGGTATATAACCCTTCGGTGTTTTCCCGCACAACCAGGAAATCAATGTCGGCGGACGTTTTATCCTTCAAGGGCGTCTCGACGTTCGGGTAGAGTTTGACCGGCCGCAGATTGATATATTGGTCGAGTTCGAATCGCAACCGGAGCAGCAATCCTTTCTCGAGGATGCCGGGTTTGACTTCGGGGTGACCGATCGCGCCGAGATAAATCACATCCAGCTTCCTCAATTCCGCCAAGACGCTGTCCGGCAGGATCTCTCCGGTCCGCTTGTAGCGTTCGCCGCCCAGGTCGTACTCCACCCACTCTATTCCAAAGGCATGCTTTTTCGACGCCGCCTCAAGAACCTTTTTTCCCTCGCGGATGACTTCCGGTCCGGTGCCGTCTCCTCCGATTACGCCGATGCGATACGTTTTGCCTGCCATAAAATATCTCCTTTATGATTGGGAAGGCGGTCGAGTAGCTGTTTGTGCGGATCGAGTCCGCCGATTCATTATCATGTTCCGGGTCTCGATACGGGCCCGGTGTCCGTTGTGATAGAAAACAAGGTGGATGCCGGGCCCTACTCGACCGGCTTTTCTATTTCGTTGTCAATCCAAACTCGATCGCGTCCGTCAACGCGCGCCACGAGGCTTCAATGATGTTCTCGCTTGCGCCGACCGTGCTCCACCGCCGTCCGTCGCACTGGGTGTCGATCAACACCCGCACGATCGCGGCCGTTCCGCTGTTGGAATCCAGGATGCGCACTTTGTAATCCACAAGCTCGAAGCGGTTGATCTGCGGATAACGCGGCAGGAGGGCTTTGCGCAACGCGCCGTCGAGGGCATTCACCGGACCGTTGCCTTCCGCGGCGGTGTGCATGATCTCGTCGCCGACCCGGATCTTGACATTCGCCTCCGCCATCAGCCCGCGCCCCTGGCGGTGCTCGACCAGGCAAAAGAAATCGATCAATTCGAAAGGGGGTTTATACCGCGGGTGGTGGCGCTTGAGCATCATCGCCACCGAGGCTTCGGCGGTCTCGAAAGAGAAGCCCCTCGCTTCCAATTCCTTGATCTCCTTCAGCACTTTGCCGACCGCTTTTTCGTCCGCCTGCAGCCGGTATTCCTCGATCTTGTTCCTCAGGTTGCCTTTTCCGGCCAGCTCGCTGACCACCACGCGCATTTCGTTCCCCACCAGCGCTGGATCGATGTGTTGATAGGAAAGCGAGCTTCGGCGCATGCCCGCCACATGAATCCCCCCCTTGTGGGCAAAGGCGGATTTCCCGACGAACGGAATATGCTCGTCGGGCGAAAGGTTGGCGATCTCCGCAACGTAATGGGCTGTCTCGTACAGATGCTTGAGCCTTCCCTTCGGAAGGCATCGCTCGTTCAGTTTAAGCTCGATATCCGGAATGATGGAGCACAGGTTGGCGTTCCCGCAGCGTTCTCCGTACCCGTTGATCGTCCCCTGCACATGAGTCGCCCCTTGCCGGACCGCCACAAGCGAGTTGGCTACGCCGCATTCGCTGTCGTTATGGGTGTGTATGCCCAGCGGCCCGCTCAGCGCCCCGCGCACCGCGCGGAAAATGGCCTCCACCTCCCAGGGCATCACGCCGCCGTTGGTCTCGCACAACACCAGGATTTCCGCCCCGCCCCGCTGGGCAGCGCGCAGCGCCTCCAAAGCGTATTCGGGATCCGCTTTATACCCGTCGAAAAAGTGCTCCGCGTCGAAGAGGACCTTTTTCCCTTTGGTTTTAAGGTAGGCCATGCTCTCTTCGATGATGCGCAGGTTGTTTTCCTTTGAGGTGCGCAGGACGTCGGTGACATGCAGAGTCCAGGTCTTGCCGACGACCGTGCAGACGGGCGTCTCGGCTTTCAACAAAGCCTGAATATTTTCATCGCTCTCGGGCCGGTTGCCCGCCCGGCAGGTCGATCCGAAGGCCGCGATCCGGGCGGTCTGCCATTTCATCGTTTTGGCTTTTTCGAAAAATTCCAAATCCTTGGCGTTGGATCCCGGCCAGCCGCCTTCGATGTACGCCACTCCCAGGTCGTCCAGTTTGCGGGCGATCTTCAGTTTATCGTCGCAGGAAAGCGAAATCCCTTCGCGCTGGGATCCGTCGCGCAGGGTTGTGTCGTATATCTCGATCATGCTGCCCTCGGCTTTCCGACCGCGGCGAATTCGGTGTCGTGCCGGGTTTCATAGGTTTTTATCTGCGGCAGGAATCCCGCCAGGTATTCCAGTTCGTCCATCCCCCGCACCAGACAGGTTTTGGAAAAAGAATCCACCGTGAACGATGCTTCCACTCCCCCCGGCAGGAGAACCTTTTGATTCTCCAAATCGATGGTGATCTGCGCCATCGGCGCTTCTTCGACCAGATCGACGAGGCTTTTATGGATCGAATCCTCGACCACGACCGGGAGGACCCCGTTCTTGAGCGCGTTGTTTCGGAAGATATCCGCAAACGAAGTGCTGATGATCGCGCGGATGCCGCCGGCTTGCAGCGCCCAAGGGGCATGTTCGCGCGAGGAACCGCAGCCGAAATTATCGCCCGCCAGCAGGATACCCGCCCCGCGGTACTCCGGTTTGTTCATCGCAAATTCCGGATTGGGTTTCCCATCCGGCAGGTAACGCCAGTTGGAAAACAAGCCGTCCGCCAATCCGGCTTTATCCGTGACCTTGAGGTAGCGGGCCGGAATGATCTGATCGGTATCCACATCGTTGGCCAGTAAGGGGATGATCTTCGAGGTAATTGTCCGTATCGGTTCCATCACGCACCTTCCTACAGCATCGTCCGCGGATCGGTTACAGCGCCGGCGACGGCGGCGGCCGCCGCTGTTAGCGGACTGGCCAGCATCGTCCGGCCGCCTTTTCCCTGGCGTCCTTCGAAATTCCGGTTGCTTGTGCTGACCGCATATTGCCCCGGCTGAAGCTGGTCTCCGTTCATCGCGATGCACATGCTGCATCCGGAAAATCTCCACTCCGCGCCTGCTTCCCGGAAGACCCGATCGAGGCCTTCCGCCTCCGCCTCCCGGCGGACTTTCTCGGAGCCTGGAACGACCAGGACACGCACACCCGGGGCCGTTTTCCGGCCGTGGAGAATCCCCGCCGCGGCCCGCAAATCCGAAATCCTTCCGTTGGTGCACGATCCGATGAATATGACATCCACCTTCTTGCCGATCATCGAATCGCCGGGGGTGAACTGCATATACGCCAGCGCCTTTTCCAAAGCCGAGCGCCGGAGGGGGTCTTTTTCCAAAGCCGGATCCGGAACCTTGCCGGTGATGTCCACTCCCATCGCCGGATTCGTCCCGAAGGTGATCATCGGCTGCAGGGCCGATGCGTCGAAATCGATCCGCCGGTCAAACGCAGAATCCGGATCCGAAATCAGCGCCCGCCATCGACCCAGCGCCGAATCCCATGCTTTGCCTTTTGGAGCCAGCTCCCTGCCGGAAAGGTACTGGAAGGTGGTGTCGTCCGGCGCGACCAATCCCGCGCGCGCGCCGCCCTCGATCGACATATTGCACAGCGTCATGCGGCCTTCCATGTCGAGTCCGGTCACCGCCGGACCGGCATATTCGAAAACCTGCCCGGTTCCGCCTCCCACCCCGATTTTCGCGATCAACCCGAGGATCATATCCTTGGCCGTCACGCCGGGATGGAGCTTGCCCAGAAAACTCACCAGGGTTCTGGAAGGACGGTTTTGCAGCAGGCACTGGGTCGCCAGCACTTGCTCCACTTCGCTCGTTCCAATTCCAAACGCGAGCGCGCCGAACGCGCCGTGGGTCGCCGTGTGGCTGTCGCCGCAGACAATCGTCATCCCGGGCTGGGTCGCCCCCAATTCCGGACCGATGATATGGACGATTCCCCTGCCCGGATCGTCCATTTTCATGCAGCGAATGCCGAACTGGCGGCAGTTGGATTCCAGTTGGCGCAGCTGTTTCACCGCAGCGTCGTCCGCACCGTTGAGGGATAGGCTGGTGGTTGGAATGGAATGATCCATCGTCGCCAGCGTCCGGTCCGGCCGGTGCACTTTCAATCCGCGCGCGCGCAGAGAAGCGAAAGCCTGGGGCGAGGTCACTTCGTGGACCATCTGCAGGTCGATGTAGAGCACCGCCGGATGGCCGGGCTCCTGCAGAACCAGATGGTCCTGCCATATTTTGTCGAATAAGGTTTTCCGGTCTCTCATGTCTCGTTTTCCGCGGTGTATTTATGGCCGCCGAAAATGGCATAGTTGATCCGCTGCCAGTGGCAGCCGACATCCACGAATCCCGCTTTGCGCAGCCACTCCAATTGTTCTTCCACACTCACCGGAACATCCTCGGCCAGGTAGCGCTCCATGCAGGCCGCGTCGTCCTCTCCCATGGAGCGGATGTATTCGCGCCATAAGCGGATGTAGATCTCGTCCAGGCGCTCGGTCGCGCCGCGGATGACATCCCGGTTGAGGAAGATTCCTCCCGGATTGAGCGCGAGGTAGATCCGGCGGTATAAATCCTGCTTCTGCGGATTCCCCAGATGATGGATCGAGAGTCCCGACAGGATCAGGTCGTATCCGATGCCGAAATCGTCCTTGGAGAAATCGCCCTTTTGAAAGGTCACCCGGTTCTCAAATTTCTGCAGACGTTCGCGGGCTGCATCCAGCATGTTTTCCGCCAGGTCGAACACGGTCACCTCGGCCAGGGGATAGCGGCGCAGGATTCCTTCCGCCAGCACGCCGGTGCCCGCGCCCAAATCCAATCCCCGGACCCGGACCGTCCCCTCGAAAGGCAGCAGGTCCATGATCACTTCGTTCTGTTCTTTATAATACGGAACGAAGTGGGTGATGTGATGGTCGTAATCCGAAGCATCCTCTTCGAAATGGTCTTTCACCCTTTGCAGGTTCATTTTGGTTTTACCTGTTCTTCGGACGCCGCGGCCGGAGCTCTCCCGGTTGCAACCAGCAGTTTATTGAGAGCGCTCAGGTAGGCCTTGGCGCTGGCGACGATGATGTCGGTGTCGGCGCCGTGCCCGCCGTAGGAGCGGGATTTGACGCGGCCGTTCTGCGCCATCTCGCGCGGAGGTTGCGTCTCCTCCTCGGATTCCAGCCGCACCGTCACTTCACCGATCGCGTCGATTCCTTCGGTGATGGCGCGGATGGAAAATTCCTCGAGCGTGTTGGGAGCCTGGATGATCGCGTCGATCGCTTTATACGCTGCATCCACCGGCCCGGTGCCGGTAGACGCCTGGACCTGCAGTGAACCGTCGGGGCAGCGCAGGCGGACGGTCGCAGTCGGCATGCCCATCGTTCCACAGGCGACCTGCAGCCCGTCCAGGGCGTAGATTTCCCTTGGCTGGTAGATCTGATCCGCCACGAGCGCTTCCAAGTCCGCGTCAGCGATGGTCTTCTTCTTATCGGCTATCTCCTTGAACCGTTCGAACGCCTGGTCCAGTTCCTCGGTCGAGAGTTCGTGCCCCAGCTCGCTCAGCCGCACGCGCAGCGCGTGCCGGCCGGAATGCTTTCCGAGCACCAGGCTGGATTGCGTCAGGCCGATCATCTCCGGGCGCATGATCTCATAAGTGGTATGGTGCTTGAGCATGCCATCCTGGTGGATTCCCGCTTCGTGCGCGAAGGCGTTTGCGCCGACGATGGCTTTGTTGGGTTGGACCGGGATGCCGGTATACGTCGAGACCATGTGGCTGACCCGTGCGATCTGCGTGGTGTCGATTCCCGTCGTCAGGTTGAACAGGTTGCGCCGGGTGTGCAGCGCCATGACCACTTCCTCGATCGAGGCGTTGCCCGCCCGTTCGCCGATTCCGTTGATCGTTCCCTCCACCTGGCGGGCACCGGCACGCAATCCGGCCAGCGTGTTGGCGGTGGCCATTCCCAGGTCGTTATGGCAGTGCAGCGAGACGATCGCTTTTTCGATGCCTTTGGTGTTTTTGATAATCCCCTCGATCAGCTTGCCCCACTCTTCCGGAGTGGTGTAGCCGACCGTATCGGGGATGTTCAACGTGGTCGCGCCGCATTCGATGGCCAGGGACAGAACCCGGTACAGGAACTCCGGTTCGCTCCGCCCTGCATCCTCGGGCGAGAATTCGACATCCTCACACAGGGAACGCGCATACGTCACCATTTCACACAAGCGTTGGACCACTTCCTCCGGCGACATCTTTAGTTTGTATTGCATGTGGATCGGCGAAGTGGCGATGAAGGTGTGGATCCGCGGCCGCGCGGCATGGCGGATCCCTTCCCACGACGCGTCGATGTCGGATTTGGTTGTTCGGGCGAGGCCGCAGATGATCGGCGGCTGCCGCTGAGTCACAGATTGTTCGGCTTCCTCGGTCCGCGCGACCGGGCTGTTTCCAATTTCCATCGCGATCCGCCGGACGGCTTCGAGATCATCCGGCGATGCCGCCGGGAACCCAGCTTCGATGATATCGATTCCCATGCGGGCAAGAGCCCGGGCGATTTCCACCTTTTCGCCGGAGGATAGGCTCGCGCCGGGCGATTGCTCGCCGTCGCGTAGCGTTGTATCGAAAATTCGAACATAGTTATCCATGGCTTCCTCCTCAGTCGGTGGTATCGCGCCGGGTTCAAATCCCGCGCTTATTTCTTCTTCCAATTTTCCGGACGCAGGGAGCGCACCGCCGCGCCCGCCCGCCACATTTCGGATTCGCGCATCGCTTTCAATTCGGCGTCCAGTTTCGTTTTATAGTCCTTGGCGCTGTTGGCTTTGAGCACGATCCGGGTCTGCTCGCCCGAGACCACGCTTTCGTACAGCCAGTCGAAGACCGGTTCGACCGCTTTGCGGAACTGATGGCGCCAGTCGAGCGCGCCGCGTTGGGCGGTGGTCGAGCAGTTGGCGTACATCCAGTCCATTCCGTTCTTGTCCACCAGCCGAATCAGGCTTTGGGTGAGTTCCTCCACCGTCTCGTTAAACGCTTCCGACGGCGAATGACCGTGCTTGCGCAGCAGGTTGTATTGCGCCTCCATGATCCCCGCCAGCGCGCCCATTAGCACGCCGCGCTCGCCGGTCAGGTCGCTGTGGACTTCCTTCGCGAACGTGGTCGGGAAGAGGTACCCCGATCCGATCGCGATCCCGAGTGCGATCGTCCGCTCTTCGGCGCGCCCGGTGGCGTCCTGAAAGACCGCGTAGCTGCTGTTGATCCCCGAGCCGGCCAGGAAGTTGGCTCGCACGCTTGTCCCTGAGCCCTTCGGCGCGACCATGATCACGTCGACGTAATCCGGAGGGATGACCCCGGTTTGCTCTTTGTAAACGATCGAAAAACCGTGCGAAAAATACAGCGCGTCGCCTTTCTTCAGGGTGGCCTTGACCTTCGGCCACAGAATCTTCTGCGCGGCGTCGGAGACCAGATATTGAATGATCGTCCCGCGCTGGACGGCTTCCTCGATCGGGAAGAGCGTCTTGCCGGGCACCCAGCCGTCTTTAATCGCCTTCTGCCAATAGAACTTATCTTCCTTGGCCTGGCCGATGATGACGTTGATGCCGTTTTCCTTCATGTTCAACGACTGGGCCGGACCCTGCACCCCGTAGCCGAGGACGGCAACGGTTTCGTTGCGAAGCACCTGCTTCGCCTTGCTGAGCGGAAACTCGTCGCGCATCACCACCTGCTCGACGACGCCCCCGAAATTGATCTTGGCCATGATGATCTCTCCTTTTATGTTGGATTCGATCCCCGCTTGAGCGGGGAATGGTTTTATTAACCTGCTTCCGCCGCGGATTCCCCTCAGTCGTCCGATCCGCATACGCCGGGCGTGTGCCGCACTCCGGTCGCACCCCCGCGCAGCATCGCCACCTGTCCGGCGCGCACCATCTCCAGAATTCCGAACGGGCGCAGCAGTTCGTTCAGGCTTTCGATCTTGTCCTCGGTGCCGGTGATCTCGATGATCAGCGATTCGGGCGCCACATCGACGACCCGCGCTCGGAAGATCTCCGCCAGGGCCGAGACTTCCGCCCGCTGGCTCGGTTCGGCTTTGACTTTGATCAGCGCCAGGTCGCGGGCGATGGCCGGCTGGCCGGTGACATCCTGAACGTCGATGATGTTGACCAGCTTAACCAGATTGGCTTCGATGCGGGCGGTCTCCACCGGTTCGCCCTCGATGACAATCGTCATCCGCGAGATTTCCGGATTTTCGGTGCGCCCGACAGCCAAACTCTCGATGTTGAAGTTCCGGCGGCGGAAAAGTGACGCCACACGGTTCAATACGCCGGGACGGTTTTCGACTAAAGCGATCAAGGTATGCTGCATCGTAGCCTCCCTATTCCTTTTCTTCCGGAGTCGGGCGGCGGATCATTTGATGCAGATCCGCGCCGGTCGGGACCATCGGGTACACCGCCTCTTCCTGCTCGACATGGAAATCGAGGAGGACCGGGCCGGGGGTCGATCGGGCGAATTCGACGGCGGCATGGATCTCGGCCGGTTTCATGACCTTCCGGGAGGGAATCCCGTGTGCTTCGGCGATCTTGCAGAAATCCGGATTCTTTAAATGCACCGCCGAATAACGCTTCTCGAAGAAGAATTCCTGCCACTGACGGACCATTCCCAGGAAGTGGTTGTTCATGATCGCGACCTTGACGGCGATGTTCTCCTGCACCGCGGTGGAAAGTTCGGCCTGAGTCATCTGGAATCCGCCGTCGCCGACGATCGCCCACACTTCCCGCTCGGGCTTGGCAAACTTGGCGCCGATCGCGGCGGGCAAGCCGAACCCCATGCTGCCGGCGCCGCCGGAGGTGATGAAGCTGTAGGGCTGCTCTGGCTGGTAGTATTGCGCCGTCCACATCTGGTGCTGGCCGACGTCGGTCACCATCAGTGCTTCGCCCTTGGTGACCTTCCAGATGTCGCTGACGATCTGCGGGACGTGCAGTTTTCCGTTGTTCGGCTGCGCCATGATGTCGCGCGTATCGGTTTCCTTCCTCCACTCCGCAATCTGATCCAGCCATTCATCGTGGCGGGCGTTGGGCACCTGCGAGTCGATATCCGCAAGAACCGTCTTGATGTCGCCCACCAGCGGGACATCCGCCATGACGATTTTATTGATCTCGGTCGGGTCGATATCCACATGGATTTTGCTGGCCGTTGGAGCATAGGTTTTCAAGTTACCGGTCACCCGGTCGTCGAAACGCATTCCGAGCGCGATGATCAGATCGGATTGCTGGATGGCCAGGTTGCAAAAGGCTTCGCCGTGCATGCCCATCATCCCCAGCGAGAGCGGATGGGAGGACGGGATCGAACCGAGACTCATGAGCGTCATGGCCACCGGGATGTTGGTCCGTTCGGCGAACTTTTGCACTTCCCGAGTCGCACCGGAGATCTCCACACCGTGTCCGGCGAAGATCACCGGCCTTTTCGCAGCGCGGATGAGCTCCGCCGCGCGTTCCAATTTCTCTGCCGCCGCATGCAGCGGCGGATGGTATCCGATCAGGCGGACCTCCGGCGGATCGATATTCTCGGTTTTCGCCACCTGGGCATCCTTGCAGAAATCGATCAGCACCGGCCCCGGGCGCCCGGTTCTGGCGATGTAAAACGCCTCATGAACCGTGCGCGCAACATCGTCCGCCGAGGTGATCAGGAAATTATGCTTGGTGATCGGCAGGCTGATGCCGGTCATATCGACTTCCTGGAACGCATCGGATCCGAGCAGGTTGCTGGCCACCTGGCCGGTAATGAACACGACCGGCGAGGAATCCATGGAGGCGATGTGGATCCCGGTGACCAGATTGGTCGCACCCGGGCCGGAAGTGGCGATCGCCACCCCGACCTTTCCGGACGCGCGCGCGTACCCGTCGGCCATCATCGCCGCGCCCTGTTCATGTCGGACCAGGACGAAATGCAGCTGCTTGTCATAATTCAGCATGGCGTCGAACGCGGGGATGACCGCCCCGCCCGGAAGGCCGAAGAGAACATCGACTCCTTCCCGGATGAGGGATTCCCACAATACTTCAGCACCTGTCTTTTTCATCTCTTCTCTCCTTGCCCCCCGCCTTCCCCTCCCCCATCTGCGAAGCAAATCGGGGGAGGCAGGGCGGGGGTTCAGTCTTTAAGTACCGCGCCCTTGCTGGCGCTGGTGACGAACTTGGCGTACCGGCGCAGCCAGCGGCTTTCCGAGCGCGGTTGAAACGGGGGCAGCTCGGCGATCCGGGAGCGGATCTCCTCCTCGCCCAAACGGACATTGATCGTCCGCTTGTCGACGTCGATTTCGATCACATCACCCTGCCGCAGTGCCGCGATGGGTCCGCGGGCGGCCGCCTCCGGGGAAACATGCCCGATGCAGGCGCCGCGCGTTCCACCGGAAAAACGCCCGTCGGTGATCAGCGCGACGCTGTCCCCCAATCCCATCCCCATGATGGCGGAGGTCGGTGAAAGCATCTCCTGCATCCCGGGGCCGCCGCGCGGCCCTTCGTAGCGGATGACCACCACATCGCCGGATTTGACCTCCCCGGCGAGAATGCCGGTGAGCGCCTCCTCCTGGCTTTCGTAAATGCGGGCCGGTCCGCTGTGCTTGCGCATGGCCGCGGATACTCCCGCCGCTTTGATCACGGCTCCGTCCGGCGCCAGGTTGCCGAACAGGATCGCGAGTCCCCCGGTTTTCGAGTGCGGATTTTCCACCGGGCGGATCACTTTGTTGTTCTTCACCGATGCGTTGCGGATGTTCTCCCGCAGCGTCTTGCCCGTCACGGTCGGACGGTCCAAATGGAGAAGTGAATCGTCCTTGCGCGCCACCTCATGCAGCAGCGCCGGCACGCCGCCCGCTCGGTGCAGATCCTCGATGTGCCACGTTCCAAAGGGGCTGATCTGGATCAGGTGCGGGATCTTCTCCACCTGCCGGTTGATTCGCGACATCGGGTAATCCAATCCCGCCTCGTCGCAGAAGGCAAGCGTGTGCAGGACGGTGTTGGTGCTGCCGCCCATCGCCATGTCCAGCGCGAAGGCATCGTCCACCGCGTCCATGGTCACCAAGTCGCGTGGACACAGATTCTGCTTGACAAGCTTCATGATTTGCCGGCCGGCCCTATCGGCCAGCGCGTTGCGCTCGGCGGATTTTGCCAGCGCGGTTCCGTTGTAGGGCAGCGCCAAACCAAGCGCCTCGAGCATGCAGTTCATCGAATTGGCGGTGAACAATCCGGCGCACGAGCCGCACGACGGGCAGGCATAGCGCTCGATGACCTTAAGCTGTTTTTCAGTGATCTTTCCGGCCCGCAGGGAACCGACGCCCTCGAACACCGAGATCAGATCGATCACTCTCCCATCGGGGGTTCTTCCCACCCGCATCGGGCCGCCGGAGACGAAAATCGCCGGGATATTCACCCGCAACGCCGCCATCACCATGCCCGGGACGATCTTGTCGCAATTGGGGATGCATACCATCCCGTCGAAGGGATGCGCCATGATCATCGTCTCGACGCTGTCGGCGATCAACTCGCGCGACGCCAGGCTGAATTTCATACCGGCGTGACCCATTGCAATCCCGTCGTCGACGGCGATGGTGTTGAATTCGAACGGCACGCCGCCCGCCGCGCGGATGGCTTTCTTCACCCGCCGGCCGAACGATTGCAGATGGACATGCCCGGCGACGATATCCGTGTAGGAATTGACCACCGCGATGAAGGGTTTGTTGAAGTCTGTCTCCTGCAAACCCACAGCCCGCAGGAGAGCCCGGTGCGGAGCCTTCTCATATCCCTTTTTGATGATGTCGGATCGCATAGGATCTCCTTCCTCCAAAAGGGTCAAAAAAAAGGGCTGCCTTGCTTGGCAGCCCTGGTTCGCTTTGCTCCTCGGTTGTCTCTATCTGACTGATTACGCTTCCTCTCCAAGGGCTGCCCATGCGTAGGTATGGCTCTCGCCAATAACGAGAACCAGGATCGCAATAACGACAACCAGGAGAGAAATCGATGTCATAGGAGTTGCTTTCAATTGCCAATTCTAACCTAGAATAAAAAGCCTGTCTATTAGCATATTTCATAAATTTTACCCAAACTTGTTGTACAATATGCACAAAATGTTCGTAAATCAAGTAAATAATTGGATATATCCTATCTGAATAAGGACACACGCGATGCCATTCTATTCTCCTGCCTCCCTTCTCACCGTCCTGGACGCGTTACCCGATGGATATGAATGGATCTCCGGCGAGGAGAAATCCGGTGATACATCGATCACATGGATCGTCTGCAATAACACCGGTTTGCAACACGGGGATTTGCTCCTCTTGGACGCGGGGGATGAGCCGACAGCGCGTGATATTCCTTCGGAAGTACACGAAGCATCCGCCATTGGAATCATCGGCGATGGAGAAATCGATCCTTCCGGATTTTCCGGAAAGCCGATATTCCGGATACGGATCGGTGGCCGGCCCTCTGGTTCTCGAGGACTGGATTTGCGTTCCATCCACCAGACGCTGCTTCGGGCTCTCCTGGCCCAGAAGTCAATCCTCATCGAACGCGGCGCAAATATTCAAACCCGGTTGACGCAGATTGCCGCCCACGGGGAAGGATTAACCGGCTTGGCGGCGGCGATGCGCGAGATGACCCAGCACGGAATTCTCGTTCAGGATAAGAGGCTTTCGCCGCTGGCTTCCAGCCCCAGCACGGCCTTGCGCGCGGTTTGGGACGATCTCCTCGAACAGCTGGCGGAATTTTCCACGCTTCCGGAGATGTTGCGCGACCGCCGCCAGGCGGGTGAGACGCCGACGGTTACGGTCGATCCGATGCCCGGGGGATTGGAGCGCGTGGTGGTCCCGATCGTTGTCGGGGATGTGGCCCGCGGTTATCTCTCGGCGATCGGCATGACAGGCGAATTGGATCAGACCGATCGGATGGTGGTCGAACAAGGCGCGCTGGTATGCGCCATCGAAATGGCGCGGGCCAAGGCGGTCCGGGAAACGGAAAAACGCCTGCATGGCGATCTTCTCTCCGCGCTCCTGCGCCAGAATCTCTCCGCACGGGACGCACACCTCTGGGCGCTGAACATGGGGCTTGACCTCGAGCAGCAGCATACGGCGATGCGCCTGGCCTGGGAGGGACCCACGCCGACTCTTCGGCGGTTGGAAACACTCGTCAATGGAGAAGTCTCCCGCTCCGGATTGCCGGTGATTGTCTCCTCCCTCAGCGGCGAAGTGATTTGTTTTTACGAAGCCCCGCGCGATGCCGGAAGACCGTCGCGGACAATCGCCCTGGCCCAAACGGTTATCGACCTGGCGGGGAAGGAATATCCGGAGGCGGTGATCCGCTGTGGAATCGGAACGCCTGCGGGGGATCTCGGCGCGTGGCAGCTTTCATTCCGCCAGGCGGGCCAGGCGCTCGATATGGCCCGCCGATTGGGGGAACGCAAGCCGCTTTATTATATGGATCTGTCGGTGTACCGTCTGCTGCTTCAATTCGAGGATCATCCCGATCTCAAGTCGTTTCTTCAGGAAACGCTCGGGCCGATCCTTAATCATGAAAATTCCGATGAACTCCTCGCCACCCTGGAGGAGTTCTTCGCCCATAATGGAAATCTTTCCCAGACCGCAGAAGCATTATTCATTCACCGAAATACCCTCACCTATCGCATGGAGCGATTGGCTTCGCTCTCCCAGCTGGATTTGGAGAATCCCGATACGCGTCTGGCCGTGCAACTGGCGTTGAGCATCCGCCGGATGTTGAAGGCGGCGTAAAAATGATTTCACAAAGAACACGAAGCCCTTCCCGGACCGCACAGGCGGGCCATGGAAAACTTGAAGGGCACTGAGGTTAAAATATTCAAACCTTCGTGCCCTTCTGATCTTCTTCGTGCCCTTCGTGGAATGCTTTTTAATCCTGTTCGGGTAAAGCGGTCGAACCTAGAATCTGGATCTCCATCGGAGCAAGGCTCACCACCAGAGTCCGTGTCGGGCCGCTGCTCGCTCCTCCGCCGATCTCCTGGACTTCCACGCTTCCTCCTTTTTTCTCCCCGACGGCTATCTCCGAGCGCTGTTCCGGCCGGTTGCTGTACAGGATCCTGTATGTCTCTCCGGGCTGATTGATCGCGTAATCCACCAGCACTTCCCCTTCCCACGGTCTGTTTACATTCGTGTTAACCACCACCAGGACCTCTTCGCCACTGAGGATCCGGGAGAATGCCAGCACTCCTCCGGCGTACGGGGAAAATCCGAAATGGTATCCATCACCGGATATTTGTCGGAAATATTGCCGTCCATATCTCAGGGGCGGATAACTCTCTCGCAAAGCGGCCAGGCGTGAGACTGCCTGACAGAAAATATTCCCCTTATCGAACGCGTTCGGCTTGCCCCATAACGCCTCGCGTACCGCCTCCGGCCGGTTTCCGCTCCCATGCAACCCCTGCTCCGTCCCGGAATACAGGCATGGGATTCCCTGCAGGGTGAACAGACAACCGAGTGCCATCATCAGTTGATCGTTGTATCGGTCCGGTTGCGCCTGATCCACGAAGTGAAACCTCGAGTTCTGGTCGTGGTTATCGATAAAGGTCACAAAAAACTTGCTTGCCTCCCCCTGCGATGAGATAATTCCGTTTTCCAGCGATCTTCGGCGGTCGAACATCGCCATGAGTTCCGACGGGGAGGTATTTCCTTTGAGTACCGGCACCAGTTTATAAAAGAGAGGA
This sequence comes from uncultured Anaerolineales bacterium, assembly GCA_964521085.1. Classification (GTDB taxonomy): domain Bacteria; phylum Chloroflexota; class Anaerolineae; order Anaerolineales; family RBG-16-64-43; genus JAFGKK01. Next base: position 7,665 of record CAZFPL010000003.1, on the reverse strand, counting down.
TAATCAAGCGCCGCGTCCACGCCGACCATATCGTTCTTATCCGTCGCATATCGTCCTATATATCCGGAGATTCTTTCTTCGTCATCCCAAATCTCGCCAAATGTAAAAATATTTTTCTTTCCAATATCCAGGGCGAATTCCCGGACTGCGTTTGCGAACGTTCTAGAGAAATCACGTTCTATAAACTTCAAAGTGTCTATACGAAATCCGTCAATGTCAAATTTCGCTATCAGGTATTGATGCGTCCGAATCAACGTTTCACGGACCGGGAAGTGAACTCCATAGACAGGATGGAATTCCATGAAATCAGTCGCAAGTTCCTTGAGGACTTCGAAATCACCGGCCGCCTCGCCGCCTTTCCCCTTACGGCGGAAATACTCGTTGCGCTGGAGCTCCTTCGGCCAGACGACCGCATCCGGCTGCGGATCCGCAGGCGGCTCCCGCCACTCGGCGCGCCCCCTGCCCGTTTCATCCCGCCAGCGAATGGCATAAGGCTCATTGGACCAGGGTGCGTCGGCGCCGAACCCTTCGTATTCAAAAACGTCGCCGGCATGGTTCAGCACGATGTCGAAAATCACATACATTCCCATGGCGTGCGCTTCGTCCACCAGTGCACGCAGTTCCGAATCCGCAAAAGCCGGATCGCGCTTTGCGCGCTCCGGATCGGAAGTAAACCGGGGATCCACCGCGAGAAAATCCTGAATCCCGTAGCCGTGGTAGGTATAGGGGGTGTATTGACAGTTTTTCAAAACCGGTGAAAGCCAGATCGCACCCGCACCCAGCCCGCGGATGTAATCCAATTTCCGCCGGACCCCGTTAAGCGTCCCGCCTTGAAATTCGTTCCATGGACTGTCCCAGGGGAGATGACGTGGCGGCGAATCGGGGTTGTTGAACCGGTCCAGGAATACGAAATAGATCCATTGATCGCGCCATTCCGTCGGTGACGGATATGGGCACGGGATTTCCACGGTCTTCCCCCCCGCCTGGATTTTTCGTTTTCCGGGAATTCTTGCCTTGCGGAAAACCTCGAGTACTTCCTGGGAATGGATTGAAGAGGCCATCGTCCCCTCCGGGTGTAGGATAGCATAGTTGCCTTCTCTTGACTCTGCCGGACCGCCGGCAGATCGATAAGTTTATAATTGCTGTATCCGCCTGTTTTCCGCAGTCCATCCAATTCAGAAATCCGGCGGTTTTTCGATCCTTATCCTCTCTTCTACCCTGATCGGCGGAGGTTGTCTATGCAAATTCGAACCGTCCAGAACAAGCAGGACCTCGCGGATTTCATCGAACTCCCCTATCGCCTTTACCGCCGGGATCCCGTTTGGGTTCCTCCCTTGCGCAGCGATCAATGGAGTCAATTCGATTCCAAACGCAATCCGATGCTGGAGCACTGTGAATATACGCTTTTTCTATTGCAGGACGGTTCGAATGTCATCGGGCGCGTGTCCGCATTTATCGACCGTCTGGCCGTCGATTGGTGGAAAGAACCGATCGGGTTGTTCGGCTCATTCGAGTGCGTTGATGACGAACAGGCAGCGACCATGCTGCTCTCATCCGCGCAGGATTGGCTTGCCGCCCGCGGGATGAAAGCCATGCGCGGACCGTGGTCGTTCGCCTCCCAGGAATGGGGATTGGTCGTCGAGGGTTTTACCCCCTCCCCCGTCATCCTGGCGCCATACAATCCTCCCCGGTATAACGATTACCTTCTCCATTTTGGTTTGTCGAAAGTAAAAGATCTCGTGGTCTATTACGTTGACTCGAGAGAAGGCTACAAAATCCCTGAAAGATATCTTCGCTTAACCACCCGTGTTCAGGAAAAATTGAAAGTGACTGTTCGCACAGTGGATATGCGAAATTTCGAAAATGAGGTTTCGACGTTTGTCCGTCTTGCCAATCTATCGATCGCCAACAACTGGGGGTTTTACCCGGTGACGGAGGAGGAAGGCAAGGCCATCGCGCGCGACATGAAACCGGTCATTGATCCCAAGCTCGTTCTTTTTGCCGAAGATGCGAAGGGCGAAGCGATCGGATTCGCAATTGCCTTGCCTGACGTCAATACGCTATTGAAGGGTTTGGACGGGCGGCTATTCCCCTTCGGGTGGTTGAAACTGCTGTTCGGTCTGCCGCGCCTCCGGCAGTACCGGATGTGGGCGCTCGGCGTCGTCCCGGAATACCATGGAAAAGCCGTCGACGCGCTCATGTACCGCAAGCTGTACGAGATCCTCGCCCATCGGGACGTCCGCCTGGAACTGAACTACATACTAGAGGATAACTACCCGATGAACAATGCGCTGAAAAACCTGGGTGCCAAGGACCTCCGGCGGTACCGGGTGTATCAGAAAGACATTTGAGCATGGGCACTGACAAAGGAGCCTTGATGACCGAACCTAAATCACCCCCGCTCCACAACGCCGTATTGTGCCAAATTGGATTCGTCGCAAAAGACGCCGGCCGGATGGCCCGGAAGCTGTCGGAAATCACCGGTATGAAACCCGGCGAACCGATTATTGCCGACAGCGTGGAAAAAGCCCGCACGCGATTCCGCGGCCAACCTTCATCGGCAAGAGCCAAATTAATCTTCTTCGACATGGGGCAGGTTTCCATCGAGATCATCGAGCCGATGGGAAGCCCAAGCACGTGGAGTGAGTTCCTCGAAAAGCACGGCGATGGAGTGCATCACATCGCTTTCACCGTGAAATCCGCCAAAGACTCGGCCGATGGCCTCGCCGAACACGGCATTCCCCCCGTTCAAAGCGGAGTATTCGAAGGCGGGAGTTATATCTACTCGGACGGCGAAAAGGAATTGGGAGTAATCCTCGAGTTGCTGGATTCCCAATCCGGATGACTGCTTGTGCAACGGAAAAGCACCCTTCCTATTTTCCGGGATGATTTCATTGGATTGTGATTGACTTCCTGTGTCCGTTTCTCCATAATCAATGGAGCATTAAGGTGATTCTTGCCTTGGAAAGGGCCATTCCATGAAGACAATCCCCTGCCGGCAAATACCTTTCGCATTTCTTGCCGTCCTCGTGCTTGGTCTGGGCATCCCCGCGCAAACGGTTCGTGCAGCTCCACGGGCGATGGGTGAATTTCCACAGAAAAACGAGTGGACCCGCGTCACACCGTCCGTGGTCTGGTGCGGCGATAAAGATTCTCCCGTTACGATCGAAGTGCACATCGTCGGGCGGACCGACGTCCGCAAAGTCTGGGTGACGGGCCTTAATCCGTCGGGGGAGGACGCGGCCACCAAAGCGTTCGACGACGGCAGCAACGGCGTGGAATTTTTCGACGACGGAACCCACGGGGATGCGTCGGCGGGGGATAACGTCTTCACCCACAGCGGATTGGTCCCGCCCTGCAACGAATATATGATGGCGGTGAACGGTTGGGCGAACTGGTGGGGTTTCCTGCGCGTTGAGCTGGCGGATGGAACCCTGCAGGGCAACAATTACGGCATGGTCGCCGGGCAGGTGGACCCGAAGTATAAAGATTCCTTTTCCATTCGGGACCTGGGCAACCATCTCTCCGCGACGGCCTACGCCTTCTTCATCGAGGACAGCGACCACGCGGTGATGGATAATTACCCTGTCGCCAACGTCTATTGCGGTACAAGCAACTACCAGGCATACCGGAAACTCTACAGCGTTCTGCCGGATGCGTTCGATATCGCACTGGTCATGCCCGGGATGCAAATTGTCCGTCCCAAGTCTTTCGCGGAAAACGTGCCCTATGACATCCTGGTTTCCAATGCCGTCCAGCATACCGGATTAAAACCCTACAATAACACAGCCGCGTTTGGCTCTTCCGGAAGACTCAAGTCAATCGTCTACCATTCCTTCGGCAACATTTCCATCTCCACCCACGAGATCGGCCACACGTGGGGGATGCATCTCGGTGCGTCGCTTGGATTAATGGAATCCTGGCAAGGCGAGGTGATGCTGGGCCACTGGAATGAAATGACCGATATCGGCGGGCAAATGAGTGCCTACTACTTCGACGATGCCGGACATGTCGGCCATTTTCATTACAACGGGGATGAGACGTGGAGCCTGATCTCCAACATCGAACGGGAGCCGTTTTCCCCAATCGATCTCTATGTAATGGGAATGATTCCACCGGAGGAGGTTCCCCCCGTTCACATTCTCCAATCGCCGAACTTTACCGATCCGAACCGGATTACCGCCGCATCCGTGCAAACCGTCACGATGGACCAGATCCTGAAAGCCGAAGGGGGAGCGCGTGTTCCCGCGACCGGCGAATCTCAGAAGGATTTCACGATGGCTTACATAGTCACGCAGGATACCCCGTATAACGATGCGGCGTACGCCTTTTTCTCCCTGATGTCCTACAACCTGATGACCAAGGATCCTCCCGATAAACGCACGTTTTTTACATCTTTCTATTGGGCGACGGGCGGGCGCGGAACCCTATCCACCCGACTGCCTGTGGATGTCGCGGACCCCGCGATCCTGCCGGGAATGACGACGCCCACACCCTCGGCCACACTCGAACTTACCCCGACGGAAACGGATCTACCTACAAACAGACCTCCGCTCCCGTATTTGACAGAGACGGCAACCTACACCAAACCGGCATCAGGATCGCCGATCTGCAACTGCCCTCTCCTGGTCGGCGGCTTGATCATCCTGCCCGGCGCATGGGTGGCACTGCGCAGGCGAACCATCCAGCGGAGATAGATACGTTATTTCCGTGACGGATAGGGGAAAATGCTATTTCGAAAATATGGGGGACGATAGACCAAGTAATCCTTCCAACGGCATTCCGCCCGTTCAAAGCGGAGTATTCGAAGGCGGGAGCTATATCTACTCGGACGGCGAAAAGGAATTGGGAGTAATCCTCGAATTGCTGGATTCCCAATCCGGATGACATCTTGGTCGGCTGAAAAGCACCATTCATACCGGCCGGAATGATCTTAGAGGATTGTGATTGACTTTCTGTGTCCGCTTAATCATAATCATATGAAAGTCAAGGTGATTCATGTATTGGAAAGGATCATCCCATGAAGACGATTACCTGCCGGCATACGCATTTCGCTTTCCTGGCCATTCTCGTGCTCGGTCTGGGTATTCCCGCGCAAACGGTTTTTGCAGCTCCACGGGCGAATGATGAATTTCCACAGAATAACGTCTGGACCCGCGTTACGCCGTCCGTAGTCTGGTGCGGCGATACCGAATCGAAAGTGACCATCGAGGTACATATCGTCAAGCGGACTGACGTACGTAAGGTCTGGGTCACCCGTCTCGGAACAACCAAAGAAGATTACAATTTGGGTACCGAACTATTTGACGATGGAACACACGGCGATGCCAAGGCCGGGGACAATGTATTCACGCTCGGCGACAGGGTCCTTCCGTGTGGTCCGGTAATCGTCGAGGAGGACGGTTGGTCGGAATGGTGGGGTTTTCTACGCGTCGAATTAGCGGATGGCACACTACAGGAACTCAACGCCGGCATCGTTGCCGGACTTGTAGATCCGAAATATAAAAATATCTTCGCCGTCCACGATTTCGGGAATAATCTCTTTGCGACCGCATACAGCTTCTTTATCGTGGACAGCGACCACACGGTCATGGACAACTATCCCGTCGCCAAAGTCTATTGCAACACTGCCAACTACGGCGCTTACCGGAAACTCTACAGCGCCCTACCGGATGCCTTCGACTTCGCACTGCTTACGCCCGGAATGCTAATTGTCCGGCCCGATACTCTGGGAGAAAATGTTCCATATAATGTACGTGTATCAAACAGTGTACAGCATATCGGTGTAGACATCTTCAATCATACTGCGGGTTTCGGCTCCGCCGGACGCTTGAAATCTGTCGTCTACCATTCCTTTGGAAGCATCTCCATTGCAACCCACGAGATGGGCCATGCCTGGGGGATGCATATCGGCGCGTCGCTTGGATTAATGGAATCCTGGCAAGGCGAGCTGATGCTGGGCCATTGGAACGGAATGACCGATATCGACGGGCAGATGAGCGGCGGCTATGTTGACGATCAGGGGCACGTCGGGCACTTCAAATATAACGGCGATGAGACCTGGCGGCTGATCGCCAACACCGTTGTCGAACCCTATGCTGCGCTTGATCTTTATGCCATGGGCATGATCCCAGCCGAAGAAGTACCGCCGATCCACATTCTAAAATCGCCAAATTTCACCGACTTGAGCCATATTACCGTCGCTTCCTACCAAACCGTCACGATGGATCAGATCCTCCAGGCCGAAGGCGGTCCGCGTGTCCCTTCCGTTGCCGAATCGCAGAAGGATTTCACCCTGGCTTACATTGTTACACAGGATACGACCTACAACGATGCAGCCTATGCCTATTTCTCCTTGATGTCTTATAACCTGATGAGCAAATCGTTTAATGCGCGGACCTATTTCGCCTCCTTCAATTGGGCGACGGGCGGGCGCGGAACACTTAATACCCGCCTGCCGGTGGATGTCGCCGATCCTGCGATCCTTCCGGGAATGACGACACCTACGCCCATCGAACCGACCCAGACGGTAACGTTGTACCAACAACCTCCGGTTCCGTATATGACAAAGACGGCAACCTCAACCAAACCGGCTTCCGGATCGCCGATCTGCAACTTCCCGCTTCTGGTTGGTGGTTTGACGATCCTGCCCGGCGCGTGGGTGGCGTTGCGGAGAAGGCACACCCGAATGTAATGATCGATTTTCTGGAATAAGCTTGGAATATCTGTAATCTAAATTAATATATTTTACGAATCAGGCCATGGACCGTAATCGATCGATTATTGTCCATGGCCGCCCTTTTCAATCGCGATCGCTTCCGCAAACAGCGATTCATACTCCGCCACATTCGAACAAAGGACCAGCCGCGAGCGCAGCTTTCCCACACTCACCAGGTGGTGGACATAACGCACGGCATGCTTGCGGAATATCATGCAGCCGTATTTCGGACCGTATAGCTCGGTCATCAGCTCCAGGTGGCGGCGGGCCATGGCGATGCTTTCTTCCAGCGAGACGCTTTCCTTTTCGCGCCGGGAGAAGATCCATGGATGGCCGATCGCCGCGCGGCCGATCATCACCCCGTCGCAGCCTGTCTCCCGTTTCATCGAATCGATGTCGGCGACGGTATGCACGTTGCCGTTGCCGAGGACGGGAATTTTGGAGCGGGATTTAATTTCCGCGATGGCGGACCAGTCGGCCGGTCCGGAAAGCGCCTGTTCCTTGGTCCGCGCGTGGACGGCGATCAAAGCGCATCCGTTTTCTTCGAGAGCGTTGGCCACCTCCAGGTAGTTGCGGCTGCGTTCATCCCAGCCCAACCGGATTTTGGCGGTCACCGGAATGCGCAGCGCGGCCGATAGAGAAGCGAACAATCGGCCGATCCGCGCCGGATCCTTAAGCATCCCCGCCCCGGCGCCGCGTTCCGCGATTTTTCGTATGGCGCACCCGAGGTTGATATCGATGATGTCCGGACCCAGATCCTGCAAGCGGCGGGCGATCTCGATCAGCCGCTCGTCGATGTGGCCGTAGATCTGGAAGGCCACCGGTCGTTCCACTTCGGAGAACCGCAGTTTGAGTTTGACGGCGCTTTCCGCGCAACGGGAATGGGCGATCTCGTCGACGTTCACAAACTCGGTATAGGACATGGCCGACCCGAGTTCGCGGCAGAT
>CAZFPL010000002.1:0-159615 GCA_964521085.1 uncultured Anaerolineales bacterium | reverse complement strand
TTGATCCGTTGATAATGGATGTCCTATCTTTTGGAACACTTCGTTTAGCGAAGCAAATGGGGGAGAACAGGGATGGGGGAGGGCAAAGGTATAATCCCTCCATCCCTTCCGCGCAGGAGGTCGCATGCCCGGTAAACCGTGGTGGCAAACGGGAGTGGTCTACCAGATTTATCCGCGCTCCTTCGCCGATACCGACGGCGACGGGACAGGCGACCTGCGCGGCGTGATCTCGCACCTCGATTACCTCAACGACGGAACGCCGCGCTCGCTCGGCGTCGATGCCATCTGGCTCTCCCCGTTTTTCCCCTCGCCGGGATTCGATTTCGGCTACGACGTTTCCGATTACTGCGGGATCGATCCGCTGTTAGGGACGATGGCGGATTTCGACACACTGGTGGCGGAAGCCCACCGGCGCGGGATTCGGATCGTCCTCGACCTGGTCCTAAACCATACATCGCATCTGCATCCATGGTTCATCGAAAGCCGGTCGGCGCGCGAGAATGCAAAACGCGATTGGTACATCTGGCAGGATCCGGGGGGCATGGGCGGCGCGCCCAACAATTGGGCGTCGGTCTTCGGCGGAAAAGCGTGGAAATGGGATCCGGCCACGCGCCAGTATTACTTCCATATGTTCCTCGAGCAGCAGCCGGATATCAACTGGCGCAATCCGAAGGTCCGCCGGGCGGTGATGGACGTCTTCCGATTCTGGCTTGACCGAGGCGTGGATGGTTTCCGCCTCGATGTGGTAAACGCCTACTTCAAGGATTTGATGTTTCGCAACAATCCTCCGGCGCCTGGAATCCGCGGGTACGAGCGGCAGCGGCACGTGTTCGACAAGGACCAGCCGGAGCTGCTCGACGTGTACCGCGAGATTCGTTCGATCCTGGATTCCTACGGTGAGCGCATGGCCGTGGGCGAGGTGATGGGCGGGATGACGGAAGCGGCGCGCTACTGCAAAAACGGCCTGCTTTCGCTGGCGTTCAATTTCGATTTCACCGATCAGGGATGGAACCCGCGGGCGTTTCTCAAGTCGGTCGTGGATTTCGAACAGGCATTGGCCGGGGAAGGCTGGCCGTGCTATGTCCTGAGCAACCACGATATCGTGCGGCATGCCTCCCGTTATGGCGGGCGCCATCCGGAGGCGCGCGCCAAGGTGGCCGCCGCAATGCTGCTTACCCTGCGCGGCACGCCGTTCCTGTATCACGGCGAGGAGATCGGGATGCGGGATGGGAAAATTCGTCGTTCCGAAATCCTGGATCCGCCCGGAAAGCGCTACTGGCCTCTCTATAAGGGGCGCGATGCGTGCCGCACGCCGATCCCGTGGAACGCATCCTCCGGCGCAGGATTCACAACCGGAAAACCCTGGCTCCCGCTTAATCCGGATTACCGCGAGGTGAATGTGGAAGCGCAGCGGGACAATCCGGATTCGGTTTTTTCCTTCTACCGCAAACTGATCTGGCTGCGGAAGATGGCACCGGCGCTGCAATCCGGTTCTTTCCGCCCCCTCCAGGCGCAGCCCGACCGCGCGTTGGCATATCTGCGGGAAAACAAATCGCAGACGATCCTGGTCGCGCTGAACTTTTCCGATTCGCCCCAGAAAATCACCCTGCAGGAAACGCCGCCTTCGGACTCCTGGCGTTTGCTTCTTTCCAGCCATCCTGTGGAAGGCGCGGCGATCGGACTTCTTCGCCCGCACGAAGCAGGTATTTGGGAAAAGCGGTAGAAAACACTTTTACAACGGAGTACACGGAAAATAAAAATTAAAAACCCGTGTAATCCGTGGTCCAGGGTTTATACTTCCCGCATGCTGAGTAAACCGTTTCGCATCATTTTCGCCTATGCCCGCAGGTATTGGCTTTTCCTGCTTATCGCCGCCGTCAGCATGCTCCTGCTGGTGGGGGCGCAATTGGTTGTCCCATGGATCGTGAAGCTGCTGGTGGCGGCGATCACCGATCCCAATTCTCCGCAGGCATCGACCGAGTTTGTTCGCAACCTGGCACTCATCATCCTGCTGGTGTTCGTAGCCCGGGCGGTGCTGCAATTCCTGCGTTCGTACATGGCACACATCGCCGGGTGGAGCGTTGTGGCCGATGTGCGCAAGCACATCTACGAGCACGTCCAGCGGCTCTCGCTGCGCTTCTACGAGGAACAGCAGGTCGGGCAGCTGATGTCGCAAGTGATCAACGACACCGAATTGTTCGAGCAGTTCATCGCACACGCCGTCCCCGATGTGATCGTCAACCTGGTGACGCTCGTCGGCGTCACCATCGTCCTGCTGAGCCTGAATTGGCAATTGACCGTTCTCAGTTCTTTACCCATACCGCTGGTGATCCTCTCGCTCGCCGTGTACGCGCGCTATGTTCGGCCGGCTTTCCGTTTCCGCCAGAAGGAACTTGGGGATTTGAACGCGACCCTGAACGACAACCTGTCCGGGATCCGCGAAATCAAGGCGTTCGTCCGCGAAGGGGATCAGGCGGTCCGGGTCGGGAAGCGGATCGAAAATTACCGCCAATCCCTCCTGCGGGCACTGCGCCTGATGGCAACCTTTCAACCGTTTGTAAATTTCACATCCTCGCTGGGGACCCTGGTGGTGATCTACTTCGGCGGTCAACTCGCCCTGCAGGGCGTCCTCCCGGTGGCCGACCTCGTTGCGTTCTTCCTTTATCTGGATCTTTTTTACCTGCCGGTTCACAACCTGAGTGAAGCATGGGAAGCCGTGCAGAGTTCACTGGCCGGCGCGGACCGTGTGTCCTCCCTGCTCGAAGAGGAACCGGAGCCGCACGATGATCCGTCGGCCGTTCCCCTTGCCGGCCGGGCCCGCGGCGCGCTGGCGTTCTGCGATGTGCGTTTTGAATACCTATCCGGTGTGCCGGTCCTGGAGGGGATCAATCTGGAAATACCGGCCCAGTCCGTCGTCGCATTGGTCGGTCCGACCGGCGTGGGCAAATCCACGCTGGTAAGCCTGATCCCGCGCTTCTACGACGCAACCGCCGGCGAAATCCTGCTGGATGGAATGGACCTGCGCCGCTACAAGCTTGCGGACTTACGCTCGCAAATCAGCATGGTGTTGCAGGATGTGTTTTTGTTCTATGGCACGGTCCGTGAAAACATTCTCTTTGGCAGACCGGATGCAACCGAGGCGCAAATCCTGGCGGCGGCGAAAGTCGCCAATGCCCACGAGTTCATCGCCGGGTTGCCGGACGGCTACGACACGCTTATCGGCGAGCGCGGGGTGAAACTCTCCGGCGGGCAGAAACAAAGGCTGTCGATCGCCCGCGCCGTGCTCAAAGATGCGCCGATCCTGATCTTCGACGAAGCCACCTCGGCGGTGGATACCGAAACCGAATTGCTGATCCAGGAAGCGCTGGAACGACTGATCCGCGGGCGGACGACGGTCATCATCGCGCACCGGCTCTCCACCGTCCGCGCCGCCGACAACATCGTCGTCCTCGAAGATAAATCGATCCGCGAAACAGGGACCCACGAACAATTGATGCGGCTGGGTGGGTTATACCAGAGGCTGTATACCATTCAGGGAAGGATGGACGAGGAAGCCGCTTTGTAAGGGGACGGGTTTCCGCTCGGCCGGCGCGGCGGAACGCCGGCTATGCAAAGCCTTGGGCTTCAGGGTATATTCATAAGCGAAAGCAGTGTTCTCGAATCGCCGGAGAATCCTCGGCATGGCATCCCCGTATTTCTCCCTTCTGACCGAAGACGATCTATTCCTTTTCAATGAGGGCTCGCACTTCCGCCTGTACCGCAAGCTCGGCGCGCATCCGGCGGAGGTGGAGGGTAAGGCCGGCACGTATTTCGCCGTCTGGGCGCCGGATGCAGAGCGCGTATCGGTCATCGGGGATTTCAACAATTGGGACGGCCGGAAACACAAACTCTCCCCGAAAGCCTCTTCCGGAATCTGGGAGGGTTTTCTCCCCGGAGTGGAGCGGGGAACGATGTACAAATATCAGGTCCGCTCCCGCTATCACGGGTACCGGATGGACAAGCTCGACCCGTACGGTTTTTATTTCGAAGTTCCCCCGCGCACGGCTTCCATCGTCTGGGATCTGGAATATGCATGGAACGACCGGGAATGGATGCAGGCCCGCTCCGGCGCGGACCTGCACCGGCAGCCCGTCTCGGTCTACGAGATGCACATCGGTTCCTGGCGGCGCGTGCCCGAGGAGGGCAACCGGCCGCTTTCCTACCGCGAGCTTGCGGAAGTCCTCCCGGAGTACGTCCGGCGGCTGGGCTTCACGCATGTGGAATTCCTGCCGGTGATGGAGCATCCGTTCTACGGATCCTGGGGCTATCAGACCACGGGCTATTTCGCGCCGACCAGCCGGTACGGCGCGCCGCAGGATTTCAAGCACCTGATCGACGTGCTGCACCGGCACGGGATCGGCGTGATCCTGGATTGGGTCCCTTCGCACTTTCCCACCGACGAGCACGCGCTCGGCAACTTCGACGGGACCCACCTCTACGAGCATTCCGACCCGCAACAGGGGTTTCACCCGGATTGGAAATCCTTCATCTTCAATTACGGGCGGCGCGAGGTGCGTTCCTTCCTGCTCTCGAGCGCCCTCTTCTGGCTCGACGAATACCACGCCGACGGATTGCGGGTGGACGCGGTGGCCTCGATGCTCTACCTGGATTACTCCCGCAAAAAGGGGGAGTGGCGGCCGAACCAGTTCGGGGGCAACGAGAACCTGGAGGCGATCTCGTGGCTGCGCCGGTTCAACGAGGATGCCTACCGCGAGAAACCGGGGATCCAGACGATCGCCGAAGAATCCACCGCCTGGCCGATGGTCTCCAAGCCCACCTACCTGGGCGGGTTGGGGTTCGGGTTCAAATGGGATATGGGCTGGATGCACGACATGCTGGCCTATATCACAAAAGAGCCGATCCACCGGCGCTTCCATCACAACAACCTGACCTTCCGCATGCTCTACGCTTTCTCGGAGAATTTCATGCTGCCGCTTTCCCACGACGAGGTGGTGCATGGGAAGGCTTCCCTGCTGGCGAAAATGCCCGGCGACGATTGGCAGAAGTTCGCCAACCTGCGCCTGCTCTTCGGGTACATGTACGCGATGAGCGGGAAGAAACTGCTCTTCATGGGCGGGGAGTTCGGCCAGTGGAAGGAATGGAACCACGAGGAGAGCCTGGAGTGGAATTTGCTGGAATACGATCCACATCTTGGATTGCAGCGCTGGGTGCGGGATCTGAACATGATGTACACATCCCAGCCGGCCCTGCACTCCACGGATTGTGATCCGGCGGGATTCGAATGGGTGGATTGCACCGACTCCGAATCCAGTGTCGTCAGCTGGATTCGAAAAAATACCAATGACAGCGAAGTTCTCCTGGCCGTGTGCAACTTCACCCCCGTTCCGCGCACCGGATATCGCGTGGGGGTTCCGCTTCCGGGTATGTGGCGGGAGGTACTCAACAGCGACTCATCACTTTATGGTGGAAGCGGCCTGGGGAATGCGGGCGGCTTCGAGGCGGAGGAGGTTCCCTATCACGGGCGTCCGTTCTCGCTTAACCTGACTTTGCCTCCGCTGGGAATATGCATTTTCAAAGGTGAACCCCCTCTTTCCCCCCAAGATAAAGTCTCCCCTTCTTCCGACGGAAAAAGAGGGGACCATGGGGGGGAGGAGTCTGGGGAAGGGGGCCGAATTAATAAAAAACCATGAACCGCTTTCTTTGTATTCATGGACACTTCTATCAGCCGCCGCGGGAAAATCCGTGGCTCGAGGCGGTCGAAGTGCAGGATTCCGCCGCGCCGTACCACGATTGGAACGAACGGGTGCTCGCCGAATGCTACGCGCCCAATGCCGTCTCCCGCATCCTGGATGAAAAAGATTACATCCGTAAAATCGTCAACAACTACTCGAATATCTCCTTCGATTTCGGGCCGACCCTCCTTTCCTGGCTCGAGGAAAAAGGCGAGGCGGTCTACCAGGCGATTCTCATGGCCGACTGGGAAAGCATCCAACGCTTCTCCGGGCACGGCTCGGCGATGGCGCAGGCCTACAATCATGTGATCCTTCCGCTGGCCAACCGGCGCGACAAAATCACCCAGGTGGGGTGGGGTTTGCGGGATTTCGAATCGCGATTCCAGCGCGATGCGGAGGGGATGTGGCTTCCGGAAACCGCCGTCGACCTGGAGACGCTTGACCTGCTTGCGGAACGGGGGATCCGTTTCACGATCCTCGCTCCGCATCAGGCGCTTCGGATCCGGCCGGCGGACGGCGGCGGGTGGCAGGAAGTGCCCAACGGAACGGTCGACACCACCCGCGCCTACGAGGTGGATCTTCCTTCCGGCCGGACGATCGCCGTATTCTTCTATAACGGTCCCATCTCGCGTGCGATCTCCTTCGAGGGATTGCTTTCCAGCGGCGATGCCTTCGCCAAACGCCTGATGGATGCCTTCCCCGCCGGAAATTCCGATCCTCAACTCGTCCATGTGGCCACCGACGGCGAATCCTACGGGCATCACCACCGTTTCGGCGATATGGCGTTGGCGTATGCGCTGGATAAGATGGAATGCGGCGGCCAGGCTGCGCTGACGAATTACGGTGAGTTCCTCGCAAAGAATCCCCCGCGCTGGAAGGCGCAGATCGCCGAAAACACCTCGTGGAGCTGCTTGCATGGGATCGAGCGTTGGCGGTCGAATTGCGGATGCGGCACCGGGGAGCACCCCGCTTGGAACCAGGCTTGGCGCGCCCCCTTGCGCGGCGCACTGGATTCCCTGCGCGAAGAATTGGAGCCGCTTTTCGAAAAAGAAGCCGCCCAATTCTTCCGCGATCCCTGGGAGGCGCGGAATGAATACATCGCGGTGGTGCTGGACCGGTCCAAGCAATCCCTCGAGAAGTTTTTCCGCTTGGTCCAATCGCACGCGCTTTCCGGGGAGGAGCAGATCCGGTCCCTGAAACTGCTGGAAATGCAGCGCCATGCGATGCTGATGTTCACCTCCTGCGGTTGGTTCTTTGAAGATCTGGCTGGAATCGAATCCCTTCAAAACCTGCAATACGCCGCGCGCGCGATCCAGCTGGCTCAGGAGCTGTTCGGCGACGGATGCGAAGAGCGTTTTATCGGGCGGCTGAAGGAAGCCCGCAGCAACGAGAAGGGAAAACCCGACGGAAGCGCGGTGTATGGAAAGATCCGGACGGCGCGCGTGAATCTTCCCCAGGTGGCGGCGCACTACGCCGTCGCGTCCATTTTCGAATCCTACGGGGACCGCACCCGGATCTCCTGCTATTCGGTGGACCGGCATAAGCAGAGGATCTTCGAAGCGGGCCGGACGAAGCTTGCCGTCGGCCTGGTGACGGTCACTTCCAACGTCACCCGGGAAAGCGCCCGCCTTTGCTTTGGGATGCTGCATTTCGGGGATCACAATTTCAGCGGCGGCGTGTGTTCCTGTCAGAGCGACGAGGAATATGCCGCCCTCGAGCGCGATCTTTCGGCTTCCTTTCTGCGCGGAGATTTCCCCGAGGTGATCCGGTTCATCGACAACTACTTCGGGGGAGTCGCGTACTCGCTGATCAGCCTCTTCCTCGACGAACAGCGGAAGATATTAAACCTGGTGATCCAGGAAAACCTGGCCGACGCGGAAGCGATGTATTCGCAGCTGTATGACAACCATGCGCCCCTGATGCGCTTTCTCTTGATGTTGAAGATGCCGCTGCCGAAGGCGTTTCGGGCGGCGGCCATTGTCGCCATAAACGGCCGGCTGCGCAGCACCTTTTCCGCGCCGCCGCTCGACATCGATCACATCCGCCATTTGCTCGAGCAAGCCGAGGCGGCGGAGATCGAATTGGATGGGGAGGCGCTCGGGTTCACGCTGCGCAACACCGTCAGCCGATTGGCGGCGGATTGGTACACCGAACCGGAAGATATCGCGCGGTTGCGCGTCCTGCAGCAGGCGGTGGATCTGGCGCGGTCCCTTCCCTTCTGGGTGGATCTCTGGAAAGCGCAAAATGTGTATTATGAGATCCTCCAAAACACCTACCCGCGCATGAAAGATATGATTCAGGAGGGCCGGATAGGGGAATCGGACTGGACACGGGAATTCCTTGGGTTGGGGGAATTGTTGAGGGTGCGAACCGGCGCCGCGAATTCCTCCGCGGCCTCCGGTTGACGGAGTGTCTGGCATTCCAGGCTCAGCGGCGTAGAATGGATACGGCGAGGAGGGTGCTATGGTCAACACGCAGACGATAGGAGAAACAGCCGGGGTAGTGTGGCAATACCTGAAGGATCATGGGAAATCCACATTGAAAGCGGTGGAAAAAGGCGTGGATGCGCCGGTCGATGCGGTCCCGATGGCCGTCGGGTGGCTGGCGCGGGAAGGCAAAGTGGATGTGGCGCAGGAGAAGAGGTCCGTATATCTCTGGCTGACGGAAAGCTGATCTTTCCGTTGCTTAAAAACCCAACACGCGCCGCGTTCCCCCTCCCCGAGGAGGTGCTGAACGGCTGCGGTTCAACCTCGGATAGGCTGGAGTTTCGACGCGGTATCATCCGTTTGGCAAGGACTATGGCGATGCGTTAGCGGACGTTTCTATGAATATCCAAATAGGCCCGGTCTCGGATTTCCCCGAATTTCTGCGGAATTACTGATTGGTTGATGAAGATCTCCTCATCCGATGAAGATTTCTGCCGGAAGACCTCCCAGATCCGCATCAAGCGATCCCCCAATCTTTCTATCAGGCTTTCAGGAAAAATCCGGTCGGAGTGGACGATACGGCCGGTGCAAGCCACCTCGCTAACAAATGATTTCGCCATCTTGCCTCCTCGGTCCTTTCAGAAAAAAGGTGACAATCCACATCTAATATGCTATAATGCTTTTGACTGTTATATCCTAGCACGATCATTATAACATGTCAAGTACTAATAGGTCGTTATAAGGAGATTCTATGACACCATGGGATTTCTATGAATATCAGGGAAAAGCCGGCTGGTTATGCCTGGATTTTGCCAATACTATGGAATGGCATGCCAGCGATTCCCCGCAGGAAACGCTGCATTCCTTCGCCGATCTTGCCGATTGGGCGCACAACATCGGGTTGCTGACGAAACCGGAGATGCAAAAGCTGCTTCACGGCGCAGAAGCAAATCCCGCGCATGCGGAGCGCGTTCTACGGCGGGCAATCCAGTTGCGCGAGGCGGTCTACCGAATCTTCGTTTCGCTGTCGAAAGGGAAAATGCCTGCCGAGTCGGATATGGACGAATTGAACCTATCGCTTTCCAAAATCAGCAACGGAGCGGGCATCAAGCAATCCGTGCGAGGATTCGAGTGGACGTGGAATGTGAACAAGGATTCGTTGGACATGCCGATCGCTTTGGTCGCGCTCTCGGCGGCGGAATTACTGGTATCCGCGGAGCGCGAACGCGTGGGCCAGTGTGCCGACGAGCGTGGTTGCGGTTGGCTCTTTTTGGATACAAGCAAAAACCACAGCCGCCGATGGTGCGACTCAAAGGATTGCGGCAACCGCGAACGGCAGCATCGGTTTTACGCACGAACCCGTGGGCGGACATAGTCCGCATCCCATCGGTTGAATCCGATTCGAAATTTTTTCATGAAAAAAAGGAATCGAAGGCGCAGCTAGCGGACGGATCCATAAAGGTAAAGAGGGTTAAACCGGACCGGGATCAACGCAATCCACAGACGTTTTATTGAGATGGTGTTGTTTTGGGGAAAACAAAACCGTCGGGATGATATCCCGACGGTTTTCATGCTCAAAAAACAAGAGCCCGCTGATGGTCCGGGCCGGTACCAACCCCGGGCTCTTGTTCCAAATGCGGCTAGAGACCCTTCACCAGGTTGCCGAGCACAAAAACGACGATGCTGACAACTGCCACGAGGAATGCATACTTTTCGGCGCCCAACGCCGGGACATACTGAAACACAATCGCAAGCACAGCCAAGACAACTGCGACGATAAAAGTAATGGTCTTTGGAGCTGAGAGTTTCATTTCCGTTCCTCCTTTTGGAATTCTTGCCTGAGTAGACGGATAAAGCCTGGCCCGGCTAATGATGCTCTTTATTAACGAACCCTTGCAGCGACCCTTTCCGTTCGAAAGACTAGATCCATGAAAATTATACCTTCACTGATGCGATTGTATATAGGAGTTTTCCCCCGGACATCAAACCGCAAGGGTTCCCTGTTTCATAGAACCCCCGGAAACGAAAAGAGTTGCGGATATCCGCGCGGGTATTCGAACAAACGTTTTCCGACAGCCGGCGCCGGTCCGGAACCAATGGGAGGTTCGGGCGTCTGTGAATGATAAGGCATAAAAAAACCGCCTTGTCTGCGAGGAGGATCCATGCTGAAACGTTTCCTACTGGTCCTTATTCTCTTGAACGCGGCATGTCTTTCGCTGCCTTGGATAGAACCGCGCAGCACAGTTGCTTCGACGGCAACTCCGACCGCTGCGATCGAAAACACCGCCACGCCCATCACCCCCACCGTGGAACCGACTCCCGCATTCACACCAACCTTCTCCGAAGAGGCGCGCCGGGTCGAGGAATATGCCGTCTATTCGGCGATCTTGGAAGATTTATATATTGGCAGACAAACCCAGTGCATTGTCTTAATGGATCACACGACTATGAAATTCCTTTCCGCGGACGACGAAGAGAGCATGAAATATTATCGGGAGAATTTACCCGAAGCTACCGAGGACCTATTTACGGATTTCTTCCTGCAAGATGAGAATTCCATTATGCTGGAACTCAACTTCACGGTGGATGTTCCCGTTATTCTGATTTCCGATGAAGAGATTTCTGAATTCTTTTCGGAAGGCGGGGGCGGTTGGGACGGTTTTTACAAGACCTATGAAGGCGCCCAAGGCATCACGGGACTCTCCCGAGCCGGATTCAATGCCGCTTTGGATCGGGCATTGGTATACGTCGGCACCCAGTCAAACTATCTGGCCGGAGCTGGTTACCTTCTGCTTATGGAAAAACAGGATGGGATTTGGATTATCAATCAGTCCTTGATGGTTTGGATCTCCTAAGCCGGCAGCCTTGATAGCGGGCGCGATTACAGGGAATCGAGATCGATGGACTGCCGGTTAAAGGCTCTTGATAAGATTTCCCAGCCCCAGGATGGCCAGACCCGCGATCGCGAGGGCGAAGGTGTATTGGTGAAACCCGAAATCCGGCACGATCTGAAGAATGACGGCGAGCACTCCCAAACCGATAGCGATCCAAAATGTGATGTGCTTTGGCGGGGTGAGTTTTATCATCATCCACTCCTTGGTTCGCGTTGTGCGATCGATCGCACTTGCCGAACCGAATCGCCGCTGGGATAGCCTTTCTCGGAAAAGGATCTCCTAATCCAAGTATATATCAGGCGCTGGAAATGCCCATGTTGCCGTTTGGGGTTTCCCTTTGGAGGGAAAACCGCCGATTTTCGCATTCTTTGGCGGAAATCGGCGGTATTGCGGCGGACTCGTTGACAGCCCATATCGCACCGTGGTTTAATCCCTCCGCTCTCATCCTTTTTCGTCCCGGTATTTCCGCATGAAGAATGCAGCGCCCATCCAAGGATGGGACATTCGAAACGGGATCCTGCCGGCGCTGGTCGTCGGTGCGGTCTCGGCAATCCTTGCCCTGCTGGCAGTGCTCGCCCAGCTGCCGGAATATCAGGCTGGGATTCGGATTTTAAGCACGGGGGGCTACTCCGCCGACGAGGCGGAGGCGCTCGCGAAGGAGCCGGAGGTTGCGTCCGCCGCTGTCTCCCGGCCGGTCGTCTCCGGGTACAATTTAACCCGCAACAATTTCTTGCGCGGATCAGAAGTGGAGGAGTTGCTGGAAGACGGCGTCCTCCGGTTGAACATCCGCGATACTGATCCGTACCGCGCGGCGGACCGGGCGCTTGCCTGGGCACAGGCGTTGTGCGCGGCGTTGGAAGAAAAGGCTTCGATGTCGGGCGCCGTCTGCTACGAATCAGCCCCGGCTTCTGCCAAACGGACGGAAAATTTTCTTTTTTGGAAGATTCTAGCCGCGGCTTTGTTGGGATCGGCAGCCGGCTTCGGCGGCCAATTTCTGCAGAACCGATGGAATGCAAAGGAGAAGGCAGGCATGGCAAAGAAGGATGTGATGTCAACCAAGGGCGGGGAGACAGCCCAGAATCTGATCCGAAAGTTCCGGAGCGGCAAAGCCCGCGTCGGCGTGATCGGGCTGGGGTATGTCGGCTTGCCGCTGGTGGATGTATTCGGCCGCGCCGGATATTCGGTGGTCGGGATCGATGTGGATTCGAGAAAGATCGAGATGCTCAACAAGGGAAAATCCTATATCGAGGATATCCCTTCCTCCCATGTCGCTTCCCTGGTCCGCAAGGGCGCCCTCCATGCCACCACCGATTTCTCCCAGGTAAAAACGCTGGACGCCCTCTCCATCTGCGTGCCCACCCCGCTGCGCAAGACGGGCGATCCGGATCTTTCCTTCATCGTCAATGTGACCGAAGAAGTTTCCAAGTACCTCCATCCCGGGATGGTGATCGTACTCGAGTCCACGACCTACCCGGGAACAACCCGCGAACTCCTGCTCCCGAAAATCGAGAGTCGCGGTTTGAAAGTGGGCAAGGATATTTTCCTGGCCTTTTCCCCGGAACGGGTCGATCCCGGACGGGAGGATTGGACCACGGTCAATACCCCCAAGGTGATCGGCGGGATCACGCCGGCATGCCTGGAAACCGCCCTTGCCTATTACGGGCGGGCGATCAAGACGCTGGTGCCGGTCTCCTCCGCCGATGCCGCGGAAATGTCGAAACTTTTGGAGAACACGTTTCGCGCCGTGAATATCGGGCTGGTCAACGAAGTGGCCATCATGTGCGATCACCTCGGACTCGATGTGTGGGAGATTATCGACGCCGCCGCCACCAAACCTTTCGGGTATATGAAATTCACCCCCGGCCCCGGTCTGGGCGGGCACTGCATCCCCATCGATCCGTTGTACCTTTCCTGGAAACTGAAAGCGGTCAATTACAACGCCCGCTTCATCGAGCTGGCCAGCGAGATCAACACAAACATGCCCCGCTATGTGGTGGGCAAGGTCCAGGATGCGCTTAACAAGCATCGCAAGGCGATCAACGGCAGCCGGATCCTCGTGCTCGGCGTGGCGTATAAACCGAACGTCTCCGACCTGCGTGAATCGCCCGCCCTGGATGTGATCGGCCTGCTTCGGAAGAAGGGCGCCGTCGTGGATTACCACGACCCCTACGTTCCCGAAGTGCGCCACGAATCATTCCATCTCAAGAGCGTAGCGGATTTGGAAGGTGCTGTGCAGCAAGCGGATTGCGTGGTGATTACCACCAACCACGATGTCTACCATTGGAAGAGGATCCTCGAACTCGCCCGGCTGGTGGTCGACACCCGCAACGCCCTGGGTGCGGACGGCAAGCAAAGCCCGAAAGTGGTCCGGCTGTAATGGCTCGCTATCTGGTCACGGGTGCGGCCGGGTTCATCGGCGCGCGGGTCACCGCGCTGCTCCTGGAGCAAGGCCATCAGGTTGTGGGAATCGACAGCCTGAACAACGCCTACGACGTGCGCCTGAAGCAGTGGCGGTTGCAGAAACTGCAGGCTGCTCCAGGGTTTGCCTTCTCGCGCGGAGATCTGGCCGACCGGGTGGTGGTCGAGACGCTGTGGAACAAGCACGACGGCAACGTGCTCGATGCGGTGATCAACCTGGCGGCGCGCGCCGGAGTCAGGCAGAGCACGGAGAATCCATATGTGTATTTCGAGACCAACGTCTCCGGAACGCTGAACCTCCTTGAGCTGGCCCGCCAGGGCGGGGTGAAGAAATTCGTCCTCGCCTCCACCTCGAGCCTGTATGGCGCGGAGAATCCGCGCCCCTTCAAGGAAGATGCCTCCACCGACAAACCGCTTTCCCCGTACGCCGCCTCGAAGAAGGCCGCCGAAGCGATGTGCTATACCTGGCATTTCCTGTACGGGATGGATGTCACCGTGCTTCGCTACTTCACGGTGTTCGGCCCGGCCGGCCGCCCGGATATGAGCATGTTCCGTTTCGTGCAGCGCATCTCCGAGGGCAAGCCGATCGTGCTTTTCGGGGATGGCAGCCAGGAACGCGATTTCACCTACGTCGACGATATCGCCCGCGGAACGATTGCCGCTGTCAAACCGCTCGGCTTCGAGACAATCAACCTGGGCGGCGACCGTCCGGCGAAAATCCGCGACATCATCGCGATGGTCGAAGAATTCACCGGCAAGAAGGCCGTCATCGAACAAAAGCCCGCCCATCCGGCGGACGTGCCCGCCACCTGGGCGGATATCAGCAAAGCCCGAAGACTCCTGAATTGGGAACCGCAGACCAAACTCGAAGACGGCGTTCACAACCTCGTCGATTGGTACCGGGCCGAGCAATCCTGGGCTAGCCAGATTTCCACGGAGTGAACCTCGTGAGCCCAAAAATCGCCATCACCACGTCCTCGTTCGGAAAAGAAAGCAGCGAACCGGTCGACGATCTCCGTCTGGCCGGCTTCGAACTGATCTTCAATCCGCATGGCCGCAAGCTGACGAAACCCGAAACGGTCGAACTGCTCCGCGACGCGGACGGCCTGATCGCCGGCACCGAGGCGCTTGACCGCGAGGTGCTTTCCCAGCTTCCCCGCCTGAAGGTCATCTCGCGCGTCGGCACGGCGGTCGACAACGTTGACCGGGAATACGCCAAGGAGCGCGGCATATCGGTGTTCAACACGCCCGATGGACCGACCAATGGCGTGGCCGAGCTCGCCCTCGGCGGGCTGCTTGCGCTGTTGCGGCGCATCCCGCAATCCGACGCCTCCGTCCGCCGCGGGGAATTCTCCAAACCGATGGGTAGGCTGCTGCGCGGGAAAACCGTCGCCATCATCGGGTTGGGGCGCATCGGCAAGGCGCTGGTGCGGCTGATGCAGCCGTTTTCGGTCCATATTCTGGCGGTCGATCCGGTGCACGATGATTTGTTCGCCAGCCAGCACGCGGTCCGATACGTTTCACTCGACGAAGCCCTGCCCCAGGCGGATGTATTTTCCTTGCATCTCTCGGGTTCGACGAAAACCGCGCTGCTGGGCGCACCGGAGTTTGCGAAGATGAAACCAGGCGCGCTTTTGGTAAATGCAGCGCGCGGCGGATGGGTCGACGAAACCGCGCTGCTCGAGGCTCTGCGCTCCGGCAAGTTGGGCGGTGCGTACCTGGACGTATTTGCCGCCGAACCGTATAAAGGCCCCCTTTCCGAATTGGACAACATCGTGCTGACTGCGCACATCGGATCGTATGCCCTGGAATGCCGGATCGGCATGGAGGTGGAAGCGGCGCAGAAAGTGATCGACTTCTTCCAGAAAGAAAAAGCGAAATGACGGTATCGGTCGTCACCGGCGGGGCGGGATTCCTCGGCAGCCATCTGGCGGATGAACTCGCATGCCGCGGGCATAGCGTGACGATCTTCGATCAAAAGAAGGCCGCCGCGCTTCCGGCGGATCAAAAGCAAGTGATCGGAAGCCTGGAGGATTTCGATCTGTTGTGCCGGACGATCGAAGGCGCGGACTACGTCTACCATTACGCCGCGCTTTCCGACCTCAACAAGGCGCGCGAGCTTCCGCGCGAGACGGTGAAGGTCAATGTGGAGGGCACGGTCAACGTGCTCGAAGCCGCCCGGCGCGCCAAGGTCAAGCGCTTCGTGTTTTCCAGCACCATCTATGTGTACAGCAGTGAGGGCTCCTTCTACCGCGCCAGCAAGCAGGCGTGCGAAGCGTATATCGAAGAGTACCAGCACCGGTACGGACTGGAGTACACGATCCTGCGATTCGGCAGCCTGTACGGCCCGCGGGCCGATGAGAGCAACGGCCTATACCGCCTTCTGCGCGAAGCCGCGCGAAGCGGGAAGATCCGCTACTACGGCGAACCGGAAGATTCGCGGGAATACATCCATGTGGCCGATGCAGCCCGCCTCTCCGTCGACATTCTTGCTTCCGAATACGCCAACCAGCATCTGATCATCACCGGCCACTACCCGATGCGCGCCCGCGACTTGTTCACGATGTTCTCGGAAATCCTCGGCCGCGAGATCCAGGTGGAGTACGCCCGGCCGGAAATCCCCGACGGGCACTACCGGATCACTCCCTACCAGTTCCACCCGCGGGTGGGAAGAAAACTGACGTCGAATTTGTATGTCGATTTCGGCCAGGGGATTCTCCAGGTCCTCGAACAAATCTCCCGGGAAGAACATACAACGTGAGGAGACCGGGCTTGCAAGCCACCCGGATTCTCCTTGCGTTCGCAATTCCCGCCGATCCCCGTGAACTGGCGTATATCCCCTTCTACATGGATAATCGGTGTATCTCCATTTACACTTCGGGAAGTCGAAATGGGAAAGGACGCGGGTTGATCGATGGGCGTTAAGGAAAGAATTAACCGGCTGGCCGAAATCCTTTCCCCCCACGGAGTAGTGCTTGCCTATCACCAGGTCGGCCGCCAATCCCCGGACCCGCTTCACGTCAGCGTGCCGGAGAAGCTGTTCGCATCGCAAATGGAGGAGTTGCGCCGTTCTTGGAATCCGGTGACCCTGGACGAAATGG
This sequence comes from uncultured Anaerolineales bacterium, assembly GCA_964521085.1. Lineage (GTDB taxonomy): Bacteria > Chloroflexota > Anaerolineae > Anaerolineales > RBG-16-64-43 > JAFGKK01. Next base: position 143,044 of record CAZFPL010000002.1, on the reverse strand, counting down.
TCGGGGGTCTGGCGCAGGGAAACCTTCCGCGCAGATCGGTCGCCGTGACCTTCGATGACGGCTATGCCGGAGTTCTCTTCGGCGCGCTTCCCGCCCTGGAACGCTGGAAAATCCCCGCAACCGTTTTTATCTCCTCCGGTTATCTGGACGGTAAAAAGGAATTCTGGTGGGATGAATTGCAGCGAATTGTCTGGGAATCCAAGCGCGAGCCCGCTGAGTGGAAAGGACTACCGGAGGATGCGCGGATGCGGTTTTATCTGGGCATGCCGCGGGAGGATGCCTTCGGGATTCTCCATTATGCGTTGCGCGCTTTCCCGCCGGATGAAATCCGGGCGGAGATGGATCGAATTTGCAGGGAAGCCCGATGCCGCCCGGCGGCACCGCGCCCCGATGTCCGCCCGCTGACGGCACGGGAATGCAGCCGGCTGGCAGCCAACGGTTTGATATCGATCGGCGCGCACACCGTGCGCCACGCCTGGCTGGCCGCACTGAAAGATACCTCTCAAAAAACTGAAATGGCAGATTCCCGACACGCGCTGGAAAAGCTGCTCGGGCGGCCGGTCCGTGCGCTGTCCTATCCGTACGGCAGCCGCGAATCGGAGACGACGGTCACGCTGCGCCTGGCGCGGGAATTGGGGTTCAACTACGCCTGCGCCAATGTCAAAGCGGCGGTCCACGGCGGCTCCGACCGGTATTGGATTCCGCGCGTCACCCCCGGTGACGCGGGCGGACGGGAATTTTCACGCCGGCTCGAGGAGCATATGGAGTCCGTCCGGTCTCCCCGCACTCCGAAGGGATACGCGGGGGCGGAAAAGAAGATCCGCGAGGATCCCAAAGCGGTCACCGATTGGAATCGCCTGCCGCTGCTGCCGAAACGGGTTTTCCAGTGGCTGGCATACCGCTGGCAGAATATCCGGTCCGGGCAGGTTCGCCGAAAGCAGCTGCGCATTCCGATTCTGACCGCACTCTGGGCGCGGTTCCGGCTCGGGAATGGACTATCGCCGCTCTCGGTCGTTTCCGGAAACGAACGCGGCACGCCCGTGCATCGCTACTACATCGACCGTTTCTTCGGGGAATTCCGTGCGGACGTGCGCGGCCGGGTGCTGGAATTTCAGAACGACCAATACGCTTCTCGCTTCGGCGGGCCGAACATCCAAAAACTCGATATTCTGCACAAGGAAGGGTCCGGCCACAGCAAGCACGCGACCATCATCGCCGACCTGAGCCGGCCCAACAACATTCCCTCCGGGTATTACGACTGCATCATCTGCACGCGCGTCCTGCATATCGTGAAGGATCTGCCGGCGATTCTCTCAGAGATACGGCGCATCCTCCGCCCCGGCGGCGTGCTTCTGGCGGCGGTGCCGATGACGGATATGATCGAGCCCTGGTGGCATGAGCTCTGGCGCTTCACCCCTGAGGGATTCGCCGGGCTGGTGGGGGGAACCTTCGGAAGCGAAAATGTCCAGGTCCGGGCTTACGGCAACTCGCTCCTCGCCGCCGCGGCGATGCGCGGGTTGACGGCGGAGGAGTTTTCCCGGCGCGAACTTGATACCCTTGACGAGCGGTTCGCGATCGAGGTGTGCGCCCGGGCGATTAAGCGTTGATGAGCGATCGGTTGCCCTCGCGAAGCGAGCGCTCGGCTTTTGATAAAATTTACCCCGTTGAATTCGCAGGAAAAAAACCTGCAGGAGAGTGCCGTGAACGTTGCCATCATCACCGCCCGCGCCGGAAGCAAATCGATCCTCAATAAGAATGTGATGGATCTCGCGGGAAAACCGCTGGTCTACTACCCGATCCAGGCCGCCCGGGAGGCGAAACGCATTTCCAAGACGTACATCTCCACCGATTCGCCGGAGGTTATGCAGGTCGGGCGCGAGAACGGCTGCGAGATCATCGTCCGGCCCGAGGGGTTGTGCGGCGATCACATCAACCACGGCGAGGTGATCAAGCATGCCGTGGAATACGCCGACGCGCGCGAAAAGGATTTGCGCAACGTGGTTCTCCTCCTGGGGAACACCGTGATGCTCGACGGCGAACTGCTGGACCGGGCGCTCGGGATGCTCGATGACCGTCCGGACCTGGATTCTGTCATGAGCGTATGGCAGGCGGCCGACGACCACCCGCTGCGCTCGCTTGAGATCGTCGATGGGTTGCTGCGCCCATATGGAGACCCCAACCGCCAGGCCTCGACCGAACGCCAGTCGTACCCGGCGGCGTATTACTACGACCAGGGCGTATGGGCCTTCCGAAAAGAATGCGTCCAGCGGCGCGACGGGCCCAGCCCGTGGTGGTGGATGGGAAAGCGGTCGGCGCCGATCCTGCGCAATTGGGTAACCGGCCGGGATATTCACACCCACCTCGACGCCGGTTTTTCCGAGTGGTGGCTGGCCCATTATCCGGACGTGAAGAAATTATAGATTTCACGCGCCTTCCTTTCCGGTGCGTGATCTTCGAGAGGAACCTGCGTTGAAGCGAATTGATTCCCTGCGCGCAATCGTTTTCGATTTCGACGGCGTGATCCTGGAATCCGCCAATATCAAGACCGAGGCTTTCATGGAACTGTACGCGGATTACCCGGAGAAGGTTCAGGCGATCCGCGACTACCACATTGCCCAGGCCGGTATTTCCCGGTACGTCAAGTTCGAGCACATTCAGCGCAACATCCTGGGGCTGCCTTACACCGAGAAAATCCGCAAGCAGGTAAGCGCCGATTTCGAGTGCCTCACCCGTGAGCGGATTTTCCGCTGCCCGCAAGTGCCGGGCGCGGAGGATTTGCTTCTCGGATTGAGAGGGCGGGTGGTGCGGATTGTCGGTTCGGGAACCCCGCAGGCGGAGTTGGAACTCATCGTCGCCAAACGCGGAATGGGCGCCTGGTTCGAGGAATTGTGGGGCACCCCGCGGTTGAAGGCGGACATCCTGCGCGACGTGATGGCGCGGCACGCGCTTTCCCCGCAGGAAGTGCTGATGGTCGGCGACGGCATGAGCGATTACGATGCCGCGCGCGAAGCGGGCACGCGTTTCCTGGCCCGCGAGACGGAGACGAACTTCGATAAATTGTCTGTTGCTAAGGTGAAAGATCTTACGGAGATGGAATCCTGGCTTGAAGATAGAGACGATGGACTATAGACCATGGACTATTGTCGATGGTTTCTATTCGATGGCTGAGGCACGACAATCGAGGGATTGAACACTGCCCGTGGTATCATCTATCCATAGTAGGGAAATCGATGATAAAAAGGGGGATCCATGGCTTTCAAGTTCGAGAATCTCGAGGTGTGGAAGCTGGCGCTTGATTACCTCGACGATGTATACCGAGTGACCGAATGTCTTCCGAAAGAGGAATTATATAATCTGCGAAGTCAGTGGATTCGCGCGGCGACATCGATTGCACTTAATATTGCCGAAGGATCCACGGGACAGACCGACTCGGAGCAGGTGCGATTTCTAGGTTACGCGATTCGATCGCTCGAAGAATCCAGCGCCTGCCATCGAATTGCTCAACGAAGAAAATATCTGTCCGAAGATAGTGAGAAGATGGAAAACCGAATGGTGACGCTGATCAAGAAAATGCAATCCTTTAGAAAAACGGTCCAAGGAAAGGTGAATGCGTCCCGAACATAGGTCGGCCATGGTCCATAGTCTATGGTCCATCGTCTGTATCTTAACCTGCAGGTTTAATAAATCGAATGGAATCATCGCAAAGCGAATTTGTCGGTCCCGTCACTGAAATCGTCCCCTCGCGCGGATGGGTGAACCTTAAGCTGCGCGAGGTCTGGGCGTACCGCGAGCTGTTGTTTTTCCTTACCTGGCGGGATATCAAAGTCCGTTATAAGCAGACCGTGCTCGGCGCGGCGTGGGCGATCCTCCAGCCCTTCCTGACGATGGTCGTGTTCAGCCTGTTCTTCGGAAGGCTGGCGAAAATCTCCTCCGGAACCGCGGGCCTGCCCTATGAGGTGTTCAGCGCCGCCGGAACCGTCCCTTGGGCATTCTTCGCGTACGGCTTGGCCCAATCCTCAGACAGCCTGGTCGGAAATTCGCAATTGATCAAGAAGGTCTTCTTCCCGCGCCTGGTGATGCCGATCGCCAGCGTGCTTTCGGGATTGGTGGATTTCGCACTCGCCTTTGTCGTCCTGGTCGGGATGGTACTGGCCTTTGGTATAACCATCACGATCAACGTGGTCTGGCTGCCGTTGTTTCTTCTTTTGGCGTTCATCACCGCCCTTGGGGTGGGGCTCTGGCTTTCGGCGCTGAACGTGGAGTACCGGGATATCCGCTACATGGTCCCGTTCCTGCTCCAGGTCTGGATGTTTATCAGCCCAGTCGTCTACCCCAGTAGTCTTCTTGACGAACCGTGGAGGACGATCTACGGGCTCAACCCGATGGCCGGCGTACTCGACGGGTTCCGCTGGGCGCTTCTGGGAAGCGGGTCTCCTCCGGGCCTGATGGTCGGAGTCTCCGCCGTCGTCGCCATGGTGTTGCTTATCACCGGCACCTTTTATTTCCGGCGCATGGAACGAAACTTCGCGGACGTGGTGTGACATGGGCGACCTCGTCATCCGGGTGGAAAACCTCGGCAAGCAATACCGCATCGGCGCCCTCCAGGAGGGATATAAAACCCTCCGGGATACGCTGGCCGACGCCGCGAAAATGCCCTTTCGCTTGGCGCGGCGCATCATCCGGCGCGAGCCCATTCCCGCCGCGCAGATGATCTGGGCTTTGAAGGATATCAATTTCGAGGTCCGCCAGGGGGAGGTGCTCGGCATCATCGGACGCAATGGCGCGGGGAAAAGCACGCTGCTGAAAGTGCTCTCGCGGATCACCGATCCGACCGTCGGGCGCGTCCGGCTTTCCGGACGGATCGGGTCGCTGCTCGAGGTCGGAACCGGCTTCCATCCGGAGCTTACCGGACGGGAGAACATCTTCCTCAACGGTGCGATTCTGGGCATGCGCAATGCCGAGATCGAACGGCGCTTCGATGAAATCGTCGCCTTCTCCGAGATCGAAAAGTTCATCGACACGCCCGTCAAGCATTATTCCAGCGGGATGTTCTTGCGGCTGGCGTTCGCCGTCGCGGCGCATCTGAATCCGGAAGTCCTGCTGGTGGACGAAGTCCTGGCCGTGGGCGACGACCGCTTCCAGAAGAAATGCATGGGCAAGATGGAGAGCGTCGGCAAAGAAGGCCGCACGGTGCTGTTTGTCTCCCACAATATGACCGCCATCCATCGCCTGTGCCAGCGGGTTATCCTGCTCGATGAAGGGCGGATTTCCGCAGACGGGGATACCTCGGAAGTCATCTCGCATTATCTGAACGCCGACCGCTCGGCCGCCGACCACAAAGAATGGGATTCGCCCGACCAGGCGCCGGGGGATGCCACGGCTCGCCTGAAGCGGGTCCGCCTGCTCGACCGCAACGGCAAGCCGCGCTCGATATTCGAAATCCGCGAGCCGTTGCAGATCGAGGTGGAATATTGGGCGTTCGATTCAGGGCAGCCGTTTATGCCGATCATCCTGCTCCACAACGACGATGGCATTTGCGTATTGGAATCCGCCGCCAATCACGACTCGGCCTATACCGGGAAGTCGCGCAAAAAGGGGATCTACCGCAGCGTGTGCAAGATCCCAGGTGATTTCCTGAACGAGGGAATGTTCACCGTCGACGTGTTGCTGCGCGTGCTGGTCCCCCGCCGTTATTTTATCCGCGAGTCGAATCTGCTCTCCTTCCGGGTGGAGGACAGCGGTTCCGGCCGGTCGGTTAAAGGCGATTACCCGCGAGCCTGGTCCGGCGTGGTGGCGCCGATTCTGCCCTGGGAGACGGAGGTCCGTCCGCTGGGGTCCGCGGCCGGAACATCCTTGTCCCGGGAGCGGAAGTAGCGGACGCGATCCGAGGTGCCGATGAGCGAAGAACGCAAAGTGTTGGATTTTTACGCACAGCGCTGGCAGGAATACGGGTACGATACGCGCTCGCTGGGAATCGGCAGCCGGGAATCCCAGGAAGTCCGGTTCGACGTGCTGACCCAAATCGGCGATCTGACGAATGCTTCGGTGCTGGACGTGGGCTGTGGATTCGGCGACTTGCGCTCCTACCTTGAGAAGAGGGGGATCGCGATGCGTTACACGGGGCTGGATCTCCAGCCGGCCTTCATTGAAGAAGCGCGCCGCCGCCACCCGGGTGACGAATTTTTCTGCGCCGATATTGAGAGTTTCGAGCCAAAATCTGCGCCGGATTACATTTTGATCAGCGGGACTTTTAACGTAAAATTCCGTGAGGATCAGGAAGCCTGGGTGTTCCGCATCCTGCGCAGGCTGTTCGACGTGGCCAAGCGCGGCGTGGGGATCAACATGCTCAGTACCTATTACGATCCGGGGCATTTCCGGGATGACATGTTCTACTGCTCGCCGGAACGCGCGCTCCTTGAGGCGCACGCCATCACGCGCTGGGTCACCCTTCGGCACGATTACCTTCCCCACGATTTCACGCTGTACCTGTACCGGAAAGGATGACCGATGAGACTCCTGGCGATCGGGGCGCACCTGGACGACATCGAAATCGGCTGCGGGGGGACGCTGGCTGAAGCCGCACGCAAAGGCTGGGAAACGTACATGCTCGTCCTCTCCCATTCGGATTACGTTGACTTGGACGGGCGGGTCTTCCGCACGGACGACCAGGCGATGGTGGAGGGCAGGGAGGCGGCGCGCAAGCTCGGTAATGTGGGGTTGGAGATTCTGGATTTCCCCACCAAGCAGATCCCGTACGATTTCCATGTGGTGGAAGCCATCGAGGTGCCGCTTCGCAAATTAAAGCCGGATGTGGTCCTCACCCATTGGCCGCACGATACGCACCAGGACCACCGCGCCACATCCCTCGCCTCGATCTCAGCCTGCCGCTATTTCAACTCGATCCTCTTCTACGAACCGATGACTCCCTCCGGCCGCTCCTACTCGCCGTTCCGTCCGCAGGTGTACGTCGCTGTTTCGCCGGAGGCGGTCCAGGCCAAGCGCGAGTCCCTCCTGGCGCACGACTCGCAATACAAGAAGTATGGCGATATCTGGCTGGACGCGGTGATCGCCCGCGGAGTTCACCGCGGGTATGAGATCGGCGTGGGCCATGCGGAGTGCTATGAAACCCTGCGTTGGCAGTGGGATCTCGGCTTGAAATAGCGCATGACGCGGATAGCCATCCATCAACCCGAGCATCTCCCCTGGCTTGGATACCTCGACAAGGCCCGTAAAGCCGACGAATTCATTTTTCTCGACACGGTCGCGTTTAAAAAGAACTACTTCGAAAATCGGAACCGGATCCGTACGCCGCAGGGGTGGGGCTGGGTTAATGTCCCGGTCCTGACGAAGGGAAAATTCGGCCAGGCTTTTCTGGATGTGGAAATCAACAACAAAACCCGCTGGGCGGAAGTGTATTTCCGGACCCTGCTGCAGAATTACTCCCGGGCGCCGCACTGGAAGATGTACGCGCCGGCGCTGGAGGATCTCTTCCGGCGGCCGTGGACTCGCCTGGTCGATCTGAATCTCGCGCTGATCGAGTTCCTGTGGTCCGCGTTCGGCATATCCACCCCCGCCCGGCGGGCGTCGACTTTGAACGTTGCCGGAAAGAAAAGCGACCTTCTGCTGGATATTTGCCGCAAGACGGGAGCCACGGTGTACCTCTCTGGACCGAGTGGAAGGGGCTACCTCGTGGAATCGCTTTTTACAGACGCGGGGATCGGCGTGGAATATCATGAGTTCCAGCATCCGGAATATTCCCAGATGTTCTCCCCCTTCGTGCCGGGCATGGCCAGCATCGACCTGCTCCTGAACGAAGGCCCGGATGGAATTCGGCGACTGGATGCATCTGCATCGTAGGACGTTCCTTATGGATCAAACATCCTTAAAAATTCTGCAAATCCACCCGTTTTTGAAAGGCGAAGGGTTGAATCCGCGCGCCGGGGGAAAATCGCGGCTTTCGCTTCAGCTTTCGCGCGAACTTGCCGCCCGCGGAAACGAGGTGGCGATTTTTCCATTCCCGGAACCCATTCTGGAAAAACCCTATTGGATCGACAATCCGGGAAAACCCATCCGTCTGATACCGACGGCGCGCATCCCCGCCATGAAGAAGTTGGCCTGGTTTTCCTGGGCGGCTTCGCGGCTGCCGGCGGCGGACCGATCGGCGCATTCGGTCCGCTTGGACTCGATGTTCCTGGCCGGATTAAGCGAAGCCATCAAGGATTTCCAACCGGATATCATCCACAACCACCTGTCGTTTTCCGATTTTCCCCCCTTGTACCACGCGCTGGATTTGAAGATCCCCCTTTTCCTCACCCATCATACCCACACCGCCGGCCAGCACCTGCTGTCGTACCGCAGAATCATTTTCGCGTCGGACGCCTTGCGCTCGCTGGTGTGCGGGCGCGATGCCTCTCTGCTGGAACGCTCCCGATTGATCCGCCCGGCGGTCGAAAGAATATTCTCCGATATGTCGATCCCCGTTTCGGGAAATCGAAACGGGATCCTTTTCGTCGGCGGATTGCGGCTCGACAAGGGACTGCAGAATCTCCTGGCGGCGTATGCCAAATCTTCCGCCTTACGCAAGATACCGCTTCGGATCTGCGGGATCGGTCCCGAACAGGAGCGCTTCGAAGCGTACGCCAAGAAGCATAAAATTCCGGCTTTATTTCTGGGGCGAGTCGCGCCGGAATCGGTTCGCAAGGAATTACTGCGCTCGGAACTGCTGGTGAATCCAAGTCCGGCGGAAGGCTTCAGCCTCGCCCTGGCGGAAGCGATATGCTGCGGGACGGCGGTCGTCGGATGGAAGCCACAGGTGGAGGAAACCCAGAAACTGCTGCGCATGGAGTGCGGGGTCGGCTTCGATCCGGCGCAGGCAAAACCGGATGAGCTTGCCGGATTGGTATTAAAGTGGATGAAGGGGAAGGAAAATCACTCCCCGGCCTACCGGAAAGCGCTTGCGGCGCGGGCCCGAAAATTCTTTTGCATTGAACGCTATACAACCGAAAACCTTCTGGCCTACGAAGAGGTGATGGAGGAAGGTTAAGGTCATTCCTCTTGTCATTCCAATGAAAGCCCTTCGCATACTGCAGATTCAAACTTATTTACGCTCGGAAAGGATCAATCCGAGGGCGGGCGGAAAATCCCGCGTGGCACTGATGCTGACGCGTTTTCTGCTGGAAGCGGGGCATACGATCGCGCTGTATCCGTGGCCCGAGCGGATCTGGGGAGAGACGATGGCATTCGCCGCTTCGCCGTCTGTTCCCGCCCAGGTGTTGCCGACGCTTGCACTCCCCAGCGTGCGGCATTTTCTGCCGGATGCGATCCGTTTGCGGATGGCGAAATTCCCCGGGACGGATCGGCATTCCCTTTTTCAGGATATGGCTTTCCTCGAGGGATTGAGAATCGCCATCGATCGGTTCCAACCCGACATCCTGCATTGCCACCAAACCGAATCCGACATTCCCATCCTGCTTCCCCTGACTGGAATGAAGCCTCCCGCCATCCTGACCCACCACTCGGGTCGTATCGGCCGGGGCTTGGACACATATGACCGTATTATTTTCTTGAGCCGGTCCATGCAGGAGGAGGTCTGCCTCTTGTCCGATTATCCCGAAGAGCGGACCTGGATCCTTTACTACCCGATTGCGGATGAATTTCTGTCGGGAGAGGTCGTTCCGGCGCAGGAACGAAATGGATTGGTCAGCGTCGGAAATTTGAAGGACGCCAAGGGGATTGATCTGCTGCTCGAGGCGTATCGCCGGAACGACCGCCTGCGCAGGCATCCGTTGCACCTGTGTGGGAGCGGAGCGGATGAAGAAAAATACAAAGAACTGGTTGCCCGGAATGACCTTCCGGTCGTTTTCCATGGACGGTTGTCCGCTCCGGAAGTGAAGGCGATCGTCTCCAAGGCCAAGCTGCTGGTAAATCCCAGCCGGATGGAGGGATTCTCCGTCGCGCTTCTGGAAGCTCTTGCCTGCGGGACCCCGGTCCTCGGTTGGGCTTCACAGGTGTGGGAGCTTGAGGAGTGGTGGCACAGGCCCGTCGGCTTTGCGTTCGACGGCAGGACTCAACCCGAAGAGGAGTTAGAGGGCGTGTTGCTTCGCGCGCTGGAGGATCCCGTTCTGGAAGACCGTTCCCGGATGGAGCTGGCCGGATTGGCCAGGGAATCGTTTTCGATGGAGCGTTACGGCAGGGAAATGATCGGCCATTATTCCGAACTCCTGCATGGTGATTGAGCACGATGCGAATACTTCAGATTCATCCGCTGATGAAATCGGAAGCGCTGGCGCCGGCGGCGGGCGGAATGGCGCGCGCGGCGCTGCAGCTCACCCGGCTGCTCCTCGAACGGGGGCACGATGTCCAGGTGCTGCCCATCCCGGAGGGTGTGGGCAGCCGGGAGTTATGGGAGGTGGCGCCGGGGCGCGCGGTGGAAGTGGCCGCGGCCATGCACATCCCGTCCTGGAGGGAAATGGTTTGGCTGCCGTGGAGCCTGCTGCGGCTGCGGCCTTGGCCTGCGGGAATAAAGAATCTTTTTTATGACGCTTTTGCCTTAACCGCCTTGCGCCGGGAGGTGCGGCTGTTCCACCCGGATGTCATTCACAACCACCTCGCCCGGCGGCCGTTCCCGCGGCTGGCCCGGGCACTCGGGTTGCACGGCAATCTGATCCTGACTCATCATCACGGAGAGGTGGGTGAGGAATTGGATGTCTACGATCGGATCGTTTTCCCCTCGCAATCCGCCCGGGAGCGCATCCCATCGCTGATCCGGTTTCCGAAGGAGCGCACGCGGTCGATCCATTATCCGGTCGCACCTGTTTTCTGCCGCACTCCGGTGGATTCCGGCCGTTCCCGACAGGGGGTGATGTTCATCGGCGCAGTCCGGCGGCGAAAAGGCATCGATCTGCTTTTGGACGCCTATCGCGGGAATCGCGGTTTGTGGCGGGATCCGCTTTTTATTTGCGGACGCGGAGAAGATGAAGAGCTTGTCCGGCAGGCGGTCCGGGATGGTTTGCCGGTCCATGCGTTGGGACAACTCTCTCAGGAAGAATTGGCGGAAAGACTCCCGGGGATGCGCCTGGTGGTTATCCCAAGCCGGTTGGAGGGATTCAGCATCGCCTTGCTGGAAGCGCTCTGCAGCGGAGTGCCGGCGATCGGTTGGGCGCCGCAGATGGCGGAATTGGAAAACGTCCTGGGTATTCCCGTCGGCAAAGCCTTCGACGGCCGGACCCAGACGGCGGAAGATCTCGCCGGAGAAATCCGTAACGCCCTTCAAGAAGAGCCCGGGTCATCCGCATACCGCTCGAGCCTGGCGGAAGCGGCGCGGAACGCATTCTCCGAAGAGCGATACGTCACGGCGTACCTTGGCTTGTTCCAAGAGATGGTCCGTTCCTAACGGACAGTCCGCAAACGTAAACGGGTTTTTTATGTGAACCGTTCCCTGTCCGGATTCCCGCCGATGCAGGTGCGTCTTTTCCCGAGGACTTTTTTTCCAATAAAGAACGAATAAATTTTCATACCCGCCGGAAATGAAGCGGTTAAGTGCTGTGATTCTGATTGCACGCCTTGCGATAATCGGGTATTCTAAATGCGGAGAAAGCGCTTATGGCCATCCGGATTGAATCCAACGGGCTTTACCTGGAAGGGCGTCAAATCCCATTGTATTCAGGGTCCGTCCATTATTGGCGTCACGCGCCGGAAACTTGGCGGACCATTTTGGAGGAAATCAAGGACCTGGGTTTCGAGGTTGTAAGCCTGCCCGTCCCCTGGGGTCTGCATGAATCAGGCCCCGGGATTTTTGATTTTGGAGAAAAGAATCCCCAAAAAGGGCTCCCCAATTTTCTGGAATTGTGCCGCGAACTCGGGCTTCTGGTGGTAGTCCGACTCGGACCGATCGTGGACGAGGACATGCCGTATGGCGGCTTCCCCTTGCGGGTGATTCGCAACCCCGCCGTCTGGGCGTTAACCTCGACGGGCGCGCCGGCGGTTTCCTCCCGGTTCACTCCGCCGGTCGCCATCCCTTCCTATGCCAGCGAGAAGTTCATGCAGGAAGTCGGAAAATTCCTCGAACAATTGATTCCGATTCTCACTCCGCGCCAATTTCCCGACGGGCCGATCATCATCTGCCAGGTGAACAGGGAAACCGCATTCATGGGGCGGATTCAAGCCTACGACCTGGATTATTCGGCGGAATCCATCGCCCTGTACCGCCAATTCCTTTCCGAAAAGTACGGGTCCGTCGAGGCTTTGAACGACGTGTACGGTGGAAAATACACATCCATCGCAGAGATTGCCCCTCCCAAATCCTGTGAGGCCGTCGTCCAGCGGGATCTCCCCTGGTACTTGGATTGGGTGGATTACAAGGAATATTTGATCCGCCGCTTCCACAGCCGCCTTTCGCAGATGCTCCGGGAAAGGGGAATTACCATCCCCCTGGCAATAGACGGTCCTTCGGTTTTTTCTACGCCGGTCGATTCCTTGGAACTTCAGAAAGTCATCGAGACGCCGCTCTTCGGAATGGAGATCGATCCCCGCCCGACGGATTATCAAGGGCTGGCGCGGCACATCCGCTTCCTGACGGGGACCAGCCGGCTGCCGTATGTCTCGCGGTTCGGTTCCGGGCATTCTTGGTTTACCTCGCATGTCAACTCCCCGGCCGAGGAAGAATTCGCCGTTATGTGCGCCGTGATGCACGGTATGTCGGCGGTGGATTTTCACGTATTGGCCGAGGGAGACCGCTGGGTGGGAGCCCCGATCCAGCGCTCCGGCGCGTTCCGGGAGGAGTATGCAAACCTGTTCCGGCGGTTGAGCGCCTTCTTCACCCAATATAAAATTTTTGACAGCAAGAAGAATTGCCGCACGCTGGTGCTGATCTCCTCCGGGTTGGAGAAGTACCACAGCGCCTTCTCGACCTTGAACCACGCCTACCTCGGCCTTCTGCGCATTCCGAAATTGTTCTCCGAAGTGCCGTCCTCTCTGGGTTTCCAGACCGAGCCGATGCGGCAATCCATTCTGGAGGAAGGGAGCTGGATTCAGGAAGCCTGCCGGTATCTGGAAGGCGCCCAGGTGGAATACAATCTGGCAAACAGCCGCTTGATGCTCGACGAGCTTACCAAGTACGACATGGTGTTTGTCCCCACCGCCGATTTTATGGATCCGAAGGAACAGGAAAAACTCCTGGAATTCGCCGACCGCGGCGGGCATTTGGTCTTCGGGCCGGCGCTTCCGACACTGGATGAGCGGATGAATCCGGCCTCGATCTTCGGGGCCGCAATCCAGGTCCCCGGGACCCAAAACCGCGAATCGGGTAAGATCACGTTTCTGCCCTCTTTCGACCAGGCGAAGGATCTGATCACCCCGGATATGCCGAACGTCGTCCTCATCGACAATCCGGACCTGCGGTTGACAATCCGCGGCGGTTCCTCGATCCTCGTCTTCCTCGCCAATCCGACCAGTACGATGCAGCGCTCGATGATGATCTCCTCCTGGCCGTTGCGCGGAGTGTGGAATGCTCCAGCGGCAGAAACCCAAACCGGATCCGTGACGGCCGAAGTGGCGCCGTTGACCGTGCAAGTATGGGAGGTCTTGAAATGATAGCCCGCGATGTGGAGATTACCGACCTGCGTCCCGACGTCTGGAGAAACCTGATGTCCCTGGTCGACACCTCCCGGATTGCCGATATCCGGCCCGAGCACCCGAATCTGCTTTCGATCCTGCATCACGGCGGCAAGGTCCTCCGCGTATATGCACCGGCGGGTTTCCGGATTCCGGCGATTGAGCAGGTGGATGATCCGCAGGAGATGGCGAAGAAGCTTTATTATCAATTGCCGGGTTTGGAAAGCGTCCAGATTCTGGAAAGGGACAGCTTGGTCCTCTTTTCAGACCGCGCCCAGCGCGCGGATTGGATGTCGAACGATCTGGAGGATTTCGCGTTCAAGGCATTTCTTCTTGCGGAACAAGATCCCGCTGGCCTGGCATTCTTCCCGCCGTTTTCCTGGAAATGGAACGGCTTTTCCCTGGATCAGATCCGGACCTGGGTGGCTTCCGGTCCGGATCCCTGTTCGTATTTCTTGGGAATTCTACGGAATTCCGCCCCGTGGTTGACGCTGATCCTCCGTGTGGTGGATAAGAAAGTCCGTCTGATCACGACGATCGACTTTCTGGCGCGGTTCGACGTGCCCGTCGCCGGATTGCCGACCAGCCCGAAAGATCTGGCCACCATCTGCGAGTCAATCCATGCGCATGTGGCTCCCATCCGCGCGGCGTTGATTTGTGATTACATGGTTTTTGCCAGGCTCCTGGCGTCGGAAGATAAGCGGAGGGATCTGACTCTGGCGATGGCCGACGGATCGGCCTCGTCCTTCGGGATTACGGAATAAAAAAAACCGTCCCGTGGAGAAAGAACCACGGGACGGTTTTTTTTAACGCCCCATTACCTGCGGATCAAGATAAGAACTCCCGCGGCGATGGCGACGATCGCCATAATCATCGCCACCATAGTGGAATTCAATTAAGCAGAAGGTAGGAAGCGGCGCAGGAGAACAGGGCGATGCTCATGACCAGCCAGAAATTCCACGAGAAGGGGGACGTGATGACGACGGCGAAAAAAGCAAGCAGACAAACGGCGAGAATCGAAAAGAGGATCGACCGTCCCGTCGAGCGCTGCAAGTCTTCCACGGTGGCGGAAAAACCCAAGTCCGTTTTCTGCTGGGGTCGGTAGATTTGCCACATGGGGTGTCCTTTCCCGGCGATTCCGCGCGGAATATGGGGGCGGTTTCATGATACAACAAATCGACGGCGGCATCGAAGCCCGGGCTGCTGCTGGTATAATTCCAAACCCCGGTGGCGCATGCCCCTGGAAAAACCGGGGGCGAAAGCCCCGAAATCGGAGACGGAATGGAAAAGGTCAAAGTACTCATCGTCGGCAGCGGTGTTGCCGGCGCTGTCCGGCATTTGCCCTTCTTCAAGAACCATCCCGCGGTGCATCTCGTCGGCATGTGCGATCCGGATCTGGCACGGGCACGCCGTGTGGCGGACGAGAACGGGATTCCCGGGGCGTATCCCTCGCTGGAGGAAGGACTCCGCGAGACCGGCGCGCGGATCGTTTCGATCTGCACCCCTCCCCAGACCCACAAGGATCTGTCGATCTACGCTTTTGAACACGGGGCGGATGTGCTCCTGGAAAAACCGTTTGCCGTCACCCTCGACGAAGCGCGCGAGGTTGTGGCCGCCCAGAAGCGCACCGGCCGCAAGCTGTCGGTTGTCCATCAGAATAAATTCATGGCGGGCATCCTGCGCATGACGGAGATCGTCAAACGCGGCGAGGCGGGCCGCGTGCTGCATATCGGATTGACCTGGATGACCAACGGAGACCAGGACCGGATGGTGATCGATCCGAACTTCTGGTGTCACAAGATCCCCGGCGGGCGCTGGGCGGAGAGCCTTCCGCATCAACTCTACATCGCCTACGCGCTGGTCGGAGAGATGCGACTCCTGAGCGTGGCGGCGCGCAAGACCACCGCCAAATGGCCGTGGATGAGCGCCGACGAAGTGGATGTGGTTCTGGAAAGCAAGGATGGCTATGTCAACATCCGCATGTCGGCCAATCCCGAGGAGACCAAGCGCCGGATCAACGTGCTGCACGGCACCAAGGCTTCCTATATGTTTTCCTATAAAACCGCCTTCGCGTTGGCCGAACGACCCAACGCGAAGCTGTCGGCGGAGTTGTTCCGCCGTTGGGCATCCGCCCGCATCCTTCCCAAACCCAAACGCGCCGCCCCGCCTTCGCCGCATGAATATGTAATCAACCACTTTGTGGATTACGTGCTGCACGACGGCATCAATCCCACTTCGCCCGAGGAGGCGTTGCATGTGGAGGAGTTAAACGAGCGGTTCGGCGCCGAGTTCGAACGCGTCATCCGGCAATCCCCGGGCGGGTGAGGCTCCCGTGAGTGACGGCGGCGGAATCCCACGGCACCTACGCTTCCGCCCGAACCCCGATACCGACGGGGAGTTCGAGCAGACGGAGGGCGCGTCCATTCCGGTCTCCGCCCCGGATTGGGACCGCGCACTGGATCTCCTCCGCAGGATGAACACCCTCACCGATGCATCGGGAAAACGGATTTCCTCGATCCCGGTCGAAGACGGCTTCGAACCATGGTGGTACGGCCAGGACCGGCTGTTGCGTTTCTACCTCGTCCCGCTGACCCAGCTTTTTCCCCTTCTTAAAGCCGCCGATGGCATGAAAAGCATACGCATCGAAAATGCCCCGCCGGATTTGGAGCGGGTGCTGCGGGCGATCAGCGGGAAAATGGGATTCGCTTCCCTGGAAGGGGACATGCTTCCGCCCCCCAAAGGGTCGATTGGAAAGTGGGCGGTTCTGGCTCTTGCGTTTTTCTCCCTCGCGCTCTTTCGAATCGCCTCGCGCGATACGCTTTTGTATATTATCGATCATGTCAGCCCCGGACTCCGTCAGGATTTCCGGTTTACTCCGCTGTACCGCGAATTGGACCGGTGCGGATTCCGGTATGCGGAATACGCCCACACCCTTTCGCCCTATCAGGCGCTTAAAAATTTTTTCCGTAGGGGAAGGCCGGTTTTTTTTCTTGAAGCCGCGGATTTCTGGGCGCAACTTTCCGGCGAGAGGATCGTCGTCCCCGCGGTGGAAATGCCCGCGATGGGCTCGAATGTCCTCGAAGAACGCGCGCTGCGGGCGCTCGTTCCGGTCGTGATGGAAGGCTGCCGGCAGTCCGTCGCCCGCCAGCGCATGCTGAAACGGGCGCTTCGTTTCCAACGCGTTCGCCGGGCGGTGGTCTTCGACGACAACCGGCACAATCATGAGCTCGTCGCCGCCTGCATCTCTTTGGGAATCCCGGTTCTCGGATTCCAGCACGGGGTGTTTAATAAATTCCATGCCGGCCTGATGGCGTACGGCTTTTCCGGCGCACGCGCCCACGCCTTCAACCGCTACGGGGTATGGAGCGACCTTTTCCGGGACCGCTTGCTGCGCGACACTGCGCTCTATACATCGGATCAGGTGTTCGTGTCCGGCCCCCTCCGGCCGCCGGACGTTTCACCCCCGTCCCTGGACCGGCACAAAAAGGAATCTGATCCGCGGGGGAAGATCCGGATCCTGGTGGTGTCTGAACCGCTGGCGAGAAAGCGCGAGGTGGCGGCGTTTATACAAACGCTGCTGGAGGATCCCCGCTTCGAACTCGTCTTGAAACTCCGCCCCGGCGAATCCGGAAAGAGCCTTGAGGAATATTCGCTTCCCGCCTCGCGCGTCCGCTTGCTGCAAACCGGCACCGTCTATGAAGCCTTCGCGCAAGTGGATCTGGCCGTCGGTTCGTACAGTTCCGTACTCTACGAAGCGGCTTTGACGGGGATCCCGATCGTGTGGATGAAAACCACGCGCGCCTACGGCCGCGAGCTTGTGGAAGAAGGATTGGCCGAAGCGGCGGATAGGCCGGAAGAGATGCCGGCCGCCGTCCTCCGGGCGTTCGCGCTCCCGGATGCCGAACGCCGGCGGCGCCGGGAACGCCTGTGGGGGGGAGAGATTAGGAACGGGGCGGCCTCCCTGGTCCAGGCCTTGCAGCAGCTCGGCGATCGGTAGGGCAGGCGGCACATCGACCGGATGGTTCCCCGGTCGGATAATCGGATGCGATTCCATTGGCGAGGATGATGCAGGATGCCTGCGGACAAATCGACTGTCTCCGGTTTCAAACCCCGAATCGCCTATCTGATTCCCTATCTCCGTGGATTTCGCGGATGGGTGACATTCGTGGAAGGGGCGATCCGGTCGCTCCAGAAATACGTCGAGCCGGTCCTGATCATTTCCCGCGGGGATCAGGCGGCGGCCCGGGAAAAATTTCCGGATCTGGAACACCATGTATTGCCCACGGTTCAGGCGGAGGATTGGAACGGCACCACCCGCTCGATGCTGCGTTGGATGATCCCGTCGATCTGGAGTGCCGGCCGGCTTCCGCCGCTGCGGGTCCAGCTTGTGCATTCGTTGGAAATGTTCCCGGCCGGTTGGGCGGGGGACGCTTTGGCGCGCGCGCAGAAAACTCCGCATGCGCTTACCGCATTCGGGACGTATGCCATCCTGTGGAATAAATGGCCGCTCTTGGACCGCTTCTACCGCGGTGTCTTGCGGCGGGCGGCGGCGATCTATCCCATCTCGCACGGTACGGAAGCGAAACTGTGGCATTCCTATGAAACCGAACTCTCTTCGACGGCGGTACGGACGGTCTTGTGCGGCTCCCGCGCCGCGGAACAGGTTCCGCCCGAAGTGGCGCGGGGAAGACGGCAACCTCCCGCCCCGGTTGTCCTTTCCGTCGGCATGGTTAAACCCCGCAAGGGATATCACATCAGCCTGAATGCGTTTGCCCATCTCCAAAAGCGTTTTCCCGAAGCGGTCTACAACATCGTCGGGCGGCCGCCGGATCAAGCCTATCGGACGTACTTGGAAGGCATTATCCGCCGGGCGGAGTTGCGCGGCGTCCGTTTTCTGGGAACGATCGACCCTGCTCAATTAGACCGGCTGTATCGGGAGGCGTCGATCTTCCTCCTCCTTTCGCAGGAGGTAGACCGGCACTTCGAGGGGTTCGGACTGGTGTTCCTGGAAGCCGGCGCGTATGGATTGCCGTCCGTCGGATCCCGCAGCGGGGGAATTCCGGATGTTGTGATCGACGGAGAAACCGGCTTTGTGGTGGATCCCTTGGATGCCGAGGCCGCCGGTCAGGCGATGATCCGGCTGGTGGAGGATCCGGCGCTTTCCTCCAGGATGGGCCTGGGCGGCCGCGGGCGTGCGGAACATCTTACCTGGGACCATTACGCGGCGGAACAGTGGGAGCAATACGGCCGCCTGCTGGGCGGTTAAGGGATCATTCGCGAATGTGTCATTCCGAGCCCTGCAAAGCAGGGCGCCTGTCCCGAGCATAGCGAGGGAAGGAATCGGTGTCGCATCAAATGGATAAACCATTCTTTCCTTTAGTTACCGATTCCTCGCCCCGTATTTCGGGGCTCGGAATGACGCAGAAAGATAGGATCTCACATTGAGCATGTCTTCCCGCATCCGGATCGCTTTCATCATCCCGCTCCTCAGAGGGCGGGGCGGCTGGCCGACGGCGACCCTCGGTATTCTGCGTTCGCTCGAGTCCCGCGTGGAGCCGGTGCTGATCGTTTCCCGGGCGGATCGGGAATCGGCGCGCGAATTGTTCCCGGATGCTGAAATGCACACGCTTCCGGAGATTCAACCGAATGTAGCCGGCTCCCTCCGCACGTATGCGCACATGCTGCCCACACTCCTTGCGCTGCGCAAGTTCCCGAACCTCGGGGTGCGTATCGTCCATTCGCTGGAACTTTTTCCCACCGGTTGGATCGGGGATATCCTCGCCCGGCGCGAGCGGGTTCCGCATATCGTCACGACCTTCGGAACATATGGCGTGATCTGGCATCGCTGGCGGATTCCAGCGCGGCTTTGCGCCGGGGTCATCCGGCGGGCGGCCTGCATCTGCCCGATGTCCAGCGGAACCGCCGAAAAAATGAAGGTGCGATTCACCGATGCGCTCGCCGGTGCGCCAGTCCGGGTCGTTCTCCAGGGATCCGATTTTGCCGCCCGCGTCCCCCGCGAATTCGTGGAACAGAAAAAATTTTCCTCGGACCCCGTGGTGATATCGGTCGGGGGTATCAAGCCGCGCAAGGGGTATCACATCTGCCTGCAGGCCTTTGGAAGATTGCAGAAGCGGTTTCCCGGCGCCCGTTTCCTTCTGGCCGGGGGCGGGATCGGGAACCGCTACCACCGGGAGTTGCAGGATCTTATCCGCCGCGAAGGGATCCGCAACATCGAGTTCCTGGGTGCGCTGACCTGGGAGCAGCTGGATCCCCATTACCGCTCGGCGGATATGCTGGCGATGACTTCCCAGGATGAGGGCGATCATTTCGAGGGTTTTGTCTTTGTCTTCCTGGAAGCCGGAGCGTACGGGTTGCCGGTCATCGGCACCCGCAGCGGCGGAATCCCGGATGCAATCGTGGACGGCGAGACGGGATACCTCCTGCCTCCCGAGGACGTGGAAGGAATCGCCCGGGCGATGATCACGCTGGCGGAAAATCCAGGCCTCTCGCGTACAATGGGATTGGCCGGCCGTGCCCGCGCCGAAGCCCTGACCTGGGAACGCTTCGCCGGCGAGCAGTTGGATATCTACCATTTGGTAACGGGGACACCATGAGGATTGCCTATCTAAGTTCCGCCACCGTGCCCTCCGCATCCGCCAACAGCCTCCAGGTGATGAAGATGTGCCAGGCTTTCGCCCAGGAAGGCCATGTGGTTCATTTGATCCTTCCGCCCGCGGAGGAAGCACAATCGGATGAGGCCGGCGTAAAACTTCCCGCGCCGGTCACCGGCGGCATCCCTCTCCCCAAGGATGTAATCCGGCAATATGGCCTGACCGTCTCTTTTCCCATCCATCGCGTCAAATTGCTTCCGCTCTTGGGACGCCGCGGGTTGGCATGGGCCGAAGCGGACGAAGCCGCGCGTATCGTCCCGGATCTGGTCTATACGCGCGGAATCGATATTGCCTGGGCGGTCGCGCAGCACGGGTTTCCCGTCCTGCTCGAGGTGCATCACGAGCCCACCGGCCGGATCGGCCCGTTATATTTCCGGCAGATTCTTGGAAGGCGCAACCTCCAACTGGCGGTCATCAGCCGCGCGCTGGAAGAAAAACTTCGCCGGGCGTATCCCGCGCTCCGCAGTCGCGATCTTCTCGTCGTGCCCGACGCGGTGGACGGGGATCAATATCGCAACCTCCCCGCACCGAGCCGCGCGCGCACGCGTTTGAAACTGCCGGCCGGACGATTCACCGCGGGATACTTCGGCAGCCTGGTGGCCGGCCGGGGTGTGGAACTCATTTGTGAGTTGGCGCAGCGGTTTCCCGCGGTGGGTTTTCTCATGCTGGGGGGATATCCCGAAGAGGTTGAGGTTTGGAAGGCGCGGACAGCGGCATCGCAGAACATGCATTGGCAGGGACATATCCCGAATGCCGAAATCCCGCTTTACCAGGCGGCATGCGATGTCCTGCTCATGCCGTATCAGCGGGAAGTGACGATCCGAGGCAGGGGCAACACCGCTGAGATCATGAGCCCGATGAAGCTGTATGAATACATGGCAGCCGGACGGGTTATCTTTTCCAGCGATCTTCCCGCGCTGCGAGTGATGCTTAATGAAAACAACAGCATCCTGCTTCCGCCCGACAATCCCGTTGCGTGGGCGGATGCTCTTGCGAAAATCCGCAAGAATGCGGACCGCAGAAAGCGGATCGCCGCCCGGGCTCGGGCGGACGTCCGGTCCTGCACCTGGCGGAACCGCGTTAAGCAAATTCTGGATTTCACCGCAGGCAGCCATGGATAAATTGATGTTCATCGCCCGCTCGCGCATTCCCTCCAACCGGGCCAATTGCGTGCAGACGCTGAAAATGTGTTCCGGATTCGCCGCGCATTTGCCGGTGGAGTTGATTGCGCCGTACTACCCGGAGGATGCACTGCAAAAGGATTCCCTCCGCGAGCGGTTCGCCCTGGCGCGCGCCTTCGAGGTGACCTGGGTGCCTTTTCCGCACTGGGGGGAACGTTTCGCGGTGCGCGGGTACGCACTCGCAGCGGCGTTGTATGCGCGTACGCGGCGCAGCCGGTACGTTCATTCGCGCGAGCCGTGGTCCGCTTATTGGCTGGCGCGCGCCGGCGCCCGGGTGGGATTCGAAGCCCATTACCTCGAGGAAGACCGGCGCTATCCCGTTTGGCAGAAACTGGTGAGCGACACTTCCCTGTCACCCGCATTGCGGGGAATCTTCTGCATCTCGAAATCCCTGATCGAGGATTACGCCGCCGCCGGCGCGCGCCGCGAGCTCCTGCATTGGGCTCCGGACGGGGTGGATCTGCAGCGGTTTACGCCGGCTGTTGATAAGGGGGACGCCCGCGCCCAATTGAGTCTGCCCGCCGCGGCGCGAATCGCCTGCCACGCAGGGCATCTGTATCCGGGCCGCGGAATCGAAGAAACGGTCGAAGCGGTGAAATCGTTTCCGGATGTCCTGCTCCTTCTGGTCGGCGGCAATCCCGAGGACATCGAACGCATCCGCGCCTTCGCCGCCGATTGCGGTGTGATTGACCGGGTGCGCTTCGAGGGGACCGTCCCAAACGGAAGAATCCCGCTCTATCTCCGGGCGGCGGATGTTCTGATCATGCCCTATACTTCACGCACCGCGACGGTGCGCGCCATGTCGCCGTTGAAGATGTTCGAATACATGGCGGCGGAGCGTCCCATTCTGGCCACCGATTTCCCGGCCGTGCGCGAAGTGCTGCGCGACGGCGAAAACGCGCTGCTCGTGGCGCCCGACAGCGCGGAGGAAATCGCCCGTGGATTGCGGCGCGCTTTGGAGGACAGAACGCTCGCCGGGTCCATTTCCCGCCGCGCGGGGGAGGACGTGAAGTCATTTACCTGGGAGGAACGGACCCGTAAAATCCTCGAGGTGATATCCCGTTGAGAGAGAAGATCCTCTACCTGCTTCCCACGCTGGCTTCGGGCGGAACGGAACGCCAGGCGGCCGAACTGGTACGGCATCTGGACCGCGATCGGTTTGACCCGGTTGTGGTCGTGATGTACGGGCTCGACCGCGTCCCGGTGGAAATTTCCATCGGCGATGCCCGTCTGATCAGCCTGCGCAAGCCGCTTGGCATCCCCGGGAATCTGGTGGCGCTTATCCGCCTGTGGCGTTTGATCCTCCGCGAGCGTCCGGTCGTCGTGCAATCGTTCCTGCGCCACGCCGATTTATACGCCCGGATAGCCGGCGGGCTCGCATTCCACCGCCGGATCGTCACCTCCCTGCGAACGCGTATCGGCGGATTTTGGAGCGCGCCGTGGCAGTGGACCGAGCGGATTCTCTGGCGCTTGAGTGTGCGTATCGTTTCGAATTCCAAGGCGGCGGCGCGCGAGGCGGAAACCCTGCTGCACATTCCCGCTTCGCGGCTGGTCGTCATCCCCAACGGGGTCGATCTTGAGCGCTTCCATCCCGGGATGGATTGGCGCGCGCCGCGCGCGGAGTTCGGTTTATCACCCTCCGACCTGGTTTTCGGAATGATCGCCCGTTATTCACCGGTGAAGGATCATGCGACCCTGCTCACCGCCGTCGCACAGATGGAGAATTCCGGGTATTGGCCCGCATTCGCCAAACTGATCCTGATCGGCGGTACGACCTTCGCCGACGCCCGCAAGGAAGTGGACGACCGGATCCGGGAATTCGGATTGGAAGGCACCGTTCTTCCGATGGGCGTGATGGCGGAAGTCGAACGCGCCTATGCCGCGCTCGACTGGCTGATCCTGTCCTCGCGTTTCGAGGGATTTCCCAATTCGGTTCTCGAAGCGATGGCCTGCGGGAAACCGGTGATCGTTTCCGACGCCGCCAACGCAGAGCGGATTGTCGTGGAGGGGGAAACCGGGTGGGAATTTCCCGCCGGCGATGTGCTGGCGCTCGTCGGGTGCCTGCGCCGGGCGATCGCCACGCCGCCGGAAAAGCGCGTGGCGATGGGCCGCGCGGCCCGCTCACTCGTCGAAGGCCAATACTCCACCCGCTTGACCACCCGCAAGTACGAATCGTTGTACGAGGAGTTGATCGGACGCCGATGAGCGCGCGAATCCGGGTGGCCTTCGTGCACGATTCCTATCCGGCGTACCGGCGGCCGCTGTTCAACCGGCTGGCGGACCGCTTTGATCTGCGCTGCTTCTTCCTCAATGAGGAGAAAGCCGCGCTTCCACCGCGTTCCGTCACCGTCCGCGGGTACCGCATCCCGGAAATGTCGGATTTCGTGGTTGCCCCGTCGTTGGCCGGGAAGATCCTCGATGCGCACCGGCAGGAACAGTTCGACGTGGTACTCTGCCCGGAACCCTCCTATTTCTCGGCGCTTGCCGCGGGCTGGGTTGCGCGCCGCATCCGCCGCCCGTATGTCGTGTTCAGCGGCGAATGGTATACGGCGCGTCATCCACGCCGGGCCCTGACCTTCCTCCTCGAACGGTCCCTTGTGCGCGGTGCGGCATGCTGCCTGGCGTATGGCACCCGCGTGCAGGAACGCCTGGTCTCGATGGGCGTCGATCCCGAACGTATATTGGTCACCGGCAACGCCAGCCCCTACCAATTCACCCCGGCCGCCGCCGCCGACCTCGAACAAACCCGGCACGAGTGGCAGATCGGCACCAAACCGGTCATCCTTTTCCTGGGCCGGCTGCTTTCCTTCAAAGCACCGGGGGTTTTGGTCGAGGCGTTTTCCATCCTGCGCGGCGACATACCGTCGTTCCTTTTAATTGCAGGGGATGGACCGGAGCTCGGCGCCCTCCGCCGCCGGGTGGAGCGGCTTGGCCTGAAAGATATTCTCGTCACCGGAGCGGAAGTGCGCGGTGAAAATGAGAAGGATCTTCTGTACTCGCTGGCCGGCGTGTTCGTTCTGCCCTCGCGCAGAGGGCGGATCGCGGAGCCGTGGGGGCTGGTCTTGAATGAAGCAGCTTCCGCCGGGTTGGCGATCGTCACCACCGACGGCGTGGGCGCGGCGGGGGATTTGATCCGCGACGGCGATACCGGAAGGGTGGTGAAGCAGGGGGATGCGCGCGCACTAGCCGGTGCGATCTCCGAATTCCTCCAATCCCCCGAAACGGCGCGCGCCTGCGGCAACCGGGCCCGCGCGCGCTGCGAAGAGTTCACCATCGAACGCATGGCCGATGCGTTCGGGCGCGCATTCGAGCGGGCGGTGGAGGGAGGACGATGAACAGGCTCCGGGTGGCGATGGTTTCGCTCTCTCCCCTGGCAACCGGCGGCATAGAAACCCATTTGCTGCAAATATTCCACGGCCTCGGCCGGGAATACGAATTCACCGTGATCGGGACGCTCGCGGAGCCGTTTCTTTCCCTTGCCGGCGGTGTGGGGGTGAAATGCATTCCGCTTCCGGCCTCCGGCAAACTCAACCCGATAACCCTGCTTCGCCTGCGGAAGGAATTCCGCGCGCACCGGATCGACCTGGTGCACACGCACGACACCCGCGGCGGGTTGCTCGGACGCATGGCCGCCCGCCTGGCGGGGCTACCCGCGGTCCACACGGTTCACACGCCGTCGTTTTTCCTCCCCCGGAATCCGCTCGTGGTCCTGGCGTACCGACAGGCGGAACGGCAGCTAAACCGACTCGCGAGCGAAAAGGTCATCTTCGTTTCAAGGACGATCCGGCAAATTTATCTGGATGGCCGTCTGGTAACGACGGAAAAAGCCGGATGGGTCCCGAATGGATTGGAGCCCGAATGGTTTTCGCCGGCCCAGCACATCCTGCGGCCGGAGACGGAAATCCACTTCCTGTTTGTCGGCCGGGTGGCGCGCGAAAAAGGGATCGAGAATCTGGCGGCCGCGTTTGGGATTGTTGCCGGAACGATTCCCGGGGCGCGTCTTCAAATCGTGGGCGAGGGGCCGAAACGGGAGGACCTGCTCCGCACGGCGGAGACCGGCGGCTGGAGAAAACACCTCGACCTGCTCGGGCTGCTCATGCGCGGGAAAGCCCGCGAGGTCATGCACACCGCCGATGTCTTTGTGCTGCCCTCCGACTTCGAGAGCTTCTCGTATACGCTGCTCGAAGCCATGGCCAGCGGATTGCCGTGCATCGCCACCGATGTGGGCGGAAACCGGGATTTGGTCGAGCCGGACCGAACGGGTCTTCTGGTTCCCCGGGACAACCCGCAGCGATTGGCCGATGCGATGATCCGCCTGGCGGGCGATCCGGAAATGCGGATTGCCATGGGGCGGGAAGGTGCCCTCCGGGCGCGGGAGTATACTCTGGAGCGGATGATCGACGGGATGCGTTCTGTATATCAAGAGGTGCTTACCCAAAGCCATTCCGCAGGCAGCCATAATCGATGAATTCGCTTAATTTCCGGCCACGGATATTTTTTTGGATTTCCCTGTTCCTCGCCGCGGCGGGGGCGTTCGCAGTTGCCTTCCTTCCCTGGGAAGATTTTGGTGCGCCCGTTTTGGCCCTTCTCGTGATCGGCGGGATCGCGCTTGGATTGGCGCTTTTTGATTCCCCGTTTGAAGAACGACGCTTCGTTATCCGGTTATTCCTCGCAGCACTTGGCATCCGCGTGCTGGCTGCCGTCATCTTCCAAATAGCCGTAGGGAAAAATGAAGGGTGCCTGTATTCCGATGCCAACAGCTACGACCGGGTGGCTTGGGTCCTGGCTCAAGCATGGCATTCCCCCGGCCTTTCCATAGGCGGGGTGGGTCCGGTGAATTTTGTGCTGGATGATATTTACCCGCGGCTGCTCGCCGGATTGTATTTCATCATCGGTCATTCGTCTTTGGCGGCGATTGCTATCAACACCGTGCTCGGCGCATCGTCGGTGTATCTGGTGTACCGCATCGGAACAATGCTCTTCGGCCCGGTCACGGCTCGATGGGCCGGTTGGTTGACGGCGTTTTACACCGGCTTCTGGTTGTGGGAAATGATGACGTTGAAGGATGCGCTTTTCCTTTTTCTCATCCTGCTGTTCTTCCTGGGGATTTATCGCCTCTGGTCCATCTTGGCCTTTCAGGAAAAATCCCGCGGCCGGATACTCA
The DNA here is from genome assembly GCA_964521085.1 of uncultured Anaerolineales bacterium. Lineage (GTDB taxonomy): Bacteria > Chloroflexota > Anaerolineae > Anaerolineales > RBG-16-64-43 > JAFGKK01. The sequence continues at coordinate 116,417 of CAZFPL010000002.1, read as the reverse complement.
CTGCAATCGTATGGGCGGCGGTGCTGATCCTGATCTTCCGGATCGCCGGGGAGTTGCGCAATTACATCCCTCCCGTCCTGATCTTTTCCGCTGTGCTTCTACCCCTTGTGGATTTCCTAAGGGGTGGTCGGCTCTGGCGTTGGTTGTTGGTCCTTGGTTCGGCGGCGGCCGCCCTTCTGATCCTTTGGCCGTCGATTACCGCCCATACTCTTAATCCAGTAACGCTCGGTTCCCAGTCCATGTTGGGTCAGATCACCGAAGTGCCCGATACGAGATCCGTCGACACATTCCTGGTTTGGATCTTCAGCCATCCGGTGGGGTTCATCCGATACTTGGCCTTAACGATGTTTTCCACGGCACTCGCACCGTATGCCTGGCTCTTGCCGGGGACATTACCCGATGTACCGAAATTCGAAACCTACATGATTGCTTACCCGGGCATGTGGATGTGGTATTTGTTAATTCCATTCTCGCTTTTCGGAATCCTGCAGACTGTCCGCCGCAGCAAGGGGGATGCCTGGCCGTTGGTGTTCTTTGCGGCGGCGATTTTCCTCATCGTCTCGATTTTCGTCCCGCGGGAAGCCCGCCACCGGGATATGATGATGCCCATGGCTTTACTTCTGGCGGCGGAAGGGTTGGTGTTCAGCCGGAGATGGTGGGCGCTCGGTCTGCTGGTCTGGATCCCGCTGGTGGGATTCATCGCGTGGAAGTTAAGCAGCATCGTGCCGATCCTGCTGGTCGTGGGATTGGCGGCGGTTGGAATTTTCATATGGCATGTCCGGATGCGGCGGCGGCGGGATGCGCAACTGGTGAGGGTTCGATAGCATGAAAATTCTGTTTGTTGCTCCGAAAGTTCCGTGGCCGGCCACCGATGGCGCCCGGATCGCCATCTACGAGCTGATCCGGCATTTGACGGCCCGCGGACATCGGGCGGCCTTATTGGGATTCGGCAATCCGGAAGCAGCCGACGAATTGCGCGCCCGGGCGGGATTAATCTGGGCCAAAGCCATCGCGCACGATACCTCGACGAATTATTTAAAGGCGCTTCTGGCACTCCTTTCGCCCATGCCGTACACCGTGTCGAAATATCGCTCCGGCGCCATGGCGTCCGCCATCCGGGAAGCATTCAACGAGGAGCGATTCGACCTCGTGCAGCTCGAAGGCACCCACATGGCGCATTATCTTGGTCTGGTCCAGGGGCTTGGAGGACGCGTCGTTCTGCGGCTGCACAATGTGGAATCGATGCTGGCGGAGCGTTATGCGAAGACGGCCGTTTTCCCGTTGAACCTGTATGTGCAGGAACAGGCGCGGCGGATGCGTGCGTTTGAAATCCGGGCCTGCAAGCAGGCGGATCTTTGCCTGGCCATCACCCAGGAGGACGCGGAACGGGTGCTGCAGCTTGCCCCGGATGCCTCGATCGCCGTTTCGCCGGCCGGCGTGGACCTCGAGCGGTTTCATCCCCAATTGATGAGCGAGGAACCCGGCACCGTGGTTTTCGTGGGTGCGCTGGATTGGCCGCCGAACGCCGACGCAATCCGCTGGTTTCGAGCCAAAGTATGGTCGCGGATAGTGCAAGAGGAGCCGACCGCGCGTTGGATCGTAGTGGGGAAATCACCGCCGGCGGATATTCTCCACTGGCCGGAGGAAGACCGCAACATCCAGGTAACCGGATACGTGGACGACATCCGGACGTATCTGCAGCGTGCCGCGGTGGTGGTCGTTCCCCTTAGAAGCGGGGGAGGAATGCGGCTGAAAATCCTGGAAGCGATGGCCACCGGTAAAGTTGTGGTTAGCACTCCCATGGGCGCCGAGGGAATCTCCGCCCGGAACGGGGAGGAAATCGTCCTGGCAAATGCCGACCGATCCTTCAGCGTGGAAGTCATCCGCCTGCTCCGTCAAGATGCGGAGCGCAAACGGATCGGAAAAGCCGCCCGCGCCTGGGCGGAGGGGTATGGCTGGGGCCGTATCGCCGCCGACCTCGAGGGGGAATATCAGGCTCTGGTGGGTTCCCGCAGCCTATGACCGAATCCCGGCCTCCGGTATCCATCTTGATTCCGTGCTACAACGAGGAACAAACGATTGAACAGGTCCTCGATGCGTTGCGCGCCCAGACCTATCCGGCGGATCGGATGGAGATGATCGTCGCCGACGGCCGCTCGACGGACGGGACGCGCGGAAAGATCGAATCGTACGCGCAATCCCATTCCGGATGGCGGCTGCGCTGGATCGACAATCCCGGACGTTCCGCCCCGGCGGGTTTGAACGCCGGTCTGCGGGAAGCGAAAGGCGAGATCATTCTACGCATGGACGCGCACGCCATACCCGATCCGGATTATGTGGAACGCTGTGTCGAAGTCTTGAACCGCACGGGATGCGAGGGGGCGGGCGGCGGGATCGTCATCCAACCGGGCGGTTCGGGGGTCGTCGCGCGCGCCATCGCCGCCGCCGTGGCCAATCCGTTCGCCACCGGGGGGGTTCGCTACCGGGTGGGCGGGGAAGCAGGCGAAGTGGATACCGTCCCCTTTGCGGCGTTCCGCCGCGAAGTATTCCAGCGCGTGGGAACGTTCAACGAACAGGTTCCGGTCAATGAGGATTACGAATTCAATTACCGGGTAAGGGCGGCCGGAGGAAGGATCTGCTTCTCCCCGGCGATCCGGTCGCGTTATATCGCCCGCGGCAGTTTGGGCGCGCTCATCCGCCAGTATTATTTCTACGGGCATCAAAAAGCGGTGATGCTCTCGTTTCATCCGAAATCGATCCGACTCCGGCAATTAATCCCGGCTTTATTTGCCCCGTCTCTGGCGGTGGGAGTCGTCGCAGCCTTCTTCTCCCGTCCGTTGGCTATAATGCTGGGTGCGGAGTTGCTGGTATACGGGGCGGCCGCCCTGACCTTCGCTGTGGGCGAAGCGGCTCGAAGAAAAGATCCGGCGCTTTTGCAGGCGCTTATAATCGTGTTCTTCTGCATTCATATCGCCTGGGGAGTGGGATTTTGGATCGGAGCCGTGAAAAACCTCGGACGATTGCTTCGGGGGGAAGCCGACTCCTAAGTGGCGGCCCGATTCGGTAAAATGGCATCCTTCCGCGCGGAGGCGGATCGCGTTGGCAAAATATCTCATCACCGGCGGCGCCGGTTTCATCGGATCGCATCTCGCAGAAACGCTGGTCCAACAAGGGCACACGGTCAGGATTCTAGATAATTTCCGCTCCGGCCGAAAGGGGAATCTGGCGGGGATCCGCGGCCAAGCGGAAATTCTGAAAGGCGATATCCGCGACCGGCAGGCGGTACTGGCGGCCGTGCGCGGCATGGATTTCATATTCCACCACGCGGCGCTGGTCTCGGTGGCCGAATCCGTGGAACATCCGGAGGAGACGCTCGACGTCAATGTGAACGGAACGCTGAACGTACTTCAGGCGGCGAAGAAGGCCCGCATCAGGCGGGTGGTCATGGCCTCCTCGTGTGCGGTCTATGGATCAGGCCCGGTTCCTTCCAAGGAAGATCAGGCGCCTCTTCCGCTTTCGCCTTACGCCGTCAGCAAACTGGCGGGCGAATCACTCGCCGTCTCCTTTTATCACTCCTACGGATTACCGGTCACCTGTTTGCGGTATTTCAATGTGTTCGGCCCGCGCCAGGATCCCAACTCGCCGTATTCGGGCGTGATCGCCGTTTTTACCTCCCGGGCGGTTTCCGGCGAGCCGGTCACCATTTTCGGCGACGGTCGTCAAACCCGGGATTTCATATACGTAGGGGATGTCGTCGAGGCCAATCTCCGGGCATGCGCATCGGAACGCGCGGCGGGCAAGGTGTTGAATATCGGCACCGGACGCGGACGCAGCCTCCTGAACTTGCAGTCCGAGTTGGCTTCCCTCTGCGGAACCTCCCTTCCGGTTAAGTATGCTGCGGCGCGGCCGGGAGATATCTACCATTCGCGTTGCGATCCCTCGCGCGCGCGTACGTTGATTAATTTCCGGCCGCGGACGGATTTCCGGGCGGGATTGGCTGTCACTCTGCAATGGCAGCAGGGCGAAGCCGGGCACGGGGGCGCATGAAGAAATCCATCGTGTTGCTGCGCAACCGCTACCTCTTCCTCGCCGATCTGGTGATCATCGCCGTTTCGATACTGATCTCCTTCGCCCTACGCGATTACACGATCTTCCGCACTTACCTCCCGGCGGCGGTCTGGATGATCGCCGCCGCGCTGGTGATCAAACCGATCGTCTATTGGCGCTTCGGTTTATACCGGCGTTTTTGGGCGTATGCGAGCACGAAGGAAGCGATGTTGATCATCGGCGCGGTCGCGGTTAACGTCGTGTTGATGATCGGGTATTATTTTTTCACAGTCATAATCGGTCTGCCGCGTATCCCGCGCTCGATCCCGTTCATTGACGGATTGGTCAGCTTGGTTTTGACCGGCGGTCTGCGGTATTCCATCCGCCTGCTTTCCGAATTGATGCAGTTCCGCCGCCGGATGCCGGGCAGCGGGGCGACCAAGCGGGTGCTGATCGCCGGGGCGGGCGACGCCGGGGCGCTCGTGGCCCGCGAGATGGAGCGGAACCCGCAACTGCGCATGATCCCGGTCGGCTTCCTCGACGACGCGCCGGAAAAATTAAACCAGCGCATCCACGGGGTGCAGGTGCTGGGGCGGCTGGATCAGGTACGACGGATCGCGGCCGAGCAGGAAGCCGACGAGGTGGTGATCGCGATCCCCTCCGCGTCGGGCGACGTGTTCCGCAAACTTTCGGACCTTTGTCGCAAGGGGAAGCTGCCATACCTCACGATGCCCGGCCTCTACGAGTTGATCGGCGGAAGGGTGAGCGCCGGACGGCTGCGCAACGTCGAGGTAAGCGATCTGCTGCGCCGGGCGCCCGCGCACACGGCCGACAAGGCGGTGGGGTATGCCCTGAGCGGCAAACGGGTGATGGTCACCGGCGCCGGCGGGTCGATCGGATTCGAACTCTGCCGGCAAATTGCGCGCTGGGGGCCGAGTGAGATCCTCCTGCTCGGGCACGGGGAAAACAGTATTTTCGAAGCGATGCTTGCGCTTGGGGAAGATTATCCCGAGTTGGCTCTGCATCCGGTCATCGCCGATATCCGCGACCGGACCCGCCTGCAATCCATCTTCCATACCCATTCGCCCCAAGTGGTGTTCCACGCGGCGGCGCACAAACACGTGCCGCTGATGGAGATCAACGTTGAGGAAGCGTTCACCAACAACGTTGTTGGGACGCGCAACATCGTCGAAGTGGGACTCGAGGGAAATACAGAACGGTTGGTGCTTATCTCCAGCGATAAAGCGATCCGGCCGACCAGCGTGATGGGCGCCACCAAGCGTCTGGCGGAAATGATCGTCCAGGAAGCCGCCCTGCGGAGCGGAAAACCTTACGTATCCGTCCGATTCGGAAACGTGCTTGGAAGCCGCGGATCGGTCATCCCGGTGTTCAAGCGCCAGATTGCGCGCGGCGGGCCGGTGACAGTGACGCATCCGGATATGGAACGCTATTTCATGACCATCCCGGAAGCGGTTCATTTGGTGCTGCAGGCGGCCATCCTGGGAGAGGGCGGGGGAACCCTACTGCTGCGCATGGGCCGGCCGGTGCGGATCGTCTCCCTCGCCGAAGACCTGATCCTGTTATCCGGTCTGGAGCCCGGCAAAGACATCCCGATCGTATTCACCGGGATGCGGCCCGGAGAAAAGCTCAGCGAGCAGCTATGGGAAGATGAAACCATGCTGCGACCGACCAGCCACCCCGATATCCTCCGGCTTCTCGGAGAGAATCACAAGCTCGAACCTTCGGAACTGAAACGCAGGGTGGATGACCTGGCACGCTTGGCGGAACAAGGGGAAGTGCAGAAACTGATCAAGGGATTGAACGAAATGGTCGAAGGGACGATCGGGCAAGCTCCTCCTCCGGATTTAACCAGCGTCTGATCCAGGCGCGATGTGATCCGCCTTTCCTTGGATCATCCCACGGCATTTTTCCGATGAAAAATTTCAAGAACAAGTTCGCGATAATTAAAGAGTGGGTTCGAAAAAATTTCGCGAAAAAATACCTGCTGATCGGTCTCAGCGCGTTGCTTTGGCTGATCCCGGCTTCCTCCCCCCACGGCGCCATTCCTTATCTTCCTCTCTGTATCGCGGATCCCCGACCGGCGGCCGGCTGGGGCGTGCTGTGGTTCCCGCGCGATTCCAATTTTGCCCTTGCCGCCGGGCGGGAACTGCTTGCCCGCCCGGATTATCCGGCGGCGCTTTGTTACCTTCGCCTGGCGGAGGAATCGCATCAACAGGATCCAGAGTTTCTTTCCGAGCTGGGAGAAGCCTACTGGGGAACCGGCAACCGCGAAATGGCGTTTGCGCAATGGGAAAAAGCGCTTGTGCTGAATCCCGATCTAGATGATCTGTTGAGCCGGTTGTGGAAGGGATATTTTCAGGCTGAATACTGGGATCAGGCGGAGCAGGCTATCGGGCGCTGGCTATCGCGGCAGGCGGACGACGTGGAAGCGAAATACGCTCTGGCGCTGATCCGCGCCGCCCGCAATCCGGGGAGTGCGCTGGATTTGCTGGTTGATCTGCAATCGGCGCCGAAGCCGATTGCAGAAAACGCGCGATCCCTGGAGGCGGTTATTCGGGCGGCTATTGCCAAGCGTATTCCTGAATACATCTTTGCCGCAACCGGGGAAGAATTGCTCCGGCTGGATGAACCCGCACTCGCGAAGGAAGCCCTGCGCCGGGCAATTGAACGAAATCCGAATTACGGTGAGGCATACACCTTGCTTGGTTTGGCGCAAGAAGCCACCGGCGAAGATCCGGAGGAGTCTTATCGAAAAGGGGTCGCCCTGGCGCCGAATTCTGCATTCGCCTGTCTGGTCTATGGGGCCTGGCTGCGGCGCCAGGGGGAACTCGCGCTCGCCCGTTGGTGGCTGATCCAGGCATGGATCGCACGTCCGGGGGATTGGATCATCGCGGCGGAGCTCGCCCAGGTGGATTTTGTTCTGGGAAATCTGGGAGATGCCGAGGGATGGGTTCTGCAGGCGGTGGAAGCCAATCCAAACGAACCGGAAGCATGGATCATGCTGGCGGGATTCTATATCGAGAATGATTTTCGTGTGGAAGAAAGCGGAATTCCGGCGGCTCGGCAGGCGGTGATCCTGGCGCCGAATAACGACCGAGCCCTGGATATGCTCGGTCTGGGTTGGTTCAAAGTTGGTGATTTCTCCGAGGCGGAACGCATGTTCCTGCGCGCGCTGGAGCAAAATCCGAATTCCGCCAGTACTCATCTGCATTTAGGGATGTGCTATTGGGAGCAGGGGCGCATCCCTGAGGCGAAGGCCGAATGGGAAACCGTCCTCCGGTTGGATCCTGACGGTTCCGCCGGACACCGGGCGAAGGAATTGCTGGAAAAACAATGACGGAATTCCATCTCGCCGCGAAAGCGAAGACCGGTTGCGGCAACGCGCGAGAAGATTCTCTGCGTGCCGAAAAAGTGAAGAAAACAATTCGCCCGGTTATAATGAGTCTCCACAAAGGATACCAACATGCAAAAAACCAAAATTCTTAAAGTCCTTAATCCGTGTCTGGCCGTACTGCTGATCTTTCAACTTGTCTCCGGGTTGCTGCCCGCCGTCGTGCCGTATGAAGTCCACCGGATTATGGGAATCCTAATCGGCGCAGGAGTCGGATTTCATATCTTCCTCAATTGGCCATGGATCCGGGCCAATCTGTTGAAGCGCTAGCGCACAATTCCAATTTAATTCCAAGAGTATCCGTCATGCCTACTGCATTCGGCAACGCCTTCATGAAAGCGATCCTGTATTCGCCGCTGCATTCCCTGCTTGGAAACAGTTTTGGTGTGATCATCGTGACCGGACGGAAAACCGGGCGGCGGATTTCCACTCCCATCAACATCGCCCCCCAGGATGAGGGCTGGACCGTCGTGAGTTATCGCAACCGCACCTGGTGGAGAAATTTGCGTGACAATCGCATGGGCAAGCTGCGGGTCGCCGGAAAAACGATGACCGTGAAGGCGCGAATTTTGGAATCGGCTTCCGAAGTGGAAGCAGGATTGAAAGATTATTTCGAACGGTATCCCGCCTACGCCAAGTACTTCGGCATGCGCACGGACGCCGGGGGAAAAATTCCCGAGGAAGAACTGAAGCGAGTCGCTCGGGATCGGGTGATCATCCGGTTTGCGCCGGAAATAAAGGATTGAACGGGGGGCGATCGTCGGCGTTTTTTACCGCGAATGGGAAAGGGAAGATTCCCAAATGAAAAAAAGGAAGCTTGTACTTCTTTTGAGTGGATTTTTCACAGTCTATGCATGCAATCTCACTCCCGGCTTCACGCCAACGCTGGGCGAGGGTCCAATCCTACCCTCCGGCGCGACGGAAGGGATACCGATCGCAACTCCCGAACCGGCCGCAACCGAAACGCCCAGCCCGACCATTCCCGCCGGATTCTTTCCGATAGTTGTCGGGAACGCGTACAATCCGGAAATGGCCACCCTGTTGGGTGGAACCGAGAATGGCGCCTGGATCGACGCGGCGACTGCCGCGGCGCGCCTATCCGGAGGGGAGACATACACCCTTTATGCACCCACCGGACCGGTCGGAACCGCCGTCGGATCGAAACCGGCTCAGGACATAATTTGCCCCCAATACAATTTGGAATGGAGCCCTCCGCCGTCCGCAACGTCGCTCGTTGGGTTGGGAGGCGGATGGAACGCGCTGCCGCGCACTCCCGTGGAATCTTCCGCAGACGCATATGAAACCTACCGGAAAGTGGTCGTCGACTGGTTGGCGGCGCAGGGATATCCGGATGTGGAAGTCCTCCGCCCGACGAGTGTTCTACTGATCGACCTGGATGGCGATGGAACCGTGGAGGCGCTCATCCGCGCGAGCAGGACGATCGAAACGAACGGGCACGACGTCGCCGCCGGAGATTACTCCCTGGTACTCCTATATGGGGAGACCGTCCCGCGGACGATCCGGCTGGCAGGTAAGTTTTATCCCGACGCGCAATCGCTTGCCTTCCCGGAATCCTACAGTGTGCTATCTGTGTTGGATCTCAACGGCGACGGACGGATGGAAGTGCTGGTGGATATGAAGCGCTGGGAGGGAGGGGGAACCCTGGTCTTTACGTTCGACGGCGCCACCGCGCTTCCGGTTTTCGAAAGCGCGTGTTCGGCATGACGGCGGATGCATCCCCCGCTGCGCACAAAAAAGTGGAGATATCCGGAATGCGTCCCGATAAACCCGGCGAGGATTACGTCCAACTCCCCTCGAGCGCCGAGGACCTGGAGGTCTGGGTCAAGGACGGCGGATCGTCGAGGTCGATTATCTTCCGCGGAGCGCACGTTGTTCCGGGCGGCGAGTATCGCTGTGCGCAAAGCGAGTTGGAAACGCAATTATCGTGCGAGACCATCCGCAGGATCGCCGCGGTTCAAGGCCGGCACGTCCGGGATGAGATCGAGCGCAGCGAAAATCCAAAATACATGCAGCGGGGATTGGCGGACCTGATCCGTGAGTTTGGAATCGTCCTCGATCAAAAACGGATATTGGATTTCGGCTGCGGCGCAGGCGCCTTCTCGCTGAATCTCCTGCGGCTGGGCGCGACCCGCGTCACAGGGGTCGAAGTCGACGCGGACCTGCTCGCGGTGGCGGCCTCCCGGTTGCAGGATTTTTTCCCGGGGCGGTTCCAACTGCAGAAAATCGATTACATCGACGGAAAATACCAGATGCCGCTGGGCGACGAACGGTTCGATCTCGTTTGGGCGCATGCCGTCATGGAACATGTTCATCCGCAGCAGCGCGGGTTCGTGCTGCGGGAACTCTGGCGCGTCCTGCGGCCCGGGGGTTTGCTCGTAATCGACGCCACGCCGAACCGGTTGTGGATCCGCGAAGACCATACGTCCGGGCTGCCTCTGGTGAACTACCTCCCACTCCGGATTGCGGCGGGATTGGCCCGCCGGTTTTCCCCCAGGGTCCCGCCGGATCAGACGGAGGAAAAGCTGCTTGCCCGTGGATTCCGCGGCTGCACCTATTGGGAAATCCGGAATCCGCTGCCCGAAGCCGAATGCGTCAATCTTTCTGACCGGAGGAAGGATCTCGCCCTGTGGGAGAACCTCTGGCGAAAACCGGATGACCCACGGGGTAGAAATGTTCTCAAAAAAGCCCTTGCGGCTTTCTTAACTATTTTGACGCCTGTTCTTTCAATCCTGAAAATTCCCAATGCGGCCTTTCTTCCATGGTTGGTGTTGGTTTTTAAAAAACCCAATGTGAACGCAGGTTCGCAGTGAACGGCGTTGTGAGCGCGAAAAAAACCGACGGTTGACACGCCCCCTTGCTGGGCTATAATTCCGGCGCTTCCTGCCGCGCTGGTGCTGGAACTGGCAGACAGGCATGGTTGAGGGCCATGTGCCGCAAGGCGTGGGGGTTCAACTCCCCCCCAGCGCACTCCAATCGCCGCCGAATCCGGGCGGCGGTTTCTTTTCCGGACCGGATGCCCGATAAGATATAATCCCAAAATCCAGCCCCCATGGGAAATTCAAAATGCCGAAAACCAAAAAGACCGCTCTTCGAAAACCGCTCAACTTCCAGCAGGTTATCCTGGGACTGCAGGAATTCTGGGCCCGTCAGGGTTGCCTGATCTGGCAGCCGTACAACATCCAGGTCGGCGCCGGGACGATGAACCCGGCCACTTACCTGCGCGTCCTCGGACCCGAACCCTGGAACGTCGCCTATGTGGAGCCTTCCATCCGCCCGGCCGACGGCCGTTATGGGGAAAATCCGAACCGGATGCAGCAGTTTTATCAGTTCCAGGTCATTCTCAAACCGGATCCCGGCAATCCACAGGAAGTCTATCTGCGGTCGCTGGAAGCACTGGGGATCGACATCCACAGGAACGATGTGCGGTTTGTGGAGGACAACTGGGAAGCTCCCGCGCTCGGCGCGTGGGGATTGGGCTGGGAGGTTTGGCTGAACGGGATGGAGATCACCCAGTTCACCTACTTCCAGCAAGCCGGAGGAATCGAACTGCCCATCCCCTCGGTGGAGATCACCTACGGCGTGGAACGGATCCTCATGGCACTGCAGAGGGTCTCGCATTTCAAGAACATCGGCTGGTTGGACGAGGTCACCTACGGCGACGTTTTCCTGCAAAACGAACGCGAACAAAGCACCTACAATTTCGAGGTGGCGGGCGTCGACCGGCTGCGGCAATCGTATGAAATCTTTGAAGCCGAGGCGCGCGCTGCGCTGGCGGCGGGGCTGGTTCTCCCGGCGCATGAATACGTCCTGAAATGCTCGCACGCCTTCAACGTGCTTGACGCCCGCGGCGCGGTGGGGGTGACCGAGCGCGCCAACTTCTTCGGCCGGATGCGCGACCTGGCAAGGCAAGTGGCGGAAACCTACCTCAAAGGAAGAGAGCAGGAAGGATTCCCGTTGAAGGGGAAATTCCATCCCATCTCGAAACCGGCGCCGGTGCCGCCCCGGGCGAAGAAAATTAAAACGCCCGCCCGGCCTCAGACGCTGCTTTTCGAAATCGGCGTCGAGGAATTGCCCGCAGGCGACTGCGCCTCGGCCCGGAAACAGATGGCGGAGAGAATGGCGGCCGCTTTGAAAGAAGCGCGCCTGGCCTACCGAAAGATGTCCATCTACGGGACCCCGCGGCGGATCACGGCGGTGGTCCGCGGTCTGGCTCCAGACCAGCAGAGTGTGGAACTCGTTATCAAGGGGCCGCCCGTATCCAAAGCCTACCAGCCGGACGGCACTCCCTCGCAGGCCCTGGCCGGTTTCGCCGCGAAGAATAAAGCCGGTCCGAAATTACTCCGCGAAGAAAACGGATATATCGTCCTGCGGCGGACGGAACGGGGGAAGCCGGTCCTGGAAGTGCTGCCGGAGTTGCTGAGCGGGCTCGTCTCCTCGCTTCAGTTCCCCAAAGTCATGCGCTGGAACGATACCGCGCCGGCGTTTTCCCGCCCGGTGCGCTGGTTGACCGCGTTGCTGGGGACCGAGATCGTCCCCGTGGAATGGTTCGGCATCCGATCGGGCAAAGTAACCCGCGGGCTGCGCCCGCTGAACTCGCCCGAGATCGTTATTAAACAAGCGGAGGATTATTTAAAAATTCTGCGCGCAAACGGAATTGAACCGGATCCGGCGGTCCGCTCAGACCGCATCCTGAAGCAAGCGAAGGCGCTGGCGGCGAAAGTGCACGGCGAAGTTTCCCTTGAGCCGGGATTGCTCGAAGAGGTGACGGATCTGGTCGAGGAACCGCATGTCCTCCTCGGCGGTTTCGACACCGATTCGCTGTCACTCCCGCGCGAAGTGTTGATTTCCGTGATGCGCAAGCACCAACGGTATTTCCCGGTTCAAAGCGGCGAAAAACTGCTTCCGCATTTTCTGACCGTGCGAAACGGCAAGGGCGAGGGCGAGGGGAACGTGCGCGAGGGGAATGAGCATGTGCTGCGGGCGCGGTTCGCCGATGCGGCGTTTTTCATCCGCGAAGACCACCGCAAGAAGCTCGAGGCGTTCCGCCCGCGGCTCTCCACGCTTGCTTTCCAGGCCAAGCTCGGTTCGATGCTCGACAAATGCGTGCGCGTGGAACGGCTGACGGAAAAACTCTCACCGGCCTTGAATCTGACGCCGGCTCAAACCGCCGCCGCGGCGCGGGCCGCGCATTTGTGCAAGGCGGATCTGGCGACGCAGATGGTGGTGGAGATGACCTCGCTGCAGGGTGTGATCGGCCGCTACTATGCGATTGATTCCGGCGAACCGGTCGAGGTCGCCCAAGCCGTCTTCGAACATTACCTCCCGCGCAGCGCGGAGGATGCGGTGCCGGATTCGCCCGCGGGCACCGCGGTAGCAATCGCCGACCGCCTGGATTCTCTCGCCGGGTTGTTCGCCGCCGGCTTGGCGCCAACCGGAACGCGCGATCCGTTCGCGTTGCGGCGCGCCGCGCTGGGTGTGATCCAGATTCTATTGACGCGCGAGATTTCCTTCGACCTGCGCGAAGGGATTCGACTCGCGGCGTCACTCCAACCCATCCCCGTTTCCGAAGCCGTCCAAACCCAGATGTTGGATTTCCTCGCCGGCCGGTTGCGCGGCGTGCTGGCCGATCAGGGATTCCGGCATGACGTTGTGGAAGCGGTACTCGCGGCGCAAGCGGGCAATCCGGTCATGGCGCGGCGCGCCGCGGAAGAACTGACCCGCTGGGTGAACAAGCCGGATTGGCCGACGACCCTCGCGGCGTATGCGCGCTGCGTACGCATCACCCGCGAATACAAGGAATCCTTCCCGGTGGATGCGGAGCGGTTAAGCGAATCGTCGGAGCGCGCGTTGTGGGAAGTCTGCCGGAAGATGTCCGAGGATGCGGCGGAATTGAAAAACACCAACACCCTTTCGGTGGATAATCTGCTGAACGTGTTTGTTCCGCATATTCCGGCAATCTCGAAATTTTTCGAGGACGTGCTGGTCATGACCGACGACCCGGTTGCGCGCAACAACCGCCTTGGAATGCTGCAGATCATCGCCCGCCTGCCGGACGGCGTGGCGGACCTTTCGAAGCTGGAAGGGTTCTAGGCTGGATCGAAAGCGAGGAACATGAAAACCATACGCTGGGGAATTCTGGGAACGGGCGGGATTGCCCAAAAATTTTCGGAAGCCCTGGATATCCTGCCGGATGCGCGCATGACCGCCGTGGGATCACGCACGCAGGATTCCGCGGAAGCCTTCGGCGCGAAATGGAATATCCCGCACCGCCACGGAAGCTATGCGGCGCTTATGGATGATCCGGAAGTGGACGCGGTGTATATCGCGACCCCGCATACTTTGCACCGGGAAAACGCCCTCGGGTGCTTATCCGCCGGAAAGGCGGTATTGTGCGAAAAACCGTTTACGATCAATGCGCGCCAGGCGGAAGAAGTCGTCGCCCTGGCGCGGAAAAAGCGGATCTTTCTCATGGAAGCGATGTGGACCCGCTACTTCCCCATCTTCGTGAAGATCCGCAGCCTGCTGGCGGAAGGGGCGCTCGGGGAAGTGCGTCAAGTGCAGGCCGACTTCGGTATCCGACCGGCGTTTGATCCGAAAAGCAGGCTCTTCGATCCGGCGCTCGGCGGCGGCGCGTTGCTGGACCTCGGAGTGTATCCGGTCTCCCTGGCCTCGATGGTGTTCGGCGAAGTCCCGCGGCGGCTGGTTTCGGCGGCGACGCTCGGCTCCACCGGGGTGGACGAGCAATCGGCGGCGATTATGGAATATTCCGCCGGCCGGCTGGCGGTTGTCTCGTGTTCCTTGCGGTTCACATCCCCCCAGGAAGCGCACATTATCGGAACGGGCGGGCGGATCCGGATCCACCGCCCATGGTGGTTCGCAAACACCATCACCCTGACCCGATCGGGACAGGCGGAGGAAGAAATTTCGATGCCCTACCTCGGCAACGGGTATGCCCACGAGGCGTTGGAAGTGATGGATTGCCTGCGGAGCGGCAAACTGGAAAGCGGGGTGATGCCGCTTGAGGAGACGCTTCACATCATGCAAACCTTGGACGCCATCCGCGGCGAATGGGGACTGAAGTATCCGGAGGAATAACATTTTAAACGGTTGGAATAGCGCATTCCTCCCGCCCCGGGAAATCCGCCTGCGCGGACGGCGCTTCCGGTTCTTCCTCGCACCTCCCTCGATTCATCCAATCGGCCTCACGTCGGGTAGCCTCTTCCGACCGTCGGATTCGCACCCCATCGGCGCATGCGGACAATCCATCCCATCCCGATTTCAGGGCGATCCCCCCGAACCGCCGATAAAAAAAATCCCTTTAAAAAAAATATATCCGGGAAATGGGCTGCTTCCTCGGTATGCTATACTCTGAGATGAAACTTTCGAGGACGAATGGCCGGTAATCGAGAAGTGTACGAACAAGCGCTCAGGCAGGGGAACAGCGCGGCTTGGGACCAGAAGTGGGAGCAGGCGATCACCGCCTACCAACGCGCCCTGACAGAATTCCCCGGCGACCCGGTGGCGATGGACCATTTGGGCCTGGCCTATATGCAAAGCGGGCAACTCGAGCAGGCCCAATCGGTGTACCAGGAGGCCATCCGCACCGATTCGCATAATCCGATTCCGCACGAGAAGATCGCTGAAATCCTGGAGCGCAGCGGCAAGGTCGTGGAATCGGTCCAACTCCGGCTGAGTGCGGCGGAACTCTTCCTCGCCTCGCATGAGGCGGACAAGGCCATCGATAACTGGCTGGCCGCCGCGCGGCTGGTTCCGGAAAACATGGTTGCCCGATCCAGGCTGGCGCTGGCATTCGAACGGACGGGGCAGCCCAAGCAGGCGGTTACCGAATACCTGGCTCTTGCCGCCATCATGCAACGCGCCCGCCAGCCCGAAAAAGCGATGCAGGCCGTCGAACAGGGGATGAAAATCCTCCCCGATTCCCCGGAACTTGCCCGCGCTCGTTCGGCGTTGAAGTCCGGCAAGATGCTCGCCATTCCAGCACCCTATAAACCGGGCATGACCGGAATGCTGACGCCGCCCGGTATGCAGCCGGAGCCGGCCGCTCCGGCGCCCCGGCCGGCGACGACCAGCCTGGAACAGCGCTCCACCAGCCCTCAGGACGCGGCGCAGAAGAAGGCGATGGCGGTCCTGGCCGAAAAACTTTTCGAGGCGGACAGGGACACTTTCGATCAGCGGCGCACATCCATCGACCAATTCACGCGCGGTGAGGATAAGGCGTCGTCGGCACACGCCGACCAAAACCGGTACCTCGCCCTGGCCATCGATGCTTATTCCCGGCAGCAGCAAAAGGAAGCCATGCAATATTTTGACCGCGCCTTCCGGGTGGGTTTCGAGCATCCGGCGGCGTCGTTTTTGTTCGGCACGCTGCAGCTGGCGGAAGGGCAGTTGGAGCAGGCGATGCTCTCGCTGCAAAAAGCGGTCGAACACCCGGACCTCTCGATGGGTGCGCATTACATCCTCGGCCGGGCTTGCCGCGATTCGGGAAAGCCGTACCAGTCGGCCATTCATTTTCTCTCCGCGCTGCGCCTGGCGGATATGAACACCGTCCCGGAAGACCAGCGGGATGCCCTGCAGCGCACCTACGAGGCCTTTCTCGAAGTCCCGGAATCCGAGCAGGAAGGGGATCAATGGAATCAAACGGGAGAGCGGATCGAATCCCTGTTGACATCCCCGGATTGGGAAAGCCGCCTGAGATTGGCGCGTGCCCAGTTGGATGCGCAATCGGATGCCCCCGGGACAGCTCCGCTGGCCGAAATGCTCTCGCTCGGTAAACCGCAGGCCCTCATCGAAGCCATGGGCTACCTGGATCTGGCCGTACAGCGCGGTTTCTGGCGGACAGCGATGGAACAGGCGATGCTCGCCCTCGACCATGGTCCGACGTATCTGCCGCTGCACTTGCGCATCACGGAAATCCAATTGAAGGAAGACAAACAAACGGAGGCGCTTTCCAAACTGGCGCTGATCGCGCGGACCTACCGGATCCGGGGCGAAACGCTGCAGGCCGCAAAGACCTATGAACGCGTCCTGCAGATAAACCCGATGGATGTGAATTCACGCACCGAGTTGATCAACCTGCTGGTGCAACAGGGTGACCTGCGAAGCGCGCTGAGTTTCTACCTCGACCTGGCGGATGTGTACACGCAACTCGCGGATCTGGAAGGGGCGCGCCAGACGTACGAGTCCGCACTGATGCTTGCGATCCGGAACAACGCCGACAAATCCTGGCAGATCCAACTTCTCTACCGGCTGGGCGACCTGTATATGCAGCGACTCGATTACCGGGCTGCGTTGCAGACCTTCCAGCGCCTGCAACAACTCGACCCAACCGATGAAAAAGCGGGCACCCAGCTGGTGGACCTGATGATGCGCTTGGGGAAAGTCACCGACGCGCAGAATTTGATCGACAGCGTATCCCGCGAGTGGACCCGGATCGGACGCCAGGACCAGGTGCTGGCATGGCTCGAGGAATTGGTGCGCGTCCGCCCGGAGGAGGCGTTGCTTCGGCGGAAACTGGCGGAGACCTATCAGCAGCGGGGGCGGATCGCCGAAGCGATCGGGCAACTGGACGCGCTGGGTGATGCGCAGGTGGAAGCCGGCAACATCCCCGACGCGATTCTTACGGTGCGCGCGATCCTCGCGTTACGCCCGCCCAACGCGGAAGGATATCAGGATCTGCTTCAAAAATTGGAATCCGGCTCCGTTTCCTGACCATATCCGATGACTCACATCGTCCAGAACATCCTCTTCCTGTTCGAGCGAATACAATGGTATGACGTTCTGGATATCGGCCTGGTCGCGCTGCTGTTCTTCATCGTGTTGACCCAATTCCGGGGCACTCAGGCCGGCACGGTTCTGCGCGGGATCGCGATCATGATCGTCGGGGTCGCGCTCCTGACCAGCATAACCAAGCTTCCGGCGGTTTCCTGGATTCTACAGACCATTCTCCCGGCGCTTCTCATCGTCATCCCGGTCGTGTTCGCCCCGGAAATCCGTCGCACCCTGGAGCGGGTGGGGCGGGCGGACTTTTTCCGCCGCGCGTCGCCGGCGACGGAAATTCCGCCCTACATTCAGGCGGTTGTCGCCGCCGCCAAACGGCTTTCCGAAAGGCGGCACGGAGCGCTGCTTGTGATCGAACGCGACGTCGGGCTGGATGATTTTTCGTGCACCGGACTGCGGTTGGACGCCGACGTTTCGACAGAACTGCTCCTGCAGATTTTCTACCCGAATACGCCGATGCATGACGGCGCGGTCATCCTGCGCCGCGAACGGATCCTCGCCGCCGGATGCGTCGTGCCGCTTTCCTCCGGCAACGCGCTCGCCGCGTCGGAACGACGGATGGGATTGCGCCACCGCGCGGCGCTGGG
Source organism: uncultured Anaerolineales bacterium (assembly GCA_964521085.1). GTDB lineage: Bacteria > Chloroflexota > Anaerolineae > Anaerolineales > RBG-16-64-43 > JAFGKK01. Next base: position 98,552 of record CAZFPL010000002.1, on the reverse strand, counting down.
AATCAGCGAAGTGAGCGACGCCGTGGCGGTGGTGGTCTCAGAGGAAACGGGCATCCTCTCGGTGGCCCATAACGGCCGCATGATCCGGCGGCTTGATCCGCAACGCCTGCAGAACATCCTGCTGGCGTTCACCCGGAATGTATCGCGTTCCCCGATCATCCCCTGGCCGCTGTTTCGACGGAAGGGAGCGGGAGTCCTCACCCGGCAAGCGGATGGGGAGGGTATGGACGGGGAAGAAAGGCATTCCGAATGAAGCAGAAACTGCTCTCCCTGGGAGCCAATATTTTTTCTTTTCTGCTCGCCGCCATTCTCGCCTTAGCGGTGTGGGTGAACGCCGTATCCACCGAGGACCCGAATGAAACCCGGACCCTCTCCGCGCCGCTTATGGTGGAAGTGGTCGGGCTTCAGCAGGGATTGGTCGCACAAGGATACGAAACCACCACAGTCCAGGTGACGATCCGCGCGCCGCGTTCGATCTGGGATCAGCTCGTGCCGGAAAACATCCATGCCCGGCTGGATCTGACGGGAAAAACCGAAGGCGAATATTCGGTTCCGGTGAGCATCCAGACGGATATCTCTCCGGTGCTGGTGGAAAAAGTGGATCCCGATACGCTGCGGATTCTCATCGACCGCCTGGCCACCCGCTCCATGGCTGTCCATGTTCAACTGGCCGGCAACCTGGCGCCGGGATTTCAAGCCGGCACGCCCACCCTGTCGCCGGAGACCGTAATTGTATCCGGACCGGAATCGCTTGTGGATCGAATTGCCGAAATCGTCGCCACGGTCGACGTGGAAGGGATGCGCAGCGCGACGGATCAGAGTGTTGCCCTCGTGCCGCTGGATCCGGAGGGGAACGTCGTCACCGGCGTTTCCATCGATCCGGCGGCGGTTTCCATCTCGGTCCCCGTGCAGCAGCTTGGCGGATACCGCGACCTGGTGGTGAAGGTTCCCCTGCTGGGTGTGGTGAAAAGCGGATACCGGCTGACCGGATTGACCATCAATCCGCAGGTGGTGACCCTTTATTCTGATGATCCGGAAGTGATCCGGGCTCTTCCCGGTTATGTGGAGACTCAGCCGCTGGATATTTCCGGGGCTTCGGCCGATATCACCCGATCGCTTTCTCTGGTCCTGCCCGCCGGCGTCCAGGTGGTGGGGGATCCGAAAATCATCGTCCAGGTGAGCATCTCCGCCATCGAAGACAGCATCACCATCTCGCGGCCGATCCGCTTCCAGGGTTTGGAGCCGGGATTGTCGGTTACCCTCTCGCCGGCATTCGTGGATGTCATCCTCTCGGGTCCCGCTCCCATCATTTGGTCGCTTAAACCGGCGGATATCGATGTCTTCCTGGACCTGAAAGGAAAGGGCCCGGGTACGTACAAATTGACCCCGGAAGTGAACAAGCCGAATGAATTGCAGCTGGTAACCCTCTCGCCGGAGCAGGTGGAAGTGGTGATCGTGGAAGAAACAGCGACACCGACGCAGTAATCCTTCCTAGCGAAAACATCCGATGCGTAAACCGATCGTCGCCCTGGTGGGCCGGCCGAATGTCGGCAAATCCACCCTCTTCAACCGTCTGGTCGGCCAGCGCCTGGCCGTCGTCGACGATACTCCCGGCACGACTCGCGACCGGTTGATGGCGGAAGGCGAGTGGCAGGGGCGGATGTTCGATATTGTGGATACCGGCGGAATCGATCCGGAGTTTTTCCGGCACGGAAAGCCGCTCTCCGTCGGATCGGTGGATTACATCCAGCAAATCCGGTCCCAGGCGGAAATGGCGATCCGCGACGCGGACCTGGTGCTGTTCCTGGTCGACGCTGACGCCGGGGTGACGCATCCCGACCGCGAGGTGTCGGAGATTCTCCGCAAGCAGCAGGGTTCGCGCGAAGGGGGATCCGCCACGCCGATCCTGTTGGTGGTGAACAAGTGCGAGAACCGTTCCCGCCGGGAGCAGGCCGCCGAATTCTATGAATTGGGGATGGGGGATCCTTACCCCGTATCCGCCCTGCACGGAACCGGGGTGGGGGATCTGCTGGATGCGCTGACGGCGATGTTGCCCGCCGTTCCGGAGACGGAGGAGGTCGAAGATCGAATCCACATCGCCATTGTGGGCAAACCGAATGTGGGCAAGAGCAGCCTGCTCAACCGTCTGCTGGGAGAGGAACGGGTGATCGTCAGCCCGATCCCCGGCACGACCCGCGACGCCGTGGATACCCTTGTGGATTTTCAGGGAACGCCCGTCGTCTTGATCGACACCGCCGGAATCCGCCGCCGGGGGAAGATCGAACCGGGGGTGGAAAAATACAGTGTGTTGCGTTCGTTGCGGGCGATCGAGCGCGCGGACGTCGCGCTTCTGGTGCTGGATGCCACGCAGGGAATCGCCATGCAGGATGCGCACATCGCCGGTTTCATTTCCGATTCCCGGCGCAGCACGGTGGTGGTGGTCAACAAATGGGACGCGGTGGAGAAAGACTCGCGTTCCCAGGATGCCTTCGAACAATGGATTCGCGAAGAGCTGGATTTTTTGGATTATGTTCCGGTGCTGTTTGTGTCCGCGAAAACCGGTCAGCGCACGGGGGATATTCTGCCGATGGCGTTGCGGGTCCAGGAAGAGCGGCTGGTGAGAATTCCCACCTCTGAATTAAACCGGATTCTGCGGGAAGCGCAGGCGAAACACGCACCCCCGTCGCATGCGGGCCGGAAATTGAAGATCTCTTACGGTTCGCAGGTGAAAGCCGACCCACCGACTTTTCTGTTCCACGTGAACGATCCGGTTCTGGTCCATTTTTCCTACCGCCGTTTCCTCGAAAACCAAATTCGCAAGCATTATGCGTTTCTGGGAACCCCGCTGGTCTTCTCCTTCCGAAAGAAATCCTAAGTCTGCGTTCGCGGTCGGACACACGCGCTCATCGAATATCAGGAGAATTGCCGCAGAAGAGACGGAATTATTCCATATCCTTTTTGCGGCTTTTTTAGAAAATCCTTGGATGAGTGCAAAATCATTTCCCAATTCGATTCCTTTACATCCCGCGCCGCGAAGCCGTATAATCTCCCCCGCTGTCGTTGGGAAATCTACCGGCGGCTGCGTATCTCCGACTTCCGAGGTGTCATGAAACAAGGATCGTACCTTCCGCAGGCGGTGGCGCCGGAAAAACCCAAATCCCGGCTGCGCGCGATCGTTTTCGAAATCCTGCAAACGCTTGCGCTTGCCGGAGCGTTTTATCTCGTCATCAGCCTGGTGACCGCGCGGGTGGTTGTCGAGGGTCCGAGCATGCGGCCGACCCTGCTCAGCGGAGAATGGATCGTCGTCAGCCGGCTGACGTATAAACTGGGTTCCCCCCGGCGCGGGGATATCGTCGTATTCCTCCCCCCGACCAATGCCCAGACCGACGATCTGATAAAAAGGGTGATCGGCCTGCCGGGGGAGACAGTGGAAATCCGGGATGGATCGGTTTGGATCAACGGAATAATGTTGGAGGAACACTACACCTCCGGAACCACGTCGCCGGATAACCGCTGGCAGCTGGGTGCGGACGAGTTGTTTGTAATGGGCGATAATCGGGGACTTTCGCTGGATTCCCGCTCCTTCGGGCCCGTTTCAATGAAAGAAGTTGTGGGAAAGGCCTGGATCATTTATTGGCCCCCCTCGGAATGGGGTCCGTTGGATTGGAGAAATGAAGCGACCGACCCGGACGCGACGCCGGTGGAGGAAGCCGCTTTCCGGTACAATATCCTTCGCCCCTTTCCCGGGTGCGAGTTTCCCATCTTCGCGCGCGGATCGTGTAGAGGCTGGAGTGTCGCATGACGGACGGACGGAATTTGATCAACCTGAAGGAGAGTTGCCCGGAATGTCAGGTGGGCACGCTGGGACACAGCACCGTTCCCTATTACGCGAAATTGGAGGGAACGCTTGTGATTATCCCGAATTTTCCGGCATGGATTTGCGATATCTGCCGCCATTGCGAATATGATGAGAACGCTCTGGAAGCGTTACGAGTCATCCTTGGTCCCGCGGCCCATATCCCTTCCTTTTCCAATCCCAGAAGACGGCTTCCGGCAGAGAACCCTTCTCCCTGGTCGAGAGATGACACCCGTAGGGGATCGAAATAACTCCTCGTTTTTCCATTCACACCCCTCAAAAATAAATTTGGACAAGGCGGCCTTGCATCGGCGCGCCCTGGCGCATAGTAAAATGAAGGGCGGTTGGGGAGATGCGGAATGGAATTAAAAATCCCAAAGCGATTCTTCATCGTGGCGCTCGTCATCCGGCTGGTTCCGGTCCTGTTTGCTTTCAACCTGGGGATCGGACTGGACGACATGCACCAATACGACATGCTCGCGCGCAGTTTGGTCTCGGGAAACGGTTTCCGCTGGTATTCCGAACCGGACCTGGATTTGATCCGGCCATACATTGCGGTGGATTTAACCAATGTGCCGTACGATCCGCGGGGGATCGAGGCTGCCTTCCGCGGGCCGATGTACCCGATCTTCCTGGCCGTCATTTATTTTTTCAGCGGATTGACGCACCGGTTCTTCATCGCCCGCCTGGCGCAGGCCGCGCTCAACGCGCTGCTGGCCCCGATGACCTATGCCCTGGGACGCAGGCTGGATCCCGAGCATGAGCGCACCGCCCGCATCGGCGCGTGGATTGTAGCGGGCTACCCGATCCTTGCGTTGTATCCGCTGGCGCTGGCGACGGAGAATTTATTCTTCGTCCTGACTCTGGGCAGCGTGCTGCTCCTCCTGCGCGGGGCGCAAGGGAACACCATCGGCGGTGGTCCATCCGCTTCCGCACCGGGCGTCTGGGACAGGCCCGGGGTGCGGTGGTTCGCCCTCGCCGGCGCGGTAGCCGGGATGGCCATCCTCACCCGGTCGGTGTTCACGTTGTTCATACCCTTCGCGATGTACTGGATTTGGCGAAACGCGAAAAGCCTCCGTGGTGCGGTCGTATTCGCGTGCGCCGCCGCAGGGCTGGTTTTTCCTTGGGCGCTGCGAAACACCATCCTGGCGGGCCGCCCGGCATTCGTCGAAGTCTCGCTGGGATACAACCTCTACATGGGGTACCACCCGAAAAGCACCGGGACGTTTCAGTTTGGAATCTCGACGGATCTGTTGACGATTTTCAACGATATGGACCGCGATACGGTGGGGATCCAGAAGGCCGGTCAGTTCATCCGCGATGATCCGGGGCGGATCCCGGAATTAATTGTGCGCAAAGCCGGGTATTTCTTCGGTTTGGAACGGCGCGCGATCCAATTTTTCTATTCCAGCAATTTCTTCGGTTACATTCCCACGCCCCTGCTTTTGGCGATCGCGGCGGTTTTCCTGCTGCCGCTGGTTTTCCTCGTGCCGTCGGCGGCGTTCGGCGCCGCGGCGGTGCCGCGCTCGGACGCGAAAACCCTCGTCGCGCTGTTCCTGGCGGCTTATATCACTCCCCATCTCATAATTCTCGCAGAAGAACGGTTCCATATGACGTTGATTCCTTTTTTCGCGGTGCTTGCCGCCGCGGCGTTCCTGCGCCGGCGCGAAATCCTCGCGTCGCTGCGCGCTCCGTTCGGGTGGCGGAAGTGGCTGCTGCCTGCAGTGGTTTCCATCCTTCTTCTTTTCAATTGGGGATATGAACTGATTTCCGATTCCGCCCATTTGGCGGCGCTTTTAGGACCCGGCGGCAACGAAACGTATTTTCCGTATTGACTCAAAGGACGGGAACGGATCCCATGATCAGAAAATGGCTTAGGCTTGAGGAACTGACCTTCGACCGGGAGATCGTAGCGATCACCATCGCCAGCACGTTGCTCCTGATGGTGGATTACTATTACCCGCTTACGCCGGTGCCCGTGATCGACGGTTTGGCGTTATACCTGCTGATTCCCCTGGCGATGATCATCTTCGGCTTCCGCAAACCGGTGAGGGAATACGGCTTCACCCTGGGGGATTGGAAGGCGGGCCTGCTCATCACCGGCGCGGCCGTCCTCATCATGGCGCCAATCCTCTGGCTGATCGGCCGTTCCGATCCGGCCATGCGCAACTATTACTCCTGGCAAGCCACACGGATCCTGCCGTGGATGACGTTCCTGGACTTGCTGGGGTGGGAATTTTTCTTCCGGGGATTCCTGCTGTTCGGATACGAACGGAAATTCGGCGTTCACGCGCTTTGGCTGCAGGCGGTTCCCTTCGCCATGGCGCACATCACCAAGCCGGCCGTGGAAACGCTTTCGACCATTTTCGGAGGATTTGCATTCGGATGGGTGGCGTGGCGGACCCGTTCCTTCCTGTATCCATTCCTCATTCATTGGTTCGTTGCCACCTTTACGATCCTCGTCGCGGCGGGAGTTATTGGGTAGGGGCGGCGACGCGCTCGCTTGAGGGAAGGCGGAAAAAGCCCGGATGGAAATCCGAATAGAAAAGATCATCCACGGCGGAGACGCCATGGGATACGCGCCTGACGGCAGGCCGGTATTCGTGCCGTATGCCGCGCCGGGGGAGTGGGTTCGCGTGGAACCGGGGGAATCCCACAAGGGCTTTTTCCGGGCGCGGTTGATCGAGGTCATGGAGCCCTCGGCCGACCGGGTTAAACCGCGCTGCCGGTATTTCGGCCAGTGCGGCGGATGCCAATTTCAACACCTGGGGTATGCCTGCCAGGTGCGGGCCAAGGAAGCGGTCCTGCGCGAGCAGCTTCAGCGCCTGGGGGGGATTGCTGATGTTCCGCTTCGGCCGACGCTGCCGTCCCCCAGCGAGTGGAACTATCGAAATCATATTCAGTGCACGCCGGCCGAGGGAAACCGGCTTGGATTCTTCCGCCCCGCGACGCATTCGGTCCTGCCGGTGGACGAGTGCCACCTGCCGGAGGGAAAGCTCCTGGATTTGTGGAAAACGTTGGATTGGGAATCCTTTCCCGGGCTGCGCCAAATCGGGTTCCGGGCTTCCGACGACGATGAAATGATCGTGCTCGAGGGGGATGCGGGGCAACTGCCGGAGGTGAGCGTCGAGTCCGCAGTATCCGCCGCGTGGCTAGATCCGCAGGGAGGGATGGTCTACCTTGCCGGCGGGCCTTTGCATTATGCAATCCTCGGCCGGGTGTTCACGGTTTCGGCCGGCAGTTTTTTCCAGGTCAACACCGCGCAGATCCCGGCGATGGTCAAAGCGGTGATGGAGCTGGCCGATCCGGCGCGGAACGAAACCGTATTGGATCTCTACTGCGGCACGGGTTTATTCAGCGCGTTTCTCGCCGAACGCGCGGCGCGGGTGATCGGGATCGAAGAATCCCCGCTGGCGGCGGCGGATTTCGAACTCAATCTGGATTCGTTCGATACGGTTGAACTGTACGCCGCGTCCGCCGAAGCGGCGCTCGAGGCGATTGCGGAGAAACCGGATCTGGCGGTAGTCGACCCGCCGCGGAGCGGACTGACCGCGCGCGCGATGCGAGCGCTCTTGCACGCGGCGCCCCCGCGGATCGTGATGGCGTCGTGCGATATGTCCACCCTGGCGCGGGATGCGCGCATCCTCTCCGGCGCGGGATACCGGCTGACCGCCGTCGTTCCGATCGACATGTTTCCGCAGACCAGCCATTTGGAAACGGTCAGCCGCTGGATCAAGGAGTGAATCCTTTGGGAAAGCCAAGCGCGGAAACGGAATTCGCAATCCGCACGGCAAAAGCCGCCGGCAAAATCCTTATGGAAGGATTCGGCACGCGTCTGCGGGTCGAGCACAAACGCCGCGAGATCGATCTGGTCACGGAATTCGACCGCCGCTCGGAGGAATTTATCCTTGGAAAAATTCATCAGGCCTTCCCGGGACATCACATCCTCGCCGAAGAAAGCGGGCGCACCCCCGCTTCCCCCGCTTCGCGAGGGCGGGCGCGAGGGCAGGCGCGAGGGCAGGCGGGCGCCGGGGACGGGCCTATTTGGATGGTGGATCCGCTGGATGGGACGACCAATTTCGCCCACGGGCTGCCGATCTTCAGCGTATCCATCGCGCTGCGGGAGGACGGCCGCACGAAACTGGGCGTTGTCTATGATCCAACCCGCAAAGAATGTTTTTGGGCGGAACGCGGCAAAGGGGCGTACTGCGGGACGGCCCGCGTGCATGTATCCGCGACCGCAGAACTCGGGAAAAGCCTTTTGGTGACGGGCTTCCCGTATGACGCCTGGTCGAATCCGCAGAACAACCTGGATTACTTTGCAAAGTTCGCGGTCCGCAGCCGGGGGGTCAGGCGTCTGGGTTCGGCGGCGCTTGATCTTTCCTACCTTGCCGCCGGAAGATTCGACGGTTATTGGGAGATGCGGCTGGCGCCGTGGGACGTGGCCGCCGGCGGGCTGATCGCCGAGGAGGCCGGGGCGCGTGTGACCGCCATGGACGGTGAGAGTCCCTATATGACCGAATCCCCGTCGGTGATTGCGGCCAATCCCGCCCTGCATGTGAAGATGACAGCGGTGATACTCGGATTAACCTAATCTATTAATCATCCACGAAGAGCACGAAGGGCACTAATGATTTGTTTTCTCCTTCGTGCTCTTCGTGTCCTTCGTGGATTCTTTTTCCGCGACAACAACTACTGTTTGGCCGGCAGACGGACGATGAATTCCGCCTGCAATTCCCCGCCGTCGCCCGTCGTAAGCCCGTAGACCGCGATTAAATCCCCCTTCAGCAGATCCTTCAACGTGATCGTCCGGCCGTCTTGTTCCAGGAAGCGCGTTTGGGCGGTTACGAGAATCACCCGCGGCCCGCTGGCGGATGTCACCTCGATGCTTTGCGGATGAATGCGCAGGATGCGCCCGGTCAGATTCGGCCGCCCCGACGGCAGACCGCCGGGAACGAGCGGCGCTTGTTGGGTAATCGCCGGCGCGGGACCGCCCTGGGCCGGCCGGTTGTTGGGCCCCACCGGGTTGCCCATGTTTGGACCGGAATAACTCAATCCATCGCGGGTCCAGCCATGTTCGCCAACGTACACCCCGAGCGCGAAGGAAGACGTCAGGAGCATCAGCAGGAGAACTGCGCCGCCGACGGATACGGAAATTATTTTCCAGCGATTTGCAGCCATCGTTCCATTGTCCCTGTTTCGTTGATGATGTCCACCATGCTGAGAGTGATCGAATTCCCCTGGGAGGTTCCAAGGCCGGTCGACCGGATCGTGAACGCGTAGGGTCCGGGTTGAACGCCGGAGGGGATGATCAGCCCGTAGGAATCGACGATCACGCTTCCCGCGGGCAATGGGGTGCTCTGTGCATACCGCGTCAACAATCCGAATCCGATTTCATGCTGTTCGAGGGAAAGGTCTCCCAGGCGAGTCTCCACCCGCAAGGTGGAGACGGCTTTTAACCTCCAATATAACTTAACAAAGAGAATATCCCCGCTTTCAATCCGCTGCGAGGAAATATCAAAACCGAGCAGTTGAACCGGGCCAAAATCCTCCCCCGTGATGAATTGCGGATGGGGATCAGGCTCACGCAGGGGAGGCGGGTCCGCGAGAAGGTGATAAAGCACCAGGGTCTCGCGGCGGCCGAAACTCTCCTCCGGCTGCTGCCCGAACAGGACGGGAAGCGACCAATAATTCTGGTTAAGCAGGTTGGAGGGCAGCGCGCCGGGACCCTGATTTCCCGTCATCGCGCGGGTCGTCGTAAAAAGGTCGCGCCCGGCAAGATCTTTCGCCGATGGATTCGGGCCCGGCAAAAGCGGAAGGAGCACGTCCGGCCGCGTATCATAGACAAGCTGCCAGTAGAAGGCATCGTAGCCGAACACGCCCGACTGGGTGATCAGGGCGGAGTTTCCGGGGAGCAAGGCCCACACGCCGGCATAAAAATCATTGACCGCCGTGTCCTTGGAAAAATCGTTCGCGGACCAATTGTTCCACAGCGAAGGGAAGACGAACAACAACAGGATGAATGCGGCGGCGATCGCAACGACTCGTTTGACGGAGGGGCGCGGGATCTGACTCCGTCTTTCCCAAAGGAATTGAGCAGCGTTGAGAATTTCGGACAATCCGAAGCCGATGAAGACGGCCCAGATCAAATGGGCGGGGATGAAGAATACGTCAAGATCGAACGCGCTATATTGGATGAAGAACCAGATCTGCACCAGGTACATTCCCACAAAGAGGAAGAAATGCCGGGTGCGGCGCGCCAGCAGCGAGAATAATCCGATGATACCCAAACCGATTCCGATCAGGCCGAATTGTTGATTCAGCAGGTCGAGGTAAATAACCAGCCGGTCGGGCAGTGCCGTGATCGGGAATGCGAATTTGAAGTTCGGGAACGCCCCCAGCGTGTAATTGTAAATTCCGGACAGGGTCGTCGGTGCGCTGCGCAGCATCGCGCGGTCGATCAGCGAGCTGGCCTGGAGTGGAAGCCAAAGGAATTGCGCAACGCCGAGCAAGAATCCGAACAAACCGAAGAGGGCAACGGCGATCAGGGAACGGAACTTGCCGGTGAGGGTTGCGGCCATCGATTGCGCGTTCGGATCCATGGGCGCGCCGGCCGGTTCAAAAAGGCAAAGCAGTGTGAAGACGATGAAGGCGGGTGCGAAACCCAGGTCCGAAATGTGCAGGCCGAGCGAAAGGCTGAAGACGAGCGCAAAGAGAAAGAAATCACGATTCCGGCGTGTGCGTTCCCAGCGCAGAAGGACCAGCAGCGTTAGTACAATCCCCGCGGCGTTCGGAGCATACACTTCCGCGATCAATGCCTGCGCCCAAAATGTCTTGGAGAAGGCGAGCAACAGCGCGCTTGGCGCGGCCACCGCCCTCCGTAAAGCCGGCGGGATTCCCTGCGGAAGAATGCGAATCAGGATCCAGAAGAGGCCGCCCGCCGCGAGTGAAGCCATTACGGCGGACATCAAGTTGATCCGGTACGCCACGTCACCCAGCGGCACCAAATGACTGAAGAGGAAACCCAGCCAGGTATAGAGCGGATATCCAGGGGAATGGGCCAGGCCGAGGACAAAAGGAACGGTCGCCAACTCGCTGCCGTCGGGGCTTAGGTAGGAAAGGCTCGGAGTGAGGGTCAGCGCGTAGACAATCAGCGCGGCGAGAGTGATGGCCAGGGCGAGAATGCGGTCGAGGCGGCTCATGGATGCGAGGGTTCCTGTGAAATTGATTCTATGAGGAGTCGATGGGGAAGTCCATGGGGGAGAGACGAAAAAATCGGATATTCATGGATCCTTCATAAGAACTGAATAAGATATCCTCGCTATCTATTCGCGGACTCCAATCTTATCGGTCTGGAGAATATGGCAAATCAGCCGAGTCGAGATAGGAACCGGGCATCGCTTTGCGATCGAGAGTAATCTTCAGTCATTCCTTCCCCTTCGTTCCGGTGTAAAATATCGTGCGTTGCTATGGATAGCCCGTTCTTAATTTACTCGATGCATAACGCGACGGCAGGTGTCCGACGGGATGAATAATCCATCCGACCGTGGTCTTCCCCTACCATCCGGGATTCACGACCCCAATAACCTCCTAAGTCTCATAGGGATCCTCTCGGCCGCGGCCCTGCCGACGACATTATTCGTACTGGGCGGCGATTGGGTGACCCGGAAAAGCGCAATGAGCGCCTTCCTCATCACGATCGCGGTCCTCGTCGCTTTCTTCTGCCTTCTGGTCATTGCGGGCGAATGGGTGCTCATGCGGACTCCTTTGCTTGTTCGTGGCCTGCCTGCGGCGTATGTGACCCTGGTCATCCCTTGGATCTGTCTTTTAATCGCGCTGACGGTGATCCTCCAATTCCCCATGGTGGGATATTTAATGGGGATCGTATTGGTTCATCTGGCTTTTCTTCTGACTTGGTGGTTTGGCCGAAAGCGGGTGGCATCGTCCGCCTTCCTGGCGTCCATGAACAAACGGGTCGTTCCAATGCTTCCGCTTTTCTATGGCGGAATTTTTTGGGGCTGGTTTTACCAGCGATATCAACCCCGCTACGGATCGGGATGGATCGCAGCGCTGACCGTAATGGTCGCCGTTTTCACGATATATGCGCAATCGGAAAGGCTGCAGAACGTCCGGCTTCGGTTGAGGGCTCATTGGTGGATCTACCTTCTGCTCGGACTGCTCCTAGTGGGATTGGTGTTTCAACCGGAACTCCCATTTCTTCGATCCCATTTCAACCCCGTGTTGGCGACCATGCAGGATGTCTCAAGCGGGAAAGCCATATTTGTCAATTCATTGTCCCAATATGGGGTCGGGGTGATTTATTTCCTGCTGGCCGTCTTTGAATTCTTCCGCCTGCCGATATCCTACGCCGGTTTGTCCGCCGTCCTAAATGTGTTGTACATCCTCCACTTCGCCTTGCTGTTCCTCATCCTATACAAAGCGACCAAAAATATTTTCCTCAGCCTGGCCGGACTCGGCGCGATCCTATATTTCGCCTTCTTCGCCCTGGCTTGGCCGAGCATGCTTCGCCTTCCCGGGCAAAGTCCTTTGCGTTATGGATTGACATACCTTGTTCTGGGCGTGGGATGGATCGGGATCAACCGCGCAGGTAGATTTTGGCGGATCGTCGAACTGGCGCTTTTAGGGGCCGCCTCCGTGTGGAGTTTGGAGGTATTTCTCTACTCGATCCTCTCTTTGGACGCCCTGCTTTTCATCGGGGAGGTGCTCTTTTCCCGTCAGCGGAAAACCAGCCTGCACGATTTCATCAAGCGGGTCCTGCTCCAGATCGCAGTGGTTTTTTTCTGTTGGAGCGCATGGTGGGCCGCTACATGGATATTCTCCGGACAGCCGCCGAACCTGTCCTATTATTTTGACGTGTTCAAAAGATTCTCCACTGCAGACGGCGGCCACCACATTAATTTTCATGCCTTTTGGACGGGGGTGGCAGCCGCAGTGTACGTCGGCACAATCGTGACCGTACTATACGCGGGATGGAAACGGCGGGACTGGTTGTCCGGAGAAACAGCATCCATCATGGCGGGTCTGTCGATCACTGGATTGTTTCAGCATCTCTACTTCTTTGTCTACGACCTCGATTTCCACATTTCCCTGGTTTGCACACCCTTGGTGATGTTGGCAATACTCTGGATTTTCATCTCCCAGAACGTGAAATCCGCGGAGAGATTCCCCCGGTTGACCAGGTGGATTTTCGGGCTGACGGTCATCGCAAGCATGTGGGTTTGCATGGTCCAGACCAGCCCATGGTTCGGATACGGAATAGGAAATTCACTCCTGAAAAAGAGTATTTTAAATTTTTCTTCGGGAGAGGCCCTTACCTTTACGGATCCGTATCGCTTCTTGCCATCGAACGACAAGGTCTCGATATTTGTGGCCTTCACGGAGAAATACGCAGCCGGCGAACGATCCATCGCCATTTTCGCGCAGCCCGATGACCAGGTAGAGGTGCTCTTCCTCACCCATAAAACGCACATTCTTGACTTCACGGATCCGGTTATGTGCACGCTTTCCCGTTCCTTTGGTTCCCATATCCTGAAAATGGCTGAAAGCTTAGCGGGTGTGCCGGAGTACATCTTCTACGATTCCTCCAAAGGCGTGCTCATGGAGATTCAAATAAAAGCCTTCCAGTTGCTTACGGCCGGAGCATCCTATTCGGTTGTCGACCGGGAGGGAGCCATACTCGTCTACCGGAGGGGATGATCCCATTGCAGGTTCCATCCCCCATCACCTGTTCGGCTCCCGGTTAATCCCTTTGCGGTGAGCTACAAGTTGTGGGAGCCTGTCCACTTTTCTCCCGGAAAAAAGCCGGATCCTTTCATCCGGCGATCAGCAGGAGATGAGAAGACGGGAGAGTAAATATCATATAATGTGCTTATGCCCGATGCGACTCTATAACTAAAAGGATTCCAATGCACGTGCTGAATCGATTCAACGCGCTTCGCGGTCGGACGCACCTGGTGCTGTTTTTCCTGATTCTGGGGTTGGGCGGCTTGTTGCGGTTCTGGAATTTGGGCAGAACTCCTCCGGGGTTGAACCAGGACGAAGCCTCGATCGGAGTGGACGCCTACTCGCTCTACCATTACGGGGTCGACCACAACGGCGTGTCCTTCCCGGTTAATTTCATCGCCTGGGGCAGCGGGCAGGACGGGTTGTACATGTATTTCGTCATGCCTTTTATCGGGCTTGGCCTGAGCCCGCTCGTGGAACGGCTGCCGATGGCGATCGCCGGCCTAGCCACCCTGATTCTGGTGTACGTCATCGGGCGGAAATGCGTTGGGCCCCGCTTTGGATTGCTGGCGATGTTCTTCGTGGCGATCAGCCCGTGGCATATTATGATGTCGCGCTGGGGGTTGAATGACAATATTCTTCCCTTCGTATTCACCCTGGGTGTGGCCATGCTGGTTTTCAGCCGGCGGGAAAATTTTTGGTATCCGGCGGCCATGGCGGTATTCGGGGCATCCCTGTACGCCTACGGCGCGGCCTATGTGGCAACGCCGGTATTTATTCTCTTGGCGACGGTCTATCTGATCCGGAGCCGGCTGCTTACGCCGGCAAAAATGTTTTTGGGATGGGGCGTGTTTCTGCTGGTGGCGCTGCCGATTGCTTTGTTTGTCGCGGTGAACACGTTCGGATGGGACAGCATCCATGTGGGGCTGATGACCATCCCGCGGCTGCCGGTCAAGGCGAGATTTCAGAACATGGCGATCCTGTTTTCCCCGGATATTTGGAGAAGCCTGGGTGACAACCTGAAATATGTTTGGGACGTTTTGTGGAAGCAAACGGACGGGCTGATCTGGAACACAATGGCGCGGTACGGATACGCGTATCCCGGCGCGATTTTAATCGCCTGCGCCGGCCTTGTCATTTACCTTTTTTCCTTGCGTCGCCGCGTCACCGGCCCGGTTTGGATCCTGCCGATCTGGCTGGCGGCCGCTTTTACCGTCGGGATGGCCATGGAATCCAATATCAACCGGCTTAATCTTCTGTTTATTCCGATTCTTTTCATGATGGCAGCCGTGCTGGATTTCCTATTCCAGAGATTCAAAATTATCGCCTGGACGGTGGCTTGCGGCTACGTGGGATTGGCAATCCTCTTTGCGCGGGTTTACCTGGGGGGAAGGTATTCGGAGATGGCGGGCGAGGCGTTCATCGAGGGGATTGTGCCGGCGCTGCAAAGCGTCAGCCGGTATCCGGATGTGCCGGTATGCGTGACGGATCAGGCGGGCGTCTCCTATGTTTACATGCTGTGGGTCGAGCCGGACGATCCACGCAATTATCTGTCGACGATAGAGTACGTCGATCCGGGCGCGCAATTTCGGATCGCCGGGAAATTCGGCCGGTTCACGTTCGGAATTAATAATTGCTCTCCTTCGGAGAACGCAATTTATGTCCTGAAATCCGAAACGCCGCCGGATGGGAATGTGGAATATCGGATCGAAACGTATGCCACGTTCCATGTGTATATTCCCCTGGAAATATATTCCAAGCCGGAGGAATAATCACTGTGGTGGGTATCCGCTGTGCCGCATTTCCCATTTGCGGGTCCGATGCCGTTGCTATGCCGGCCGGTAAAGCCGGAGGTTGTCTCTTTTTTACAGCTACTTCTTGATGTCCCTCTCCTCATGTAAATGCGAGAGGGAGGAGGGGGAGGCAGAGGGGGATAGTTACGGGGAATCTATCCCGACCCTTTGCACCGATCCTGAATTATGGAGAGGACGCAGGTAACGATTGTCGGGCCAGGAACCTGCCATATTCTCCCCCCTCCTTTTCCATGCCCCATTTACGCCCTAAAATTTTTGTCCGATTTTCATGAATCCTCCGCGATTAAAGCAGCCAAAGGGGGAGAGTAACGTGAAGTACACTCGAATATCATATAATTGGATCGTGCCCGTCCTTGACGCCAACACGGTGGATTTCATCAGCAGCAGCCCGGCCCAGACCCAACGGGTCGGCGCGCGCATCGGAGAACTTCTACACTCCGGCGATTTGGTCAGCCTGCATGGGGACCTGGGCACCGGCAAGACCACCCTGGTGCAGGGGATGGCCCGCGGGTGGGGGTCCGCCCGGGCGGCTCGCAGCCCCTCGTTCGTTTTGGTGCACGAGTACAAACGCGCCGATGGGATGACGCTGTATCATCTCGACGCATTCCGCCTGCAGAAAGGCCAGTGGCCGGGGTTGGAGATCGACGCGGCGCTCGACCATGGCGCGCTGGTGGTGGAGTGGCCGGAGCGGATCGAAGGGGTGCTCGAGAGGGACCGGATCCAAGTAGAAATGCGGTGGATCGATGAAACGCGAAGGAACTTACGCATCGAAGGGAAAGGCGCGCGGCCGGAAGAAATCCTCCGAGACTTTCGGAAGCTGGCTTTCGGAAGCTGAGTGGATTCTCGCGGTCGACACTGCCACCGAGATGCTTTCCCTGGCGCTTTATGACGGGCATCGCGTCGTAGCGGAGTCCGCTTGGCCGGCGCAAATGCATCACACGGTGGAGCTGGCGCCCGCGGTCGAGGAGATGCTGCGCCGGGTGGGCGTGAAGCCGGCGGAAATCCGCGCGGTGGGCGTGGCGCAAGGACCCGGTTCCTACACCGCGCTGCGGATCGGGATGGCGTTCGCGATCGGATTCGCAGTTCCGCACAATCTTCCGGTCATCGGCATCCCCACCTTCGAGATACTCGTCCGGGCGCAGCCGGTGACGGAAAAGGAACTGGTCGCGGTTTTGCTGGCCGGGCGAGGACGCATTGCCTGGTGCGCCTACCGGGTGTCGGCGCGGAAGTGGAAGGCTGAAGGAGAACCGCGTGTTTCCACCTGGGAGGAGCTGGCCGCCGCCGCGCCGAAACGGGCGCGGATTTGCGGAGAGATCGACCGCACCGGAAAAGCGGCGCTTGCCAAACGCAGGGATTTGAAAATCGCGCCTCCGCACCGCAATATCCGGCGGGCGGGCGTGCTGGCGGAAATGACCGCCGAGCATTGGCGCGACCCGGAAACCCGGCCGATGATGCTGCAACCGATCTATCTTGACTCTCTCCGCAAAGCGGCGGCATCCTAAGACGGCGATGGACATCGATCGCGAGTTGGCGGAGCGGGCGGGGGAATTCCTTGTCCGGGCGATGCTGCCGGAGGACATTCCGGTGGTTATGGACATCGACCGGAATTCTTTTCCGAATCCCTGGCCGGAAAACACGTACTGGTACGAACTCCGGAAAAATCCGGCGTCGCATCTGCTGGTCATCCAATCCCGGGAAACGACGCAGGTGGTCGGAGTGGCCGGCTACTGGCTGGTGATCGACGAGGCACACATCTCCACCTTCGCCGTGCATCCGGATTGGCGGAGCCGGGGAGTGGGCAAGGTACTGCTCGCCGCGATGCTGCGCCAAGCGGCTGGCCTGGGAGCGACGGGTGCCACCCTCGAAGTCCGGGCGGAGAACAAGGCCGCGCAGTCCCTCTACCGCGGATTCGGATTTCAGGTGGTTGGACTTCGGAAGGGATATTACAAAAACAACGGGGAGGACGCCGTGCTTATGACGGCGGACCGGTTGAATGGATCCGGAGAATCCCCGTCTCAGGAGGATACGAAATGAAGATTCTCATCACCGGTGGGGCAGGGTTCATCGGCACGCACCTGACCAAATTCTTCTCCGACCGCGGCGACCGGGTGGCCGTCTTCGACAACCTATCCCGGCGCGGCAGCATCCCGAACCTGCTGTGGCTGCAGAAAAATGTTCCCGGACTTGAGTTCATCCACGGCGACGTCCGCGACAGCGACGCGATCGAGCGCGCCGCGCAGGGACGCGAGGCGATTTTTCATTTGGCCGCCCAGGTGGCGGTGACCACTTCGGTGACGAACCCGCGCGATGATTTTAAAACCAACGCGCTCGGAACCTTCAACGTCCTCGAAGCGGCGCGGACTTCCGGGTCGAAACCGATCGTGATTTACAGTTCCACCAACAAGGTGTACGGCGGGATGGAAGAGGCCAAGGTGGTGGAGGAGGAGAACCGCTACCGGCTGGCGGATCTGCCGCAGGGCGTGGCGGAAAGCTGGCCGCTGGATTTCCATTCCCCCTACGGCTGTTCCAAGGGCGCGGGCGATCAGTACGTCCGTGATTACGCGCGTATCTATGGTCTGCCCACGGTGGTTTTCCGCCAATCGGCGATCTATGGGGAAAGGCAATTCGGCATTGAGGACCAGGGCTGGCTGGCGCACTTCGTCATTTCCGCGACCCTCGGCCGGCCGATCACCATTTACGGGGACGGGAAACAGGTGCGCGATATGCTCTACGTCGGCGATCTGACACGCGCTTTCGAGCGCGCGGTGGAGCAGATCGCCACCGTCCGCGGGCGGGTCTATAACATCGGCGGCGGGCCCGATTTCACCCTCACCATCTGGTCCGAAACGGGACCGATGCTGGAGCAGCTGTCCGGCCGCTCCTTGGATGTGCGGTACGGAAAATGGCGCCCGGGGGACCAGCGGGTGTATGTCAGCGATATCCGCAAGGCGGAACGGGAACTCGGATGGAAACCCGAGGTGGCTCCCAAGGAAGGACTCGCGCGCCTGTGGGCTTGGGCGCAGGAGAATCGGGAGCAGCTGGTGTGAGTTTTTCTTTGCGAGCCCGCCCCAACCGGGGCGGGCGAAGCAATCTCATTCTTTTCGCAAAAGGCGAGATTGCTTCGCTCCCTTCGGTCGCCCCCGCCTTCTCCGCTTCGCGAGGGCGGGCTCGCAATGACAAGGTGCATGCCTTTTCGAAGGTCTCTTTACACAGGATGCGAATTAATTTCACGGAGGATATCGGATGACGGCAAGCGAAGATCTGGCGCAGATAGCGAAAGAAGTGGCGGTATGCAAGGCGTGCAGCCTGCACTTCTCGCGAAAGAACGCGGTGCCCGGCGAAGGACCGGCCGATGCATCATTGTTGTTCATCGGTGAAGGGCCCGGATTCCACGAAAACGAGCAGGGCCGACCGTTCGTGGGCGCGGCCGGAAAATTTCTCGAGGAATTACTCGCCAGCATTAAAATGCGCCGCGAGCAGGTGTTCATCTGCAACGTGGTGAAATGCCGGCCGCCCGGGAACCGCGATCCGCAACCGGATGAGATCGAGGCCTGCCGGGCGTATTTGGACCGGCAGATCGCCGCCATCCAACCCTCGGTGATCATCACCCTGGGCCGTTTTTCCATGGCCCGCTACTTCGGCGCGTCCAAGATCAGTTCCGTCCACGGTCAGGCCAGACACATCGATGGACGCCTGGTGGTGGCGATGTTCCATCCCGCCGCGGCGCTGCATCAGCCGGCGCTCAAGCAATCCATCGAAGACGACTTCCATAAACTGCCTGCGTTGATCGAACAGGCGCGCAAACAGGCCCCCTCCGGGCCTCCCCCGCCGCCGGAAGCCACGCAGTTGCCCATGTTCTGATCCGGGAGGATGGTCATGCTGTCGGTGCTTATCGAATGGATCGGCGTTCTCGTGGCCTATTGGATTCCCGGTGCCGCATTGATGAGCCTGATCGAATGGCGCGGAATCGGCCGCTTCGCGCGTTGGCTTGCCCCGTTCGGAATTTCCCTTGTCGTGACACCCGTCCTGCTTGTCCTCCCGACCTTGTTCGTTGCCTACAAACCGAACCTCTGGATTCTGGCAGTTTTCTCGGCGGTGCTTTTCCTGGCGGGCGGAATTCTTGCCCGTTTGGGAAAGCGTCCGGTGCTGGGGATTCGTTCGAGATCGCAGAACCCCCCTTCGCGCCGGGAGACGATCCTCGGTTGCATCTTCGTCATGGGGGTGACGGGGATGGCCATGCTCCCGCGCATTCACATGATCCTCAACGGCGGGGAAATCGGCACGGCCGTCCTGACCGATACGTACTGGCACATCGCGGAAACGACTGCGATCGCCCGGGCCGGGATTCCCCCCCAGCACTTCCTTTTCCCGGATCTTCCGCTGCTCTATTATTACTGGTCGTGGATTTATCCGGCCGTCTTGGCAGGCTTGCCGACACTGGGGCAATCGCTCCTGCGCCTTCTGAACGTGCATGCGGCGATAAACCTGCTGATTTTCCTGAGCGTGTTGTACTCATTTATCCGTATGAATCTGAATTCGCCAAAGACCCGGTGGTTCGCCCTGATATTCCTCACAGTGGCGGGGGGATTTGATTTCTTCACCGGGCCGAGTCTTCTCTCCCATGAATGGTGGCAGAACACTTCGTCGGCTTTGGTTTCGAAGGTCCAGATCCCCGCGCTCCTTTCCAACTTCGTGACCGAACCGCAACACCTGGCAGGGGCGACGGCGTTTCTGTTTCTTTTAATTTTGTGGCGGAACATACGCGGAAACGTGATCGTACGCGGGATTCTGGCCGTGGTGGCCGCCGCGTTTCTCTTTGGCACCAGTGCGTTCGTCTTCCTATCGACCGTCGTCGCCGCGCTCGTGTGGGCGGTCCTCTACCGCCGGGCGCTCTTTCAGCGGCGCGCGATCCTTGCGGCTTTGGGATTGGCGGCCTTGTTCGTGCTCCTGAGCGGTTCGCAGATCGCGCTTTCCATCACGCAGAGCGGCACCGTGCGCTGGGGGGAATTCCGCGCCGTGATCGTCGAGGCGGCCACGGGAACATCGTATGCCCGAAGCGTCGTCCTCGATCAGATACTCACGCTGCTTGCGTTCCCGTTGGTGGCGGGGATCCTGCTTCTGATCGAAATCGGACTGCCGTTCGCCCTGTACGCCGCCTGGTTTTTCCAACACTTGGGCCGCAGGATGCCGCGGTGGCAGCGTTTTCTCGCGTGGTATCCGGCGGTTTATATTCCGATCGCCTTTCTGCTGCAGCACACGAATTTCGCGCTGCGCGGGATGATTCCCGTGCAAATCGTGATTGTCCTGGCCGCCGTGCAGGCGGTCGAGGCGATCGGCCGCCGCTCCTGGACGGGAATCCAGCGCGTGATTCTGCGCTACGGTTTCGCGCTTCTCCTGATCGCGCAAGTGCTTTCGGCGACCGAGGAATGGTGGGCTTTTGCACGAAAGGGGTTGGCGGAAGTCCTGCGTTTCGATAATGGATTTTTCGCCCTGCCCATCCCCACCGACCGCGCTTTTCCAGACGGGGATACGCATCTGATACCGCCGATGAAGGGGTTGCCGCCGGAATTGGCATACATTTACTGGGCGAACGCAAATCTTCCCGCGAACGCGCTCGTCGTGGAGGTCGGATTGCCGGAGGATTCCAACCGGCTGCATCTGCTCGAGCGGATGCGGTTTGTGGATCCGGCGGAACTGGAACAGGTCCTTCACGCGGAACGCGATCTCAACATCGTGGATCCGCAGAAGTTAAGCGCTTGGTGGGAGGGGCTGGGAAGCGGAACGGTTTGGGAGAAGGTCTTGCGGACGGACTACTTCCTCCAGAATCATGTCCCGGTTTACGTCATCGTGCACAAACGGACGCTCGTGGAGCTTGGAGAGCCGATCTATCAAGACGATTATGCGACGATATACCTTCTGTCTGAGGGGCAGTAGAAAAATGGAGAGGAAAACGTGGCACCCAAAAAAGCGCTTATCACCGGCATCACCGGACAGGACGGATCGTACCTTGCGGAATTCCTGATTAAAAAAGGATACGAAGTGCACGGGCTGATCCGCCGCGCCAGCACGTTCAACACCGACCGCATCGACCACCTGTATCAGGATCCGCACGTACACGGGGTGCAGCTCTTCCTGCATTACGGCGATCTTTCGGATTCGACCAATTTGTGGAAGCTGCTCCACCACATGAAGCCGGACGAAATCTACAACCTGGCCGCGCAAAGCCACGTCAAGGTGAGTTTCGATATGCCGGAATACACCGGCGATATCACCGGCATAGGGACCGTCCGCCTGCTGGATGCCATCCACGAGATGGGGCTTCCGTGCCGTTTCTATCAGGCTTCGAGCAGCGAGATGTACGGGAAGGTGCACGAGATTCCCCAGAAAGAAACCACGCCTTTCCACCCGCGCAGCCCGTACGCGTGCGCCAAAGTGTACGCTTTCTGGACAACCGTGAACTACCGCGAGGCGTACGGGATGTACGCCTGCAACGGGATTCTTTTCAACCACGAGAGTCCGCGCCGCGGGGAGACCTTCGTCACGAAGAAGATCACCCGGGCGATTGCATACATCGAAGCCGGCCTGCAACAGAAGCTGTTCCTGGGCAACCTGGATTCCAGCCGCGACTGGGGCTACGCGCCGGAATACGTCGAGGCGATGTGGAAAATGCTGCAGCAGGATGAACCGGACGATTTCGTCATCGCCACCGGCGAGACCCACACGGTGCAGGAATTTCTCAACGAGGCATTTGCCTATGCCGGACTGGATCCGAAGAAATACGTCGAGACGGATCCGCGCTACTTCCGTCCCAGTGAAGTGGACTACCTGATCGGAGATTCCTCCAAGGCGCGGAAAAAATTCGGCTGGGACCCCAAGACCACCTTTCGCGATCTGGTGCGGATCATGGTCGACGCAGACCGCGAGACCCTCCGCCGGAAAATGGCGGGCGGCAAAGAGGCGGCGAAATAAAACGCCATGGCGCAAGGACTCCTTTTATTCCTGGCATTCCTGATCGTTCTTTGCACCCCTTCCTCCAATCTGCAGCTGTTTGACGGGCTCCCCTTCAGCCGGCTTCCCGAATTCGCCGCGCTGGTGATTGCCCTCTCCTTTTTGATCTTTCCCGTATTGCGCGGATGGCAGAAGGAATTCTGGGCGCGGTGGAAAATCCGCCCAGCCTGCCTTTGGGTTCTGCTTGCCGCCGTGTTGGTTATCAAGATGGCATTCCTGTTTTCCGGGGAGCATGCCGGTTTTGCCGGTTGCTACCGGTCTTCCGCCGAGCCGACGAGTATCACCCACGAGGATCTTCCGGCGTGGGAATGCGAACGTTCGTATGAGAATCCCTTCGGACGGTTCGCGGCGACGCGCTTGGATCCTTCCATCTGGTTCGGACAGGATGGATGGAATCTGGTTTTTCTGAATACCGACCGCTATAACTACTACGATTGGGAAGCAGGGAATATTCTCCGGCCGCGGATTCCCATCGAAGCCGAGTGGAGCGGGTATCCGGATATTCCGCCGGGAGATCGCATCCGGATCGAGTATGTCGGAGAGGGCGCGGTCATCTGGGGCGATGTCCGGGTGGGGCTGCCGCCGGCGTATGCCGAATCGAACGTTGTCGAGGTGGACCCACCCCGCGAAGAATCCCTGCTGCAAATCGAATATTCTTTCGACGATGGATCGCGCAGCGGCCAGGATTCGGAATCCTGGGGACCGCGCGCGTCGATTAAGGTATCGCCCGCGGGGAAGGATTCGACGGTCCGCCTTGCGGCCCGGAGCGCCCCCGCCGGATGGCGGTTGCTCGCGCTGCTTGCGGACGGTCTGATTTTTCTTTGGGCGCTTTCCTGCCTGCCCGCGTTTTGGCAATTCCTGCGAAGCGATCTGATTCCATTGATCGCATTCTCCATCGGGATCGGTTTCTTCAGCCTGGTTCCGGCGGCGCCCGTCATTCGGGGAATCGGGATCACTTGTGTGATGGGTGCGGCGTTGATCGCCCACCTCGCGCTCCGCCCACTCCGGGCCGTTGCCATTTATTTCATCGTCGTCGCCGCCGGCTTGGCGATTCTCCGCGTGTGGTCCTTCGGTCTTGGCCAAGTCCTTCTGCGCTCCGCCGGGAATGATCCGCTATCGTATGAATCCCAGGCGTATTCCATCCTGGCAACCTTTTCCCTGCGCGGGGGTGAATCGGTGTTCGCATACATCCCGGCGTATCGGTATATAAAATTTTTAGAGCATGCTTTGTTCGGCGACGGGAACATGCTGTACGCCGCCGTTCAACTGGCCGCCTACTTCGGCGGAGTGTTCTGGCTGTTCCGCGGGATGGAAAAACGGGCGCTCCCGGTGATACGAAAGATCGTGCTTGCCGGATTGGGGTGCGGACTGATCTTTCTGGGCGGATACTATGTTTCCAACATCATCCGTGAGGGATTGTCGGAATACGACACCTGGATTCTCCTGCTTTGGGCGCTCCCCGGCCTGTATGGTGTCGCCGCTTCCGGCGTAATCCTTGCCGGCACGATCGCCCTGAGTGTTTCCTATACTATCCGGCCCAATCAATTACTTGGAATCCTATGGATCCTTTTCCTCGTCGTGACAGGATCTTGGAAGAAACATGCAAAGACAATCCTGCTCGCCGGCGTTTTGGCATTCGGGATTGCCCTGCTGCCTTTTGTCCACAACATTTACTTCGGCCGGGAGTGGGTGCTGGCGGCGACCAGCGGCGGCATGTCGGTCAATCTGATCCTGCTCCCCTCCACCTGGCTGGCGTTCTTCCAGGGCGATCCCGCCGTCACCGCGATTGTTCGCGAGCAAATGGGGATGCTTTTCCTGATCACGGATGCACCACGCTCCATGCTGCCGACTTTGGCGGTGATGGCGGTTTTCTTCTTCTGCTGGCTGGCAGTGGCCGGCTGGGCGATCGCGCGCCGGAGGGTGTCCGAATTGCCCTGGCTGGCGGTTCCGGTTTTTTTCCTGGCGATCCATTTGCTCTATGGCCTAAGCACCTACTATCCCCGGCATATCGTTATTGCCTATCTTGCCATGGCAATTACCGCAGTTTCAGCATTGATTCAAGGCCCGTGGACCGTCCCCGCCGCGGCGGGGGGTGCGGTAGAATTGCCGCGGAAGTAAACGAACGGGAGAAACCCCCATGGATTGGAAAAACACCCGATTTCTGGTCACCGGTGGAGCCGGCTTCCTTGGATCGTTCTTGATGGAGCAGCTTCAGGCGAAGGGGGCCGAACACATCACGGCGCCCACGATCGACCAAGTCGACCTGACCGACATGCTCTCCGTCCGCCGCCTGATGGCGGATTCCAAACCCGAAGTGATCATCCACCTGGCGGCGAGGGTGGGCGGGATCGGTGCCAACCGCGACTTCCCGGCGGAGTTCTTCTACGAGAACCTGATGATGGGAACCAACATCATCCACGAGGCGTGGAAGGCGCACGCCAAGAAGGTCGTCGCCATCGGGACCGTCTGCTCCTATCCGAAAGATCCGCCGGTTCCTTTCAAAGAAGATAATCTTTGGGACGGCTATCCGGAAGAAACGAATGCGGCCTACGGTCTTTCCAAAAAAATGCTGCTCGTTCAATCCCACGCCTACCGCCAGCAGTACGGGTTCAACACCGTCGTATTGATGCCGGTGAACCTGTATGGTCCGCGGGACAATTTCAACCTGGAAACTTCGCATGTCATCCCCGCGTTCATCATTAAGTGCCTTGCGGCGAAAGAGTCTGGAAAGGGGGAGGTTGTCATGTGGGGGGATGGCAGCCCAACCCGGGAGTTTCTGTACGTCGAGGACGCTGCCCGAGGAATCCTGCTGGCAACGGAACAGTATAACGAAGACCTGCCGGTGAATTTGGGATCCGGGCAGGAGATCCGGATCAAGGACCTGATCGAAAGAATGGCCGGGATGCTGGAATATACCGGCAAAATCACCTGGGATACAAGTAAGCCGAACGGGCAGCCGCGCCGCCTGCTCGACGTATCCCGGGCAAAAGAAAAGTTCGGATTTACCACAGCCGTTTCTCTCGACGAAGGCCTGCGCCGGACAATCGATTGGTATCTTGCCAAGCGCGGAAAACGGATTACCTCCTGATGGAAGAAACGCAATCGCGCCCGATGGATGTCACCCGCATCCGCGCCCGAACCGGCTGGGAGGCATTGGACTTCCGGGAGCTGTGGAGCCGCCGCGAATTACTTTGGTTCCTGGCCTGGAGGGACGTTCAGGTCCGGTACAAACAGACCGTGCTGGGAGCCGGCTGGGCGATCATCCAGCCGTTCATGCAGATGGTTGTTTTTTCCGTGATATTCGGAGAATTCCTTAAGGTTCCCACCGACAACCAGATTCCATATCCGATTTTTTCCGCTTCCGCGGTTGTCCCGTGGACTTTGTTTTCCGCGATCCTTGCCGGCACCGCCAGCAGTCTGACCGGCAATGCGGGCATCCTCAGTAAAGTGTATTTTCCGCGCCTGCTGATCCCGCTGGCCGGTGCCGCCGCGCGCCTGGTGGATTTTGGCGTGGCGTTTGTGATTCTGGTGGGCATGATCCTGGTGTTCGGCATCGGCCTGACGCCGAATATTTTCTGGGTCCTGTTCTTTCTGCTTCTGCTGTTGGTTTGCGCCCTTGGGTTTGGATTATGGCTGAGCGCGATCAACGTGTATGTCCGCGACGTGCAGATGCTCTTGCCGTACCTGGTCTCGCTTTGGCAATTCGCTTCGCCGGTCATCTATTCCGCCACGGCGGTCCCGTCCGCCTGGAAAATAGTCTATGCGTTGAATCCAATGGTCGGCGTGCTTGTCGGTTTTCGCTGGTGTTTGCTGGGGACGCCCCCGCCCGGTCCGGAGATCTGGGCTTCCACCGTCGTGGCGATCGTGGTCTTCCTCACCGGCATAATGATGTTCTTGCGGGTGCAACGCACCATGGTGGACATCTTATGAGCGGGACGCCGATCGCCATCGCCATCCACGGATTGGGCAAACGCTATCGGATCGGTTCCTACCTGCCGACCGGCGGAACGCTGCGCGGCTGGCTCGGTGACCGCTTGAGTGCGAAATCCCCTTCCGGCTCCCCCGCCTCCGGAGCCCCAAAATATCTGTGGGCGCTCAAGGATCTCACCCTCGAAGTACCGGCGGGCGCGGTGATCGGCATCATCGGACGCAACGGGGTGGGGAAAAGCACTCTCCTTAAAATCCTCTCCCGAATTACGGATCCCACCGAGGGGACCGCCGAACTCTACGGCAAGGTCGCGTCGCTCCTGGAAGTGGGGACGGGTTTCCACGGCGAGTTGACCGGGCGGGAGAATATCTACCTCAACGGGGCGATCTCCGGGATGACGCGCGCCGAAGTCGACCGCCGCTTCGACGAGATCGTCGCCTTCTCCGAAATGGAACAATTCCTCGACACGCCGGTCAAACGCTATTCCAGCGGGATGTACGTCCGGCTGGGGTTCGCCGTTTCGGCGCATCTCGATCCGGATATTCTCCTGGTCGACGAGGTGTTGGCGGTGGGCGACCTTTCCTTCCAGCGCCGCTGCCTGAACCGGATGAACGACGTGGCCCAAACCGGCCGCACGGTGATCTTCGTCAGCCACCAGATGACTGCCATTCGAAGGTTGTGCACCCGGACGGTATGGCTCGAAGCGGGAAAGATCAAGGATTTCGGCCCCACCGGGGAAGTGGTTGCGCGTTATGAAAGCGAATCGCTCGGCGGATCGACTCCCGGCGGCGCCGGATCGCACGAGGAATTAACGTACAGGGCACGGTACCTTTCCTGGGCGCGCGAAGGCGCATCCGGGGAGAATGCGCATTCCATCTCCACGTTCGAACCGGTCGCGTTCCGGCTTGTCCTCGACGTTCGCGATCGCGTCGCGGCGGGGTACGGGGGAATCGAAATCTTCGATCCGGAGGGGAAGTTGATCTGGTCCGGCGCCTCGTATGACGGCGGGCGGGGGGATATCGCGCTCGACCCGGGGAAGCACGCGCTGGTCTATTCCCTGCCCATGCTGCCGGTCAAACCCGGCGTGTACAAATTGCATGCGTCGTTCTATGAACGGGAAGGGCACCGGCTCCTCGACGATTGGTGGGCAAGCCCGGAACTGATCGTTTCGCTCCCGCCCTCCTCGCATCCGGACGACGAGTGGCAGGGAATCCTCAACCTGCCGTGCGGCCTCCGCGTCGAACGGGCATAACCATGCGCATGCGGTCAATCTTCCACCGCGCAAGCCGGTCCCTCCGGACGGCCCGGATGGCGTTTCGCAGCCGGGGTGTCATCCTGCTTTATCACCGGGTCGCCGCGCCGCCCGCCGATCCGCTCCTGCTGTGCACGTCCCCCGGACATTTTGAGGAGCATCTCGCCGTGCTTCGCAAGGAGTACCGGCCGTTGAGCTTGGCGGACCTTTCCGCGGCTTGCGCCGCGGGAAAAATCCCCGACCGCGCGGTGACGATCACCTTCGATGACGGGTATGCGGATAATGTACGGACGGCCGCGCCTCTCCTCAGGCGCTACGGAATGCCGGCGACCGTGTTCGTTGCCGGCGCCTGCCTGGAAGGAAAACCTTTCTTCTACGACGAGCTGGAGGAAATCCTCCTCCTCGCGCCGCGGCTTCCCCGGCGGCTGCGCCTTTCGGTCGACGGCCGCGCACACGAATGGGATTTCGAGGAATGGGCGCGGAAGCCGAAATCGCCGGGTCATGAGTATTGGATGTGGAATCTGGAATCGCCGGCGGATCCAACACCGCGCCACAGGTGCTACCGCGAATTGTTTGGTCTATTGCGCGGAGCGTCGACCGAAACCCGCAGGCGAACGCTTTCGGCGCTGCGGAAAGCAGCGGACATGGAACCGGGCCCGGCAAATGCGCGGCGGTGGATGACCAAAGCGGATATTCGCAAGGCGATGAAAGAAGGCACGCTGGACTTCGGCGCGCACACACGCAGCCATCCGGCGTTGAACCGGTTGCCGCTTGAGGAGCAGCGCGAGGAGATCGCTTCCGGGAAGCGGATGCTGGAGGCAGTCACCGGTGGCTCCGTAATGAGTTTCGCCTATCCCTACGGCAGCCCGTGGGATGTTACGGCCGCCACGGTCCGGCTTGCGCGGGAGGCGGGTTTTTCCGCAGCGTGCGCAAACACTCCCGGCCCCGTAGATTCGGAGAGCGATCTGTTCTGGCTGCCACGCTGCCTGGTCCGCGACTGGAGCGGGGAGGAATTTGAAATGCGTCTGAATCATTTTTTCCGGCCGCGGGCGGAAATCCCGCCCCAAGGATGATCCCATGCGCGGACTAACCGGATTGGGGATTCGAATCCGCCGCGATCCCGTGCACGCGATGGTGATCGCCGTCGCCGCGGCCGGTTTCCTCGTCCTGTTGGTGTATGCCTTCGGGTCCGACATCCGCGAGCTGGCGTGCAATCGGCTTCAGGATGATTCCTATTATTACCTTCAGCCGGCGTGGAATTTTTCCCGCAGCGGGATTTTCACATTCGACGGCGAGCATCCCACCTATGGCTTTCAACCGTTATGGATGGTCGTCCTGGCGATTCTCGCCCGGCTTTCACCCGACAAATTTTTTTTCCTGCGCGCAAGTGTGGCGCTGGGAGGATTGTTCTACTGCCTGACGGGTGTGGCACTTTATTCCCTATGCACTCGCTGGCTCTCTGGATGGCGCGCAGCGATCGGCCCGGTATTGTGGCTGGTAAATCCCGGGTTGGCCGGGGTATTTATCACCGGGAAGGAAAATGCGCTGTATGCTTTCCTGTTGGTCCTTTCCTGCGCGCTGGTTTTGCGCGTAAGGGAGATGCCCGCCCCCCGCGCCTGGACTGCGGGCATTTGCCTTGGGTTGATGTCACTCGCGCGCGTAAACGCCCTCGTCCCGGCTCTCCTGCTCCTGGCCGTCCTTTTCTGGCAGGGTGAGGGGGACCGAGTCCGGCGCGTAAAGCGGATGGCCGCGGCGGCTGCCGGTTCGGCCGCAGTTCTCCTTCCCTGGTGCGCATACGCGCTGGTGGCATTCGGCACGTTGTTCCCAAACAGCGGTTCGGCCAAGTTGATCGATTCGATGGCGGCACTGGCCGTCTTTATCCGCAACAGCCTGCCTTTTCTTCCGGCGGACTGGGTAAATGCATTCGTGCCTGCGTCGCAGCAGCCTTTCCTCGCGCGGCCGGACCTGCTGACCCTGCCCTCGCGCCCGTTGGCATTTTCCTATGCGACCGGCCTGCTTCCCGACCTCGCATTTGGATCATGGTCGGTTTTATTTTCCTTCCTGGGTGGCCTTAACTATAAATTGAAGCTAATCTCGTTCGCGGCGATAGGCCTCGCGGCGATGGCATGGATTTTGATAGAATTGCGTGCGTCTTCCCCCGGGCGGCGGGCGGTAGCAGCTGTTGTGGGGACGCTTTTTTGCGCTGCGGCGGTCAATTCCATCAGCAATTTTCTGTTGTTGCCGGGCTATCTGCTATGGGGAGTATGGTATGCGGTCCCCGAGACGGTGGCACTGGTGATCCTACTGGCCTCCTTGATCGGGCTTCCTTTGGAATGGCTGGGCTCCCGTCCCGCATCCGTACTTGTGCGGAGGATCGCCGCTGGGATGGCGGCCTTGATCGCCGTCTGCGGCCTGGTACAGTATGCCCGGACGTGGGCTTTTCGCGGATATATCGTCGCCCCGGATGGAACTCAGGACCAGGCCTATCAGGCGGCGGAATGGATGAATCACAACCTGCCTCCCGGAGCGCGGGTAGGCTCCTTCAGCGCCGGTCTGCTAGGGTATTTCGGGGAAACATACCGGGTCATCAACCTCGATGGGTTGGCCAATACCCCGGCCTTCATCGAAGAAGAACTCATCGGCCATGTCCTCTTCGACCGCGGCTTGGCGGCGGAGGATCCGCTTCGCGAATATTTGCGGAGCGAGCAGATCGAATTCCTGGCAAATGTGGAGCCGGAGGACCGGATTGCGCGGGGCGAATTTCTCGGCCTGGTGGATTCAGGCGGGGGAATCCTGCTCTTTGAGGGAGATCAAACGATCATCTGGGGGCCCGGCGAACCGGAACAACGCATGATTGTAGTCCAGATAAAGTGAGTGAATTATCACAACCTGTCTCTGGCCGGGCCCGATCGGGGACGGGGGGTCGGGGTGGGAGGCAGAGCGGTAAAAAGACGGGAAGAAGGGTTAATCGAGTCGGCGTATGAACAAGCAAGATGTCGTTTTCCGCGAGAAGCAGATCGAGCAGGTCCGGGATTATTGGAACACCCGCCCCTGCAATATCCGCCATTCCCCCCAGCCGGTCGGATCGAAAGAATTTTTTGATGAGGTGGAAGCGCGTAAATATTTCGTCGAACCGCACATCCCCCTCTTCGCGGAATTTCCGCGCTGGGCGGGGAAGCGGGTGCTCGAAATCGGATGTGGAATCGGCACCGATACGATCAACTTCGCGCGCGCCGGCGCGCAGGTGACGGCAGTGGACCTCTCGGAGAAGTCGGTCGATCTGGCCCGCCGCCGGGCCGGCCTCTACGGGCTCGCGGACCGCATCACCTTCCATGTGGCCGACGCGGAACGGCTCTCGGAGGCCGTCGCGCCGGAGCCGTACGATCTGGTCTATTCCTTTGGGGTCATCCATCACACCCCGCACCCGGAGAGGGTGGTCGAGCAAGTCCGCCGTCATTTCGTGGGACCGGAAAGCGAATTTAAATTAATGGTGTACCACCGTAATTCCTGGAAGGTGCTGTGGATCGTGCTGGCGGAGGGGAGAGGCGCCTTCTGGAAGCGCGAGGAGCTGGTGGCGCGCAATTCAGAAGCCCAGACAGGATGCCCCGTGACGTATACCTATACGCCGTCCGGAGTGCGATCGCTGCTCCGCGGTTTTCAGGTGGAGCGGCTGTTCATCGATCACATCTTCCACTTTCGAATTCCGGATTACGTGCAATACCGTTATGTTTCGAACTGGTATTTCCGGATCCTTCCCCGGCCCCTCTTTCGATACCTGGAGCGCCATTACGGCTGGCATTTGTGCGTGACCGCGCGCCCCGACCCGCTATGATCACGATCTTCTCAACTCCCAAGCCGATGGAGGGGGAATTCCGTCTTCTTCAGGAGAATGCCATCGGTTCCTGGCAGGCGCTGGGAACCGAAGTGGAGATTCTCCTGTTGGGCAAAGAGTCGGGTGTAGCCGAGTGCGCCCGTCGTTTCGGCGTGCGGTATCTGCCCGAGGTGGCGGCGACGGAATTCGGCACACCGCGAGTCGACGATCTCTTCCACCGGGCGGAACAGGCCGCGACACAGCCGGTCCTTTGCTATATCAACGCGGATATCATCCTCGGGAAGGATTTCCTCGCGGCAGTCCGCGCCGTAGCCGATCTGCGCAAACGGTTTCTTGTGGTCGGTCAGCGATGGAACCTGGACGTCAAAGAGAAAATCTATTTTACCGACCCCGATTGGGAGGGGAAACTCCGCGACCAAGTGCGGGTTCAAGGACGCCTGGAAGATCCTTCCGGAATCGATTATTTCATCTTCCGGCGGGGATTGTGGGGGAACATCCCGCCCTTTGCCATCGGCCGCACCATGTGGGACAACTGGTTGATCTACCAGGCCAGGGCGCGGGGCGCGGAGGTCATCGATGCGACCGCGGAGCTGTTGGTGATCCACCAGAACCACGATTATGGGCATCATCCCCAGGGACGGAGCGGCGTTTGGAAGGGGCCGGAGGCCGAACGGAACATGGAACTGGCGGGTGGTTTGGCACATTACTTCACGATCGAGGATGCCACCCACCTGTTAACCGGGCAGGGCTTGCGCCCCGCATCGGACCGCGCCCACTGGCGCCGGCGCTTGCAGGTCCTGCCGGCACTGTGGGCGCCGGCGGACTGGACGCAGCGGGCTTGGCGAACATGTGCCAAGGCAGCCCTCGCCGTCCGCGTTCGCGTGGCGCGTTGGCGCGGGCGGATTCCGCCGGAAGAGAAATCCTGATGTGCGGGATCACCGGATGCATCAGCCGTGAACCATTGGGCAAGACGGAGCGGGATAACGTCTCGCGGATGAACTCTCTGCTGGAGCATCGCGGACCGGATGGTTCGGGGGAGTATCAACATCCACACCTTGCCCTGGCCATGCGGCGCCTCAGCATCATCGATCTGGAGGGCGGCTGGCAACCCCTCTATAACGAAGACCGCACCTTGGCACTGATCCTCAACGGGGAAATTTACAATTTCATCGAATTACGAGAACAGCTGCAGGCCAAGGGGCATGTCTTCCACACCCACAGCGACGGCGAGACGATCCTGCATCTCTACGAGGAATATGGCGATGACTGTGTTCACGGCCTGCGGGGCATGTTCGCCTTCGCCCTGTGGGACGGCAAGCGCCAGCGGCTGCTGCTCGCGCGCGACCGGATGGGGGAGAAACCGCTTTACCTTTGGGAAGGGAACAATCGATTGATCTTCGCCTCCGAACTCAAAGCCCTGCTGAAATCGGGTGCGGTCCCATTCGAACTCGATGAGGCCGGCGTGTACCTCTTTTTCAATTACCAATATGTGCCCGAGCCTGCCACGCCCATCCGCGGGGTGCGCAAACTTTCTCCGGGATATCTTCTGACCGTAACCCTCGATCCGTGGCAGGTCACCGAGCGCCGCTATTGGAATATGGAAGAGGCGCCCCCGCTGACAGGGCAGCCCGGAGATTTGCTTCGGGCGGAGCTGGAAACGGTAAGCGAATTGGTGATCCGCTCGGACGTTCCCGTCGGGGTTGCGCTCAGCGGCGGATTGGATTCGGGAAGCATCGCCGTCCTGGCCGCGCGAAAATATCCCGGGATCATGCACGCCTTCAGCGTGGGCTATCCGGGGTACCCCGACGTGGACGAACGGCTGGACGCCAAGGCGCTGGCCGACCATCTGGGGATGCCGTTTCACGAAGTCGAGGTGGAAACCGGGCAGGTGGTGGATTTTTTTCCCGAGCTGGTGTTCTGGCACGACGACCCGATCGCGGATATTTCCGGATACGCCTACTATGCCGTGATGCGGCTGGCCCGCGAGCACGGCGTTCCGGTCATGCTGCAAGGCCAAGGGGGGGATGAGCTCTTCTGGGGCTATCCATGGGTGCGGCAGGCGGCGCACGAAACGGATCAGAAATCGGCGCTGCGGAGACGGGGTTGGGCGGCTCTCCCGGGCTATCTCGAACCCGCTCTGCCCGCGAAGTGGACCCGCAACGGGTTGCGCAAGTGGGTGGAGTCAATCGGCGGATTGCGCCCCGGCTGGAAACGGTTCCTGGATCTCCGGGATAGCCCGCCGGACCGGCTGCGGTTTTACGATGTTTGCTATGATTTCGCCGCGCTATACGGTTTTTATGAAGGGCTGTACGGTCCGGCATTCCGCGAGCGGCTGGATGAATCCGGCCCTTACGCTCCCTTCACCAGGGCCTGGCCGTGGCCCCCGGTGGATATTATCACCACCCATTTGATCTGTGACACGTATCTGCTGGAAAATGGGATCACCCAGGGGGATCGGTTGAGCATGGCTTCCTCGGTGGAATTACGCTTGCCCCTGGTCGATCACCGCCTGGTGGAAACCGTCATCGGCCTTCGGAAGACCCAATCCGACCGAAAGCTGCCGCCCAAAGCATGGTTGAAAGAGGCGATGAAAGGAATCCTTCCGGATTGGGTGATGAATCGCCCGAAACGCGGGTTCGCCCCTCCGGTACGACTGTGGACGGCCGGACTTTTCGAGGCGTATCGCCACAATCTAAAAGATGGTTACCTGGTCCAGGCTGGAATCCTAAAGCCCGAAGCCGAGCGGTTGCTGGCGGGCGATCTATCCCAATCCGATCTGACGGCGATGCTTTCCTTCCGGGCGTTGGTCCTCGAGATGTGGTGCCGGCGTTTTTCCTGATGGCGGGGCGGAGGCTGTCTATCGCATCGCGCTGACCGCGGCTCATCATAATCACGGGTACAATTACCTCCCGCGCGGGAAGGTGGACGTGGAAAAGAAACCGGAAACGGAATTAATAGAACGCCTTGCCGGCGGATTATTCCGGACGTTTAACACCAGGAGCGTGCATGACGCAAGGTAAAGCAGGACCGCAAAAGGTGGCCGTGATCGGCCTGGGGAAACTGGGTTCTCCCATGGCGGCCGCCGTCGCAGCCCGCGGCATCGCCGTCATCGGGGCGGATCTGGATTCGGTCAAGGTGGAAAGAATCAACCGCGGCGAGGCGCCGGTCAATGAAACCAATCTGGCGGAGTACATCCGGCGCGGCAGGGAGCGGCTCCACGCGACGATTGACATCGAATCCGCGGCAAGCGAAGCCGAAATTGTCTTTATTATTGTCCCCACCCCAAGCGAATCCCATGGCGGCTTTTCCCTCCGATATGTCCTCCCGGTTTGCGAGCAGGTCGGACGGGCGTTGAAAACGAGGAGAGATTTTCCGGTCGTGGTGATAACCGCTACCGTTATGCCGGGATCGACCGGGGGTCTGGTACGGGAGTGCCTGGAAAAGAATTCAGGAAAGTCTGCCGGGGAGGATTTCGGCCTTTGCTACAGTCCGGAGTTTATCGCCCTCGGGAGCGTGATCCACGATTTTCTAAACCCGGATTTCATACTGGCGGGGGAATCAGATCCGCGTTCGGGGGAAATTCTCGATGCATTCTATCAGGCCGTCTGCGAGAACCACCCGCATGTCGCGCACATGAATTTCGTCAACGCCGAACTTTCCAAACTGGCCGTTAACACCTTCGTCACCACCAAGATCACCTACGCCAACATGCTGGCGGGAATCTGCGAGCGGCTTCCGGGAGCGGATGTGGACGTTGTGACTGAGGCTATCGGCCATGACACCCGCATCGGCGTGAAATACCTCAAGGGGGCGATCGGATACGGCGGACCCTGCTTCCCGCGGGATAATCTGGCGATGGGCGCGCTGGCGCGCGGTTTGAACGTACAGGCGGCATTGGCGGAGACGACCGACCGCCAGAACCGGGCCGAGGTGCTCCGGTTGGCGGAACTGGTCAAGCGGCATACCCGGCCCGGATCGAAGGTCGGGATCCTCGGTCTTTCCTACAAGCCGGACACGGAGGTGATTGAAGAATCCCAAGGTATGCTGCTGGCCCAACAACTGCTCGAGGAGGAGCTGGATCTGCTGATCTACGATCCGATGGGCATGGATGCGGCTCGGGTGGTGCTGGGGGACCGGCCGCAATATTGCGGAAGCGCGGAAGAGTGCGTGCGGCAGGCGGATGCCCTCGTAATCGCCGTCCCATGGAACGAATTCTCCCGCATCCCGGCGTCTGCCTTCCGGCGGAGCGGCGGCCGGTTGGTGCTGATCGATGCATGGCGGATCGCCCCCGACGCTTGGCGCCGGGAGACGACCTATATTCCGTTGGGCGTGTACTCCTCCCGTGAAGAGGGACCGACCGCCAGAACATGATCACCCTGTTCACATCGACCAAACCGTTTCAGGATGCCGTCGAAATTACCCAGCGGAACACCGTGGCCTGCTGGCGGCGGCTGGAGCCCGCTTGCGAAGTGCTTCTGATCGGCGAGGAGAAGGGAAGCGCCGCAGTCGCCAGGGAATTCGGCGCGCGGATGATCCCGGAGGTGGAACGGAGTGAATTCGGAACGCCGCT
Organism: uncultured Anaerolineales bacterium; assembly: GCA_964521085.1. GTDB lineage: Bacteria > Chloroflexota > Anaerolineae > Anaerolineales > RBG-16-64-43 > JAFGKK01. Next base: position 62,548 of record CAZFPL010000002.1, on the reverse strand, counting down.
GTTGCGGTCGATTTTTTCGGTAGCCGAAGCCCACGCGTCGTTTCCGATCCTGCTCTATGCCAATGCGGACATCTTGTTTACCAATCGATTGATCCGGGCGGCGCAGACTCTGGCGACTTGGCGTAAGCCGTACATGATGTTCGGGCGCCGGTGGGATACCGACCTTCGCGAACCATTTGATTTCTCCCTTCCCGATTGGGAAAGCCGGTTGGAAGGATTCGCCCACGAACACGGGAAGCCGGCGATCAAATCCGCTCTGGATTATTTCATGTTTCCAAAGGGCGCCTGGGGCGGAGGAACAGGTCTTGCGGAATTTCCCCCGATCGTCATCGGACGTCCGGCCTGGGATAATTGGATCGTGTTCTGGGCCCTCGCGCGGAGGATGGACGTGATCAACAGTTCCGATTACGTCTTCGCCATCCACCAGAATCACGAATACGGACATCATGCCGGCGGGCAGAAAGGCGTGTATGCGGGCGAGGAGGCTAAACGCAACTTCGCCCTGGCCAGTTACGAACGCTATCTTTACGGCACTCCCGACGCCACGCACCGGATCCGTCCGGATGGGAGAATTGTGCATGCGTTCTCCGCGGATATTCTGCGCCGCAGGTTGAGGACGCTCCCTGATCTTCTGCGGGTTTGGGTTCTCGGACGAAAGCGATGGAAGCCCGGGTAAATCGGGTCCGCCCGGCAAAGGAAGGTTGACATAATGGTGAATTCCCTGCGAAAACTTGCCGAAAGCACAATCCGGTTCCGGTGGTCCGGAATCATCGTCACTGCGGCGCTTTTTATTTTTGGGATCCTCTGCCAGCTGCCCATCCTCAGCGAGCGGTTCCCCGGCTTGGACGACAGCGGTTACCTTTTCGACGGAGTCCGGCTGGTGGAGCAGGGGACCATGATGCCGCTGGGAAGTGGACCGCTTTCCGGCATCCTCAACGGCTTCATTTATCTCTTCTTCCCGCGCGACCACATGTTGTTGGGTTATGTTTCCATCGTGCGCAGAGTGATTTTGCTCATCGGTATTATGGCGGCCGCGGGAATCGCGGGGAAGGCCGTCGGCGGCCGATGGGGCGGCTGGGCGGCATTGGCCGTGATGGCGATTGCCCGGCCGGTGACCACCATTCTGATGGTCACGGCGGATTCCCTCTATGGCGCGCTGGCCGGCTTGAGCTTCGCCGTTCTGATCTCCGGCTGGATCGCGGAGAAACGGGGCGGGGGGAAGATGGGCGTCGTGCGCTGGATCGGGATCGGGCTGTTGCTGGGGTTTGCGGCGCTGGCGCGATTGGACGGATTGATCCTGGGATGTATGCTCATTCCCATCCTTTGGTTCTTCCGCGGACGCGGCCGTCCTGCGGTGCGGGATGCGCTTTTCTTCGCGGGCGGATTCATCATCCCGGTGGTCCTCTTTGTCCTGGCGTACGGCATCGTTGCCGGCAAATGGGATCCGCAAATCGGACAGCGAAGTTACCTGGCCTTCGAGCAGGGGCACAACTTTCTTTATACCGACCGATACGAGGTCATTCCCTCTCCCAGTTCGGCCGAACTGTATGGAACGGCGGAGGAAAACGGCAACAACGTTTTGCGAGCAATTGCCCGGAATCCCAAAGCGTTTCTCTCGCGGCTTCCGCGGACGGCGGCGAATGCCGCTCGGATGTTTTACGATGCGTACAGCATCCTGGGCGGAGCGATGTTCCTCTTTTTGGCCGCCGGCGGCGCGTTGGCGTTGTGGAACGGCGGCAAACGCGCGGTCATTGGGTTGGCGCTGCTGTGGTGTTTACCGCTCGCCGGGTACGCCCTGGCTTCCTATCGGCCGGGGTTCTTCGGAATGCTGTTCCCCGTTCTGATCACCCTGGTTGTGGCGGGAGCCGTCCCGGTGGCAGCGCAATTCCGAGCGCTTCTCAAGTCGGAGCAGGCGCCGCTTATTGCGATATGGTCACTTGTGGCCGTGAGCATGCTCGGAGCCCAGCTGGCCTTCGCAGCGGGGCAATTCCGCAGTTGGAATGCGAAGCGGCAATCGGAGGATCAGTACCGGGCCTGGTTGACGGAACTATCGGCGCAGGTTCCGCGCGGCGAATGCGTCATTTCGTACAACGCGGCGGAAGCCATTTATTCCCATCATGACGTTTACGGGTATTGGCAACTCTTCTATGAGGTCGGTGACCCGGATGCCTTGCGGGCGGCGATGAGTGAAGCCGGATGCCGCTACCTGGTGGTGGATGACGATCTGCGCGGACTTGCCCCCGATTTCGTCCCGATTGCGGAAAGCGCGCTGACTCCCATCTACACCAGCCGCGACGGATCGCGGATGATTTATGAGTTGACTCCCTGAGGAGAAATGCCGTCTCCTGCGATCAGCGTCATCATACCGTTTTTAAATATGCGCCGGTTTCTCGCATATGCGGTGGAATCGGTATATGCCCAGACGATCTCCGATTGGGAGACGATTCTGGTCGACGATGGATCCGAGGACGGCAGCGCAGAACTCGCACTCGAATATGCGCGGCGCGATCCAACCCGGGTGCGCCCACTCCTGCCGGAGGCTTCTGATGCGCGCGGGGCGAGCGCGGCGCGCAACCGCGGTCTGCGGGAGGCGCGCGGGGAGTACATCGCCTTCCTCGACGCCGACGATATCTGGCTTCCGGAGAAGCTCGAACGCCAGAAGAAGATCCTGGAAGAAGCGCCCGAGGCGGCGATGACGTTTGCGCGGGTGCGCTACTTTTTCGATGATCCCAAGGAGGGAACCGGATGGGATCAGCCGTTCGCGCCCCTCGAAGACCGGATCTACCGCCCGCCGGAATTGACGGTGGCGTTTCTCCGGGATGCGAACATCTACCCCTGCCCCACGGCCACCCTGATCCGGCACTCCGCACTGAATGAGGTCGGTGGGTTCGAAGAGCGGTTCCGCAAGGTGCGGACGGATATGGCGGTTTGGGCCAAACTCAGCCTGCGATATCCTGTGCGCGCGGACTCGGCCTTCGTGGCGCGCTACCGCCAGCACGGACAGTCCTCCGTGGCGAAACTCTTCAGCGATCCGGAAGCGCTCCGGAAGAACGAGATGGAATTCTGGAGCTGGCTGCTGGATTACCTGAATGCCTTGCCGGGAAAGCTCCGCCGCGAACCCGAAGGCCTGGTCTGCCGGCAAATGCTCCGCCTGATCCTGGCGGACGTGACGCAGGGGAAAAGTATGAACGCATTCGTCTGGCGGTGGTTTGTGCTTCGGCGGATCTGGAAACATCCCGCTTTCCGGCGGGAAGCGCGTTGGCTTCAGATCCTGCTGCATCGCGGATCGTTCTGACAGCCGGCGGATCCGACGCAGGAGCGCAACGTTTTCGAAATGGAGTTGAGAAAACAGCCGCATCGTCGGCGGATGCATCCCCTTCCATCTATCGAGGCCGGATTTTAAAACCCGGCAATAGCCGGGCGTTGCAGGAAGAACGGGGCTTAAGCCCCGGTCGGATGACGTTTTTCAAAGGTCACGGATTATCAGGAGCCTGTCGTAAATATCCCATCGCGTTGGAGACCTCTTTTCTGAGGCGGGAAAGGCAACTCCCAAGGATGATCATGAAAAATTCTCAATCCGCTGTGCTTAAACCCGTCACTCCCCTTCCGGATGATTCGAGAGAGATCCAGGGCAAATCGCGACCGAGTCTGCATGGAATTGTTGCTGCGTTTAAGAATCCAAAAAATACTATTTGGATCGATCTATTCTTGATCATGGCGGTCGGAACGTTTACCCTGCTCATGCACTTTCAGGGGTGGCGAAGCGGCGAGCTCCTTAATCTTGACATGCTTCCTTATTTTTACGGCACACGGGATTTTCTTGCGACCGGAAAGATCCCCCGGCAGGGAGAAATATCCAGTTACGGCTCCTTCAATCCACCGGGCACGTTTTTTCTGATGGCCCCGGGAATGTTGTTGACCTCGGATCCGCGCTTGCAGGATTTGGCCGGAACCGCTCTGTTGGTGTACGGCACCCTGATTTTCCTGTATCTGGCGGCCCGCGAGCTCGCCGGCCGCGCAGTGGCGCTTACGACGGCCATCGTGTATGGCGCGTCCCGCCTGGGGTTCATCGGGCTTTGGCCGGTCGGTCATCCCATTTTCATCCTGGCGCCGTTGTATTTCCTCATCCTTTGGGTGAAGCGGCGCGTGTCCTGGGCGCTGGGGGCGGCGCTTGCGATCCTCGCCTTTGGGTTGTATGTCGACTTGGCGATTCTTCCTTTTCTCTTCGTTCTGCCCGTCCTGTGGCTGGTCTTTCGTCCGCCGGTCGGATGGAAGAGTCTGCTGTTCTCGGCGTTGTTTGGCTTGCTGGTGTGGTTCCCCTATTTGCAGTTTGAATCCGGCCGCGGATTCGTGGACCTGGCTTCCATTCTGCTCCTGCGGCCCGTGGGTTCGGTTTGGGAAAAATCCTCCGCCGATCCCGTTTACTGTTACTCCGCCATGCCCGGCGAAAATGACGAACCGAACGATATTTACCTTCCCTACGTAGGCGGTTCGGAGATCGAACAACGGGTGATCTACCCGATTGCCGGGTGGAAGAACCAGGCGGCCTATCGAATCTGCCGGATCCTATTGAACATTGATAGAAACTTCGACACCGATCTGTTTTCCCTCGGGACGAATCGGATTTTAAACACCCTCCTGTGGTGGATTTTCATGATCGGTTGGATGGGGTTGGGGTGGGTTTTATTCCGGTCCTGGCGCCCGGCGCGGCGGATTGTGGATATCGCCTGCCGGAAACCGTGGATTCCCCTGGTGCTGGCCGCGGCCGGCGCGCTGGTTTTCTATCTTGCGCTGAACCCGGATCTGGTCGCAAATTTCGCGGCGGATAAGTCCCTCGACCGCAACATGTCCCTGGCCGTGGAGCAGATGAGGGGATTCGCTCCATGGTTCTGGCTGGCCGTCTGCCTGGGGTGGTTGCTCTCCGCCTTCGTCCCGGAAAGGCAGCCGGATCATGCGATCCTGTTCCTCGTTTTCACGCTGCCCTGGCTGGTGTTGGTGATCATGGCGGAGCCCGGGAGGCCGGAGCGCTTTTGGTTCATGTGGCCGTTTCAGGTTTGGATTGCGGTCCTGGGCTTGCGATGGGCGGCGGAACGGTTCCGCCGGCCTGATCTAGCCCACGCGATTTTGACGATGGCCTTGGGCGCGGCGATATTGCCCGTGCCTTTATGTGTGGAAAGGATTTCGAATACACTCACGAACGGGTATTCCGGGACGGACAACGACCAGTGGAAGGTCGTGGAATTTCTTGCCGAAAGGGCCGGCACCGGTACGGAACGCACCCTGTGGGTGGAGTATTGGATGTACGATTCCAATTCGCCGGGAGACCCGCAGTGCCTGGGATGCCGGATCGAAGACTGGTTTGATTATTTGCTGGAAACCCGTTTCGGCGTGCGCAACCTCGGATCCGCATCCGCGGAACCTCCGGCCGGCGGATCCTGGATAGTGGTGGACCGGAATGTCGGCGTTCCGGATTACCTGCAGGGCAAGGAGCCGGAGACCGTCATCGGTCACTACTTGATCTTCCGGATTCCATGAGCGCATTCGGGGTTGATATCGCCACCCGCTTCCAGTAGGATGGGGATCATGGCTAAAAAGGGTCGCCTGCGAAAGCTTACCCATTTCGTCTGCCGGACGGTCAACCGGTGGAAATTCTGGCCGGCGGGGATTCTTCCGCTTCCGGCCAGGCCGGCCAGCCGCAACTTCGCCTTCGACCGGGGAACCCCGATCGACCGCTTTTTAATCGAACGGTTCCTCGGGGGACATTCGATGGATATTCGCGGCCGGGTTTTGGAGGTGGCCGACCGCGGATACACCACGCGGTTTGGCGGAGACCGCATAACCCAATCCGATGTGCTGCACGCGGTCGCGGGAAATCCGGAAGCCACGATTGAGGGAGATCTTGCCACCGGGCAGGGACTCATCTGGGACGTTTACGATTGCCTAGTTCTGACCCAAACGCTGCACGTGATCTATGACATCCATTCCGTCGTTAAGAATATCCACCGGATGTTGAAATCCGGCGGAGTGGCCCTGGTGACCATCCCGGGAATCTCGCAAATCAGCCGGTACGATGCCGACCGGTGGGGAGACTACTGGAGGATGACTCCGGACTCGGCGAAAAGGCTGTTTGCCGAAGCGTTTCCTGCGGAGGGGGTGAAGGTGGAATCGTATGGAAACGTCCGGCTGGCGGCCGCCTACCTGTACGGTCTGGCGGCGGAAGAGATCTCCCCTTCGGCTTTGACCGAGGTCGATCGCGATTATCCATTGATGCTTTGCGTTCGCGCCGTGAAGTAGGTCGAAAAGGAATCGATCCGGGTAGAATTCCGTCGCAGACTCAGGAGCGGGGAGAAGAAGAGAACAGCCCTCTGATTTTCTTAGCCAATTGGGTAATCCCGAAGAATCGGAAAACGGTTTTCATCATGAAGATAAATTCTTTGTACTTCCGAGCGGCGAAACCGGGTTGTCTTATTTCGCCCCGGATCCAGATGCTGCTGTCGAGATCGCTCAAGATCACCACGCGCGGATAAATCCCGTACGAAACCAATCCCGTGATGTCCGCCCTCCAGGTCAATCCGTCTGCGGTATGACCGATCGGATACACGTTTTCCAAGAGCTTCTTGACGCCCTTGGAATTGATCAAATACGCGCTAGCCCGATCCGCCAATTCCTTATGCCGCGAAGCCCGGTAAATGTCGGAGATGAAATCGCCGAAGGGTTCCTGCGGCGCATCGGTGGAAAAATTTATAAACTCCCAATCCTTGGGAAGTTTGTTCCGGTGGCGGAGGATGTCGGGAAGCGCCCCGCCGATCAGCACATCGTCTTCGAAAATCAACAGTTCTTTTATATTCTCCCGGAGCATGCATTCCCACATTCTGGCGTGGGAGAGGGCGCAGCCGATTTCTCCGGGGACCAATTCCCTTTTCGAAAACTCCAGTGCCTTCTCCTTCGAATAGAGTCTCCAGTCGTCCGGGGATAACAGGGTTCCATCCAATGCTTCCACAATCCTAAAATCAAGTTTTAAGGCGCGCAGCTGCTTCGTCATAAGTCGGAGCCTGCGCTTGTCCTGCTTTAGGTTGAGGACCCAGATCGGGAGATCCGATGCTTTTTTCATTGTCAATACCGGATTCTTTTTTCGAAAGCGGATTTCTTCTTTGCGGGCTTATCGAAAACCGTGGGGGTATTATAAACAAATACCGCCGCCGCACAAACGGCATTCCCCCCATCTGCAGCCGGAGGTTTTTCGCCGGTATAATGGATTGAGTTAATAGAAAACGTCCGTTCGCCGGGGGATAAATCCCCCACCCATCCACCAGGCCGGCTGTTCACTGGAAGGTTATGGGGACACGGGGTTTCCGCTCCGGATGAATGGGTTCTCCCGGCGATCTTCCCATTCCGATTCGCGAAAGGCGGGAATGAAACGAACCATTGCGCTTTTTTGGCATCGGGATCTCCGGCCGCTGGTGCGGCGGACCGCGACGCGAATCGTGCGTCTGCTTCCGATCTCGTCGCGCAACGGCGGGGTACCCAAGGGAGTCATCTGGGACTCGGCCGCTTGGATTCGCGAATCGGAAGGCCGGGATCGGCGACCGGACCGGCGGGCGATGCATTGGCAGGTAAAAATCAGGAACAGCGAACTCATCGCCGGGCCGGCACCTCGCTCCATTGAAAAACCCAATCCCCCGGTGTTCGACACCTACTGCCAATACCGTTTTCCGGCGCTTTCCGTCACCTGCATCCGGCAGGGGCGGGTCGCCACGTCGGAAGGAACGGTCATTTCTCCGGACGACCGCGTCTTCGACCAGTTCGCCCACCAATGGGGCGACCCGATCTGGAAGAATAAGGTTTTTGAACAGCCCGGATTAGGCCGGTTGGAACGCCGCGGGGGATACTGGGCAACCTTGATCGTCCCGGCATCCGGTATCAATGTCGGCCACTGGTTGATGGACGGGGTTTTGCGGATGTCGGTGCTGGAGGCGGCGGGATTGGCCAAGGAAGCGAAATTCATGGTTCCCGATACCCAGCCCAAATACACGCAGCCGTTGGAAGCGTTGGGATACGGTCCGGACCGCTGGGATGGATTGAGGGAGGGCCATTGGGAGGTGGAACATCTGCTTGTCCCGTCCTATTTGGCCCCGCCCGGTTTTATCCGGCCGTGGGCCGTCCGCTGGCTCCGGAGCCGTATAGGCGTGGAGAGGAACCCCGCTGGAAAGCGGAGGTTGTGGATAAGCCGGAGCCGGGCGCGCTACAGGCGCCTGCAAAACGAAGACGAAATATATTCCGTTCTGGAACGCGCCGGATTTGAAAAAGTGGAGTTGGAAAAAATGACCTTTCGCGAACAGGTGGATACCTTATCGCAGGCCAGTGCGGTCGCGGGGCCGCATGGCGCCGGAATGACGAATCTGCTCTTCGCGCCGCGCGGGATTCCCGTGCTGGAGATATTCCCGCCCAAGTTCGTCAACCCGGTATTCTATTCCATGGCCAATTCCCTGGATCAGGAATATTATTATCTAACCGGATATTCCTTGCCCGAAGACCGGAATCCGGAGGGGGCGAAAGACCTGGATCATTTTCGGGTGGATCCGGAAAAAGTCGTCCAGAGTTTGACCTTGATGAAATTGCCGGCCTGATGCCAACCTCAAATGCGTTACTGGTGGTCTCATGCGACTCCTACCGGGATGTCTGGGGGCCGTTTTTCACGCTTCTTTTCCGCTATTGGGACGATTGTCCGTATCCGGTGTTTTTAGGTTCGAACTTCGAAGAGTATCCGGATAAGCGGGTCGTCTCCCTGGCGATCGGAGAGGACCGGGATTGGTCATCCAATCTGCGGCGGATGCTTGAATTGATCCCTCAGGATGGGATCCTTCTGCTTCAGGAGGATTTTCTTATTGATCGCCCGGTGGATACCGCACGGATCGACGGGTACATCGGGTATGCGCGGGCAAAACGGGCGGCCTGTCTGCGATTGATGCCGATTCCCGGCCCTGATTTTCCGTGCGCCGATCATTCCGATCTCGGCGAAATCCGGACTGGAGCGGACTACCGGGTTTCCTTGCAGGCGGCCTGGTGGCAAAAAGAACACCTGGCAGCAATCGCACGCCCAGGAGAATCCCCCTGGCAGTTCGAATGCCTTGGCAGCCGAAGGTCGGATGCGAATAGTGCACCGTTCCTCAGCCTGCGGGAAGGGGTGGATTATCCGTTGGACTATTTCACCACGGGAGTGGTCCGCGGCTATTGGGAGCCGGCTGCGCTGGAACTGTGCCGGAGGGAGAATGTGCCCGTCGACCTGCGCGTCCGATCCGTATTGCCGGCGGACATGCGTTGGGAACGGGCGCTCCGACGGAAGGGCGTCCCGGATTCGATCGCGAGAATTATGGCCCTGCCCTTTCGGGTCGTTCGTCCGACGAAGAAAAAAAGTTTGCCGGTGAAAGATCCAGGCGCCTAAGGAAGGATTGACACTATGCAACATATTGCTGCGCGGGTCATCCGGACGATCAAACGGATAGCGGCGTCGGTGCTCAGGCTTATTCCGGGATCGCAGTTGCCCCAGGGCAGGATCCCCGATTATCGGGCTTGGAGTGATTCGCGCGAGGCCCGGCAGCCGTGGATGGAACGCGGTTGGGATCACTGGTACATTCCCGTTCATGACGCCGAGATGGTGGAGATGGCTCCGCCGCTTACCGCCGACGGGTCGATTAATCCAATGTACCGCGGAGCGCAATTCTACCGCTACCCGGCCCTCTGCCTCGCGCACATCCGCAATGGGCGCCTGCTGGGAAGGGAAGGGGTCGTGCTTACCTCCGACGGGCGCGTGCTGGAAGAATCGACCTTCGCGTGGGAAATGCCGCCCGCCGAGTGGCCGGTGTTCACGCGGCTGAGCGTCCCGGACATCAAGGAGAAACCGGGCGCGATGCTGACCCTGCTTTCGCCGATCTCCGGAAAGCCGAATTACTTTCACTGGTGGATCGATACGCTTCCGCGGCTCGCCATTGCCGAAGCGGCGGGGATCCGCCATTTCCGTGTGATCGTCCCGGAGACTATTGAGAACTGGCAGCGGGAATCCCTGGAACGGCTTGGATACCCCTCCGACCGGTGGGAACCCTTCGGGGACGAACATTGGCGGGTGGAGAGCCTGCTCTTCCCTTCGTTGCTCGGGTATTCCGGCATGGTTCGGCCATGGGCGACGAGCTGGCTGCGCAGGAAAATCGGGCTGCCGAAACCCGCCGCCGGGAAACGCCGGATCTATCTGCGGCGCGCCAAAGCCGGTTTCCGACAGGTGGCGAACGAATCGGAATTGGTGCCCATCCTGAAATCGTTTAAATTCGAGATCCAGGAAACCCAGGGGATGCCGCTGGCGGATCAATTGAAGTTATTTTCCAACGCCGAATGCGTGGTGTCCGTTCATGGGGCGGGTTTGACCAACCTCCTATTCGCGCCGTCCGGTACCCGCGTGGTCGAGTTCATGTCGCCGCATCCGGCCTACACCAACACCTGCTACTATTCGTTGTGCTCCGCCCTCGGGCACCGTTATGCCGTGATCTTCGGCAAACATCCCGGCCCGCTGCCGGAAGGCGCGGCGCCGCGCCGGTGGCGCGAAGACCTGACCGTACCGCCCGTCGTGCTGCAAGAAACCCTTTCGATGCTCCTGGGACGGTGACAATGATTTCCAAGGGGAAGGTGGAAAATCCTTCCTTGGATGAAAGGACATGCCGGGTTGTGATGAAAAGGATATCCCGTCCCGTCGAGTTCTTTTTGAAAAATCTGATCCTCTCCCTGCTCCCGTTACGGGACGAGTTTGTGCTGGTCACGGGAGCGGACAAGACCCATTACAAAAGTCTTGTGAACCTTATGCGGAGCATCGGAACGTGGGAGCCGAATGCTCGCGTCGTGGTATATGATTTGGGATTGGACCGGCATCAACGCAAGGATCTGGCATTGTCTTTTCCATCCGCTGATATCCGGGTCTTCGATTATTCAAAATATCCGGATTACTTCGATATTCGGAAAAACGCCGGCGAATTTGCATGGAAACCCGTCATCTTTTCGGATGTGTTCTTTGAAACTCGGTCCAGCGTCTGCTGGTTTGATGCGGGGAACATCGTGACAGAGCCATTGACCCGCTTGCGCAAGATCGTCCAATGGACGGGCTTCTATTCGCCCTTCGGAAAAGACACCGTAGCGGATTGGACCCATCCGTCGACCTTGGCTTTTTTAAAATCCGACAAGTCGATTCTAAAAAAACATACCCTGGCGGGCGGATGCATAGCTGCCAATTTCCGTTTCCCGAAGGCCAGATTGTTTGTCGAGAAATGGAGGGAGTGCGCATTGATCAAGGAATGCATCGCTCCTCCCGGCTCGAACCGATACAATCATCGGCAGGATATGTCGGTGATGACGATTCTGGCCCACCAAATCAGCCTGCCGCTTTTTATGTCGTCCTTTAAATTGGGATTTACATTCCAACAGGATGTCGATTGACAGGAATGAGATTGGGCGGTATTCCAACAGAGAAATTCCGGATAAGATTATCCTGAAAAGGGTCCCGCATTTGCGGAGAGGTCTTTTATGCAGGCTGGATCGCCGGGCACGGAACAATTGAAAATTTCGATCGTGACCCCCTCTTTCAATCAGGGCCGCTTTCTGGATGCGTGCATCAACTCGGTCCTGAATCAGGAATATCCCGCGTTGGAATATTTTGTGATGGACGGCGGATCGTCCGACGGCAGCGCGGAGGCCGTCCGGCGGTATGCCGACCGGCTGACCGGCTGGCGCAGCCATCTCGACGCCGGCCACATGGCGGCTGTCCAGGAAGGATTCGAGCGCTCCACCGGCGAGATCATGGGCTGGCTGAACTCCGACGACATGCTCACCCCGTGGGCGCTGCGGACCGTCGCCGAGGTATTCCGCCGATTCCCCGACGTGCAGTGGGTCACCAGCATGTATCCGATGATCATGAACGAGGACGGCCTGGTGGCCGGAGCGCGACGTTCGGAGGGTTTCAACGCCAAGGCGTTCTACCGCGGACGGAACGCCCCCTTCAATCCCTGGTTCTACTCCTGCATGATCCAACAGGAATCCACTTTTTGGCGGCGCGGACTCTGGGAAAAGGCCGGGGCGCATGTGGATGCCAGATTGCGGGTGGCCGGCGATTTTGAACTCTGGTCGCGATTTTTCGAGCATGCCGAACTTTATGCACTCTCGGTTCCGCTGGGCATTTTCCGCTTCCAGCGTGAATCCTTCACCGCCAATGAATGGGAAGCCTACCTGGAAGTCTGCCGAAGGGTGCTGGCGAAATTTTCCCACCGCCCGCCTTCCAAGGTCGAATCCCTGGCGCGCAGGGTGGCGCGCGAACTGCCGGACCGCTGGCAGAGGTGGACGGGCTTGGCCTACCCCGTCGCGCACATCGTCCGGGCGGGCGGCGAGATTCCCTTTGAGATCCGGCAGGCGTGGATCGTATAGGACCCGGCCAACCGATATGAAATTCTCCATTGTCACGCCCTCGTATAACCAGAATGAATTTCTCCGTCGGTCCATGCATTCTGTCCTTGAACAGGAAATCAAGGACCTCGAATACATCGTGATCGATGGAGGGTCGAACGACGGGAGCGTAGAGACGATCAAAGAGCATGCGGCGCATCTAGCGTATTGGACGAGCCGCCCCGACCGCGGCTATGCCGACGCGCTCAACGAGGGCTTCCGACGATCGGGCGGCGAGATCATGGGTTGGCTCAACTCCGACGACATGCTCACGCCCTGGGCGCTGCGGGTGGCGGAGAGCGTCTTCCGCGCCCTGCCCGACGTGGAGTGGATCACCACGCTTTACCCGCTGGTGATGGACGAGGAGGGAATGGTGATTTCCGCCCGGCATGCGGAAGGATACAACGCCCGGGCGTTCTTGCGCGGACGGAACGTCCCGCTCCTTCCCGGGTTTTACACGTCCGTCATCCAGCAGGAATCCACATTTTGGCGCAGGTCGCTTTGGGAACGGGCCGGCGCCCGCCTGGATGACGGCCTGCGGATGGCCGGCGACTTCGAACTCTGGGCGCGCTTCTTCCGGCATGCCGAACTGCATGCGGTCGGTGTGCCGCTCGGCTGTTTCCGGTTCCAGAAAAAATCGTTCACCTCGAATGAGATGAATGCCTACCTCGATGAATGCCGCACCGTCCTGCGCAAACACGGCTACCGCGCGCCGTCGCGGTTGGAAATCGCCGCGCGGCGGATGGCCCGGACGCTTCCGCGCCGGATGTACGGACTGACCGGGCTGGCATATCCGGTGCCGAAGATCCGCCAGGAAGGGCGCGGCTCGGAGTGGATCGTCTCCCGCGAATGGATCCTCTAAGCCTGTGATGAGGGCCGCGAAAAGGAAATTGCGCATCCTGCAGGTGGCGCCCGCGGTGGAAGGCGGCGGCGGCGAACAGATTTCGCTGCGCCTGCACCGCGCCTTCCGCAGGCTCGGCCATCGTTCGATGATCCTGGCCGGCCGGCTGAAAAATTTTTCGGAAGCAGACGTCCTGCCGATTCCAAACCGGTGGGAAGTTCCGCCCTTTGCCCGGTCGGTGGATGCGTTGTATCGGCGGGTGCTTGCACTGAGCGGCGGCCGCGGCGCGACGCGGCTCTTCCCGCTTTTCGAGGCGCTTGCCTTCCCGCGCGTAACGTGGGACCTGTGGCGCGGGCACGAGGATTTCACCCAGCCGGGCTCGCGCCAAATACTCTCGCTTGCCCCCGAGCGGCCCGATGTCGTCCTCCTGCACAACCTGCACGCGCGTTGGAACCGCCGCGAGGGATTTTTCGACCTGGAATTTCTTCCCCAGCTTAGCGCCCAACTGCCGGTGATCCTCTTTCCGCAGGATCCCTGGTTGGTCACCGGCCACTGCGGCCATCCGATCCAGTGCCCGCGCTGGCGCATCGGATGCGGAGAGTGCCCCGACCTGAAGATCTATCCCTCGATCCGCAGGGACGCGACCGTATACAACTTCCGGCGCAAACGAAAAATATACGATCAAAGCCGGCTTTACCTTGCCGCGCCTTCGCAGTGGCTGCTTTCGATGTTCGCGGAAGGGGGAATCCCGCTGGCCGGAAGACGGGTGATCCGCAACAGTGTCGATACCGCGCTTTTCAAACCCGGCAGCCGCACCGCCGCACGCGCCGCGCTGGGATTGGATCCAAAACGGCGGATCATCATGGTCTCGGGCAACTTCCTGAAGGTCAATCCGTGGAAGGGATATGGATGGATTCTGGAAACGGCGGAACGCCTGAGCCGTATAAAAAAAATGCCGGCGGTGGATTTCCTGTGCGTGGGGGACGAGGGCGAAACCCTGGCGTACGGCGGCGTACGGATCGTGTTCGCCGGCTTCGTGAAGGATGCATCACAGATGCCTGTCTATTACCGGGCGGCGGACGTCTACTTCCACCCGAGCCGCGCCGACACCGCGCCGTACTCGGTTTTGGAGGCAATGGCATCCGGATTGCCGGTGGTGGCCAGCGCGGTCGGCGGAATCCCGGAGCAGGTGGAGGACGGGCGCACAGGCTTTCTCGTCGCCCCCGGGGATTCCGAAGCGATGGCGGCGCGGCTGGGAACCCTGCTGTCCGATCCGGGAAAAGCCGCGGGGATGGGCAAACGCGCCCGCGTCCGTGCGGCCAGCCAGTTCGATTTCAAACGGCAGGCGGGTGATTTCCTCGAGTGGATGCAGGAAATTTCTCCCTTTTAATCCAGTTGTCTTTTTTTCCTAACAAACTAATTGAAAAAAGGGTTGACAAATTATGTCATATATGACATAATCTATGTGGTAAGGCTGTGAGTTTTAATGGCAGATAAACCTCTGGTGTGGCTTCATGGAGAGATAACGACACCACCTTTTTCAGCTAAGTCGAGGATCGAGGCGGGAACCAATCTGCGTCTGCTTCAAGAGGGTTGTTCCCTCGCCATGCCGTTATCGAGGCCTATGCCCGATGTCGGTAAAAATTGCCACGAACTGCGCATCCGATAGGCGCATCACTTTTGGCGTATCGTGTATCACCTTGATACCGACGCCGTGGTTGTCCTTGAGGTATACGATAAGGACACCAACAAGATGCCGAGTCAAGTACTCAAAGCTTGCAAGGCACGGTTGCGGCGATACCGGGAAGATAAAGATCGCTAAAGTCATACGAAACAGGAGATAGGAGGAATCATGAACCGCGAGACGCGTCGGCGCTTGGAGGCCCGAGGATGGACTGTCGGTACCGTTACCGATTTCCTTAAGCTGACGCCGGAGGAGGAGCGCCTTGTTGAACTTCGATTGGCTCTCTGTCATGCCGTAAAGGAACGCAGGAAAAAGGAAAAGATCCCCCAGGAAGAGCTTGCCGATCGGCTGAACACCAGTCAATCGAGGATTGCTAAAATGGAATCTTGCGATCCTCACGTGTCAACCGATATGATGCTAAACGCATATTTCGCGCTCGGCGCGTCTTTGAAAGATGCCAGCAGGGTCATCGCCGCAGCCGCGAAAAAATGATGTTCTTGAAATTAATTGGACAAAAAGAAGGCAGCTTGATAGCCGCCTTCTTTTTCTTCTACAACCTGGCAAAAAGTCCCTAATCTACGTATTCCATGGAATACGTGTTCGCCCCGTCTCCCTTCGGTATAATCGAAGGGAACCGCCATGGCATCCTCTCCCCTGATTTCCATTGTTATACCGTCCTATAACCAGGATTCCTTCCTCGAGGAATGCCTGCGTTCGGTGCTCGACCAATCCCACCCGAATAAGGAAATCATCGTCATCGACGGCGGTTCGACCGACTCCAGCCGCGAGATCCTGCGCAAGTACGAGCGGCGGCTAGATTTCTGGGTCAGCGAGCCGGACCGCGGCCAGGCCGATGCGGTCAACAAGGGTTGGGCGCGCGCCAGGGGCGGGGTGCTGGGATGGCTCAACTCCGACGATCGGCTGGAACCCGGCGCGCTGGAAGCCGCGGCCGCGGTGTATTCCGCGCACCCCGGGGCGGCGATCCTCTACGGCGACGTGCAGGAGATCGACCATCAGGGCAAGGTGCTGGACGAAAAGAAGATGGCGGAGTACGGGCTGCGCTCGCTTTTGTTGGGGAAGAATATGGGGCAGCCCGGAGTGTTCATACCGCGGACGACCTATGCCGCCGTGGGCGGATTGACGCAAGAACTTCACTTCGCACTCGACTTCGATTATTTTCTGCGGGTGTGGACCGCGTTTCCGAAGGGCGGCGCCTACATTCCGCGGACCGTGGCCTCCTCACGGGTGTGGGAGGCTTCCAAAACCCTGTACCAGGGGGAACGATTCGGCGAAGAATACCGGCTGGTACTGGAAAAATATTTCGCAAACGAAAATCTGCCGCCGGGAATTAAAGCCCTTCACCGCAAGGCGCTTTCGCGATCGGTGTATTTCCGGCAGGCGCGGATCTTCCTTCGAGGAGGACGAGTGCGCGAGGGGTTGGGCGATCTGATGCGGGCCATGCGCTTGGAGGATTCCCCTCTCGAGGCGGCCCGGTTGTTCTATGCCGCGGTTCGGGTGCTTGGGGAAAGGAGCAGGCATGGGTCCTGATCCGTCATTCCTCCGGCGGCATTGGCCCTTCCTGGCCGTGACGGCGCTGTGGTTGGCGATCTTCGGCGTGACTCTGGCGCAGATTTTTTCGATCAGCAACGGGCGCCTGGTCTACGCATCCGACGACGTCTACATCCACATGGCCATCTCCAAGAATATCGTGCGCCACGGCGTGTGGGGAGTGACCTCGTACGCGTTCACCTCCTGCGCCAGTTCGATCCTCTGGCCGATCCTGATCGCGCTGACGTATGCCTTCTTCGGGGTGAATGAGTGGAGCCCGCTCCTTTTGAATTTGGGGATATCGATCGTCGTGCTGGCGGTTGTCTACCACGGGATGCGGGCTCGCGGGCGGGGGGATCTGACTTGTGCGGCGGTCCTGGCAATCCTGGTTTTGTGTGCCCCGTTCGCGGCGATCACCTTCGACGGCATGGAGCATATGCTCCAGATTTTGATCTTTGTGCTGTTCGCCGAGCGGCTGATATCCACACTCCGGAGTGATTCACCGGCAAAGGCCGACGGCTGGCTTTTGGCGCTGGCTTGCGCGCTGACCCTGATCCGTTATGAAGGATTGTTCCTGGCGGGCGCGGCGGCGGTCCTCCTGGCATCGCGCAAACGCTGGGGCTTGGCGGCGGCTGTGATCGCGGCGGCCTTTCTGCCGGTTGCTCTTATGGCGGGTGTCTCGCTTGCACAGGGATGGTACCCGATCCCGAATTCGGTGCTGATCAAGAGCGCGCCTTTCACTGACATCATCCCCGAAGCGCCGGCACAGATCCTGACCCGGCCGTTCCGCTACCTGACGGGGCGGGATTACATTCTGACGCTGGTTCTGTTGACCCTGCTTTCGTGGCTGCTCGCAGCACGCGGGGAAGAACGGAAAAAAATATTTTCGCGGCTGGCTCCCGGCGCGTTCTTCCTGATGATCGCCTTCGCCCACGGCACGCTGATCAACATGGAATGGTTCTATCGCCACGCCGCTTATCTCATCGCACTCGGGGTCTGGGCGCTCGAAACCGCCGCGCCGCCGGGCGGCTGGGATCTGCGTATCCCTTCGGGCATGGCCGCGCGCATCGCGATCGGGATCCTGGCACTGCTGCTCGTCTCTCCCTTCCTCGGGCGGGCCGAGGGCGGGATCCTGAACACGCCGCTTGCGGCGCGGAATATTTACGAGATGCAATACCAGATGGCGGTCTTCCTGAACCGGTACTATCCGACCGGACCGGTTGCGGCCAATGACATCGGCGCCGTTTCCTTTTACAATGAGTTCCCGCTGCTCGACCTCTACGGGCTGGCATCGATGGATGTGGCGCGTGCCAAGCTGGGCGGCACGTACGACACGGGCGAGATTGAACGACTCGTCCGCGAAAGCGGCGCGCGCGTGGTAGTCGTCTACGATTACTGGTTTGATCGGTACGGCGGCTTGCCGGAGGGTTGGATCAAAGTGGGCGAGTGGCATTTTACGGATTGCTATGTGTGCGGCGGGGACACCGTATCTTTTTATGCCCCGGATCCGGCGCAGGCTGATTTGCTGCGCAAGCGGTTGCAGGCGTTCGAGAGCTACCTTCCGGTGCGGGTGAAGTTGCAGATGGTGACGGAGGATGACCCTGCGGAGGAATCGAATGGCGGATGATACGGTAATCCGGGGTTCGGGATGGCGAAAGCATTGGCCGTTGTGGCTGGCATGGGGATTGTTCCTGATAATCCTGGGATTCACGCTCTCTACGCAGATCATCTCCAGCCAGATCCTGCTTCCGGAGGAAGACGCGTATCAACGTTTGGTGGTTGCGAAGAACTTGGCGGATCGGTTCGCGTGGGAGATCCTGCCGGGGGAATTCACATCCGCGTTTGGCACCCTGTTTTGGCCGCTTCTCCTCGCCCCGGTTTTCTCATTACTGGGCGCAAGCGCACTCTGGCCGTGGATCCTCAACGCGCTTTTATCCATCGCGCTGATCGCGCTGGCGTATCGGGCAATCCGGGAGGCTGGGATCCCGCCGGCCGCGCAAGCCGTATTGCTTGTGGTTATGGTCATCGGTTTGCCGCTTGTCCCGCTGGCGGCGGCCGGGATGGAACATGTGCTGTTCCTGGTCCTGATGATTGTTTTTTTGGAGCAATGGGCGCGCCGGATGAAGGCGCCTCCACGGGCAAGCCTTCTGCCGATGACTCTCACGGCCATCTTGCTTGCTTCCACCCGCTACGAAGGATTGGTGCTGGTCGCGATTGCCGCACTCTTCCTCCTGCTTAAACGGGATTTCACGGCGGGCGTTTTTCTTCCGTGCGCGGCTGCTCTGCCGCTTGCGGTATACGGGATTATTTCCTGGCGGGCGGGATGGCTTCCCGTTCCCGCCTCGGTGTATCTCCGGCGCGCGGAGTTGATTCCGTCCGAACTATCCCAATGGACGTCGGTCGTGTTCCGCTCGCTGGACACGCTGGGGGTCAATTCCGAGTTGCGTGCGGTGGTCCTGCTTCTGACGCTTTTGCCGGCCTGGCTGGGATTGACCAACCGGCTGACCTCCTTCCGCCAGCGGGAATTCCTTGCTCCGGCGCTCGCATTCCTGACGGTCCTGATATATCTCACCCTGGTCGGGAACCGCGGATACCGCTACGACGCCTGGCTGGTGATGCTCGGTGGCTGGGCGATTCTCCCGGCACTCGGAAAGATCCTCCCCGCGGACTTTCGGGATTTGCGGAAGCATGTGGTGACGCTGTTTGCAGGCGGCGCGTTGGCCGTCCTGTTTGGATTCCCGCTTGTCAACCATGGCGTGCAGGGTGCGATCCTATTCGGTCAATCCATGGAACGTACGAAATGGATCGGCCGATTGGCATCCGAGTGGGCGGATGAGTGCGCATCCGGCCCGGTGGCGACCGACACCCCAGGGACAATCATATTCATGACCGGAAGCGACGCAATTGTCGACTTGAGCGGATTTGTCAGCCTGCGCACGTTCCGCGAACGTCGCGCGGGGGAGTTGCGCGCGGAATGGATGAAAGCGGAGGCGGAACGATTGGGGGTATCCACTGCGATTATTTTCCAACCGTCCCTGCAGACGCGGGCGGCGGAGATCTGGATCCGCACAGGAGGATGGATCTTGGCCCGCTGTTCCATCTGCGATTCTGTGGGAATATTCCAGGTGACGGAGGATGCCGAAGCGCAAGCCTGCACCGAATCTTTCATTAAGCATCTGCCGTCCGAAAAGACAATCCGCCAAGATACCGGTGGGGAATCTCCATGAGCAGGTTTTTGGATTTCACGCGCCGCAATTCCTTCCTGCTCACAGCGTATGCGGTCTGGGCTGCGGCGGCTTCCTTGATGGTCCTGCTGATCCTACGCCAGACCGGCGGGCATTTTATCTATAACCTTGATGATGCCTACATTCATATGGCGATCGCCAAACATATTGTGCAAAAGGGAGTCTACGGCGTCACCCCGTTTGGATTTTCCTCGTCCTCCAGTTCGATCCTTTGGCCGCTTCTCCTGGCGGGCGCGTTCCGGTTGTTCGGCGACCGCGAGATCATCCCCTTTCTGATCAACCTGGTGGTCTCGGGCGTGTTCATCGCCGTTTTGTACCGCGAATGGGCCGCCGGCGGGAAATCCTCCCGCTGGGCGCTGGGGATGCTGATAGGGTGGATGGCGTTCCTCCCGCTCGGACCGGTCCTCTTCAATGGAATGGAAACGATGCTCCAGGCGATTACCGCGGTGGCTTTCTGCGCTGCTGCCGTGCGAATCCTCTCCAGATCCAATCCCGGCGGCCTGGCACCGCTGGGCCTGCTGGCTGCCTTGTGCGCCGCGGTCCGCTACGAAGGATGTTTCGTTGCAGTCGCGGTGTACCTGCTTATGATCCTGCGCCGGCGCCCGATGGCGGCCGTGGTCGTCGGTCTCTCCGCCGCTCTCCCGGTCGTCTTGTATGGTGTCTATTCCATACATCAGGGGTGGTCGTTCCTGCCTAACTCACTCTTGATTAAGCACAGCGGTGTCGTATGGACCGATCCGGTTTCCTTGTGGAATATGGCCGCCCGGCCCTTCCTGCCGATTACTGACATCGATTTCCTCCATACTCCGGTTTGGCAATCGCTGGCGATCGCGCTTCTGGTGATGTTGATTCTGCGCGTGCGGTCTGAACCGGCGATTTCATTTTGGGACGCCCGAGTCCTGCCTGCCGTTCTCTTTTTGATGGTTGCGGTGATGCATTCGATATGGATCGCCGGCGACACGTATTTTCGCTATCAGGCTTATCTCAACGCGATGGGGATCTGGGCCGTCGGTTGCCTGGGCGCGCCCGCCGTGAATTGGCAGGCGCTGCGCCGCAACTCCGCCGCGTTTGCAGCGTCGGTTTCCGCCGCTGTTCTGGTGGCAATTCCGCTCGGGGTTCTTGCTTTTCAGGCGGCTTGGAAGACGCCGGTTGCATCCCGGAACATCTGGCAGCAGCAGTATCAGATGGGTCTCTTCCTCAGGGAGTATTACCCGCGTGCGGTCGTCGCGGCGAATGACATCGGCGCGATCGATTATCTGGCCGACCTTCACCTCGTGGATTTAGTCGGTCTGGCCGACCGGGAGGTTATGCAAGCCAGGCTGGCCGGGGATTGGAACGGCAGGATGGCGGAATCGCTGGACGCTGTCACCCGGAAGGCAGGCACGCAGATCGCGGTGATCTATGACACGTGGTTCGATTACAATCCGGAGACCGGCGCCGCCGCCATCCCCGCCCAATGGGTCCGCGTCGCCGATTGGACCATTCCCGGAAACGTCGTCTGCGGCGGGGCGACCGTGACCTGGTATGCCATACTTCCCAAAGAGGCGGCCGGACTCCGGTCGGCGCTGGAAAAATTCTCCGCCTCGCTCCCCGGACAAGTGGCCGTCCGGTTTTATCCTCTTCCCTAGATCAGTCCTCGAATTCCGCGAACGAGGCGCTGTCGACAGAACATGGAAGATTCCCGCATGAGAAAACCGCTCCCGTGGGGCAAAATCCTGGACCTGGGATGGATCCTGGCGGTTACGGTCGCCAGCAGCCTTCTGGTCTACTCCGGCTGGCGCGACAGCGGACCTTTCGACGGCCCCGACACCCAGACCCATCAGGCGAACGCCATCGAGTTCATCCGCCACGGTGTGATCCCCTACCGCGGGCAGGGACTTTCCTACTCCGGGTTTGGTCCGCCGGGGACGTCCTTCCTGATGCTCCCGGGAGTGCTGCTTCTGTCGGACCCGCGGCTCGCGGAAATTCCCGGCGCGATCCTGCTTCATTTCGGAACCCTGTTTTTCCTTTTTCTCATGGTCCGCGGATGGTTCGGCCGGGGTGCGGCCTGGGCGGCCGTCGCCTTGGCGGGATTCCTTCCGTTCACCGGGCCCACGCTCTGGCCGAACGGCCACCCGTTTTTTATTGTCGGGATGCTGTATTGCCTGATGCGCTGGGTGCGCGACCGCTCCCCGCACTGGTTCTCCGCCGCGCTGCTCCTGGCCGGGTTGGGGATGTACGTGTATTTCACGATCGCGCCCGCGCTCATCGCGATGGCGGCCGTCGCGTTGATTTACCGCCGCCCGCTTTCCGCGCGCAGCCTGCTGGGAACGCTCTTGATCCTGTTCATCGTCTGGTTTCCCTATCTGCGTTTCGAAGCGGATCGCGGTTTCATCGACATCGGCAGCATGATCCTCCGCCGGGATTTGGAATCGGGGCAGACCGCATCCTCCCCGCCGGTTTATTGCTACGCAAGCCTCCCGGGAGAATCGGATTTCATGGGCATGACGTACATGCCATGGACCGGCTTGAGCGATCCCAATCGCGTGATTTATCCGGGAACGGGCAGGCTGGCTGCGTGGGAACTCCGGCTGTGCACAGTGATGAACAAACTGGACCGGAATTTCGATTCCGGATATTTCCTCTTCGATGAACCGGCCTGGCCCACCGCCATTCTGTACGGGATTTTTCTGACCGGGTGGATGACTCTGTTTTGGAGGTCCAGCGGCGGATGGCGGCGGACGATGGAGTTGCTGGAGCGGCTGCGCGCAATTCCAACCTGGAAATTCCTGTTGGCTTGCGGGATCGGGTCCGCGGCTCTCTTCCTGCTCATCCAACCCGCGATGGTCGGAACGCTGCTCGTCCGCGACCCGGATTGGGACCTGCCCGGGCGTTTGCTGCTTTCCCAGCTTCGGGCTTACGGGATCATAGCCTGGGTTTCCGCCGCGCTCGGTTTGTGGTTGGCATCCCGGTGGGATTTGCCCGCCCGCGACGCGGGGGTGTTGGCGATCATGATCGGCGTTTGCGGAGCATTATTGGCAGGGCTTTCCGAAATCGAGCGGTCCTGGAGATTCTGGTGGTTCTGGCCTCTGCAATGCGTCGCCGTGGCGGCGGTCATCGAAGGATTAACGAAGGCGTGGAAAAGCCGGCGTTGGATTCCAGCCGCTTGGGCGATCTTGGCGGTGGTTTTATTCTTCCCCTATCGATCGGCTGCGACATCGATGAATAACATATTGCGCGACGGATACGGCGGCCGGGAAAGCGGACAGGTGCAGGCGATGGAGTGGCTGGCGTCGAAAGCCCGCGAGGATTCGCAGAGAGTTCTTTCGATCGGCGTGATCCGCTACCACGGCGAGTCGGATCCCACCCTGGCCTGGAGCTGGCTGGAATTCGGTTTGAAGTACGTGTCCCCCGTTTCGAACGCCGTGGTTTCCGGCCCGCTTCCAGGCGACGATTATCGAGTCGTCGAGTTCCTCGGGTCCGACCGCGATCACCATCCTGTCGATTGCCCGTGGGACGGGTACGACCTGGTATGGGAAAGCCGGAGGTACGCGATATGCCAGCGGCGGCAATGAAAGCGGGCGAAGGCCGTTTGCAAATCACGCTTCCGACCGGCATCTTTCCCCCGGATATCGGCGGCCCGGCCTCCTATGTCCCCCGCATTGCGGATGCGCTGGTGGGGCGCGGCCATGCCGTGGAGGTCGTGACACTGGCGGATGATCCCGCCGCCGGCGCGCGGTATTCCTTTCCGGTTCACCGCCTCCGCCGCGGGATGTTCCGCATTCCGCGCATGATAGAGACGATTTCCGCCATCGCGCGCTCGGCGCGGAAGGCGGATTTAATTTACGCCAATGGATTGTTCATCGAAGCGGCCATCGCCGCGGCGATCACACACAGGCTGCTGGTGATGAAGATCGTCGGGGATTGGGCGTGGGAACGCGCGCGCAACCGGGGCGAAGCGGGCGCAACCGTCGAAGAGTTTCAATCGCGGCGCCAATCGCTGCAATCCGAAACGGTCAAATGGCTTCGGACGAAGGTGAGCAGGCACGCGGACCGAATCATCACTCCCAGCCGGTACCTGATGGCCGTCGTCGCCGGGTGGGGAATCCCCGCGCGGAGAATAACGGTGGTGTATAACTCGTTGGAATCCCCGCCGGAAACGAAACCCGCCCCCGTCCCGACATTCTCCGGACGGACGCTCGTCACCGTCGCCCGGCTTGTCAACTGGAAGGGGATCGACAGCCTTTTGGAGATAACCGCCGAACGGAAGGATTGGCGCCTGATGGTCGTCGGTGACGGACCCGAGCGGTGGAATCTGGAAGCGCTTGCGATCCGATTGGGGGCTGCGGACAGGGTGACCTTCACCGGCGCCGTTCCGCGCCGGCAGGTGTTCGCCTTCATGAAAGCGGCGGACATTTTCGTCCTGAATAGTCTGTATGAGGGGCTGCCGCATATCATTCTCGAAGCATATGCGGCGGGACTTCCGGTGGTAACCACGTCCGCCGGAGGGACGAAGGAAGTGGCGGAGGACGGTGTGAGTGGATTACTCGTTCCTCCTCGCCGGAAGGATTTGCTTGCGGCGGCCATCGATCGGATCCTTTCAGATCAGGACCTGCGTGCATCCCTGATCGAGGGCGGGCGGCGGACTCTGCAGGGTCGCTTCCAATGGGAGACGATGGTGGAGAAGACCGAGTCGGTGTTGTTGGAGGTTGCGGATAGAAAGAGGGCCGTCCGATGAACCTGCTTATGATCGGTTTGGGCGATTCCGGATTGGATGACCCGAAAAGCGAACCGGTCGCCCGGCATTTGGAATACGCCCGGCGCATCGGCGGGCATATCGATCTGATCGTAGACGCCCCGTCCGGCGGCGTATCCGATTTCGGCGGATTGACCGTACGCCGCACTGGTGTCGGCCGCGTGCGATTCTCCTTCGCCGCATACCGGCTGGCGAAGGAGGCGGCGCGAAAGCATGTCCCCGATCTGATCACAACCCAGGATCCGTTCGCCACGGCACTCGCCGGCGTTTGGCTCCGCCGCTCGTTGAATCGCCCGCTCCTGATTCAGAATCATTCCTGTTTTCTCTTCAATCCCCACTGGATCGCGGAACGCCCGCTGATGTTCCGGACGCTGCACCTCCTGGCGCGCCTTCTCCTCCCGCACGCAGATGCTTGGCGCGTCGTCAATACCCGTGAACGGAAAGTCTATATCGAGAAACTTGGGCTGCCCGCCGACCGGGTGCGGGTGCTGCCTGTCCCGTGCGATTTATCGGCGTTTTCCGGAGAACAGATGGCGGATTCAACCGCCAAGGCGCGGGAACGGCTGTCATTCGCGCCCGGCACACAGATGTTATTATGGGCCGGCCGCCCGGTCCGGTTTAAAAGGCTGCCGCTTCTTTTCCGCGCATTCGCGGAAATCCGCACCCGGTTCCCCGAAGCCCGGTTGGTCGTCGCCGGCCGGAAGGAACTGGCGCAGGAGGATTTGGATCGCGCCGCGTCCGAATCCGGGTTGGGCGGATCACTCATCTGGACCGGAGAGTTGGCGGCGGCGGATTTGGCGGGGATGTACGGCGCGGCGGATGTTTTCCTGTTCGCATCGATCTATGAAGGGTTCGGCCGCGTGCTGGTGGAAGCGGGCGCCGTCGGGCTGCCGGTTGTGGCGACGGAGACGGCCGGCGCGGCGGACATCGTGAGCGACGGCGAGACGGGTTACCTCGTTCCGATCGAGGATGCAAAGGGGCTCGCGCGGCGCGCGTGCGAACTGCTTGCAAAACCGGAGCAATGTTCACGGATGAGCGCCGCGGCGCTGGAAAGAATCCACGGCCGGTTCAACCCGGCGGAGATGTTCGATGGAATCGTCTCTCAATGGCGCGAAACGGCGGCGAAAAGTGTGAATCGATGAGGAAGCCCGCTGCGCGAACGATCCGGTTGCTGTATTTGCTTCCCCGCTACGATGCGGATTCGCCGGAGCATATCTATCACCTGTACGGTTTCCTGAAAAAACTACAGGATCGAATTCCAATCGAAGTGTTCGTGGAGCGGGTATCGGGCCGGCTTCCGCAGGATTTTCCAATCCGTCCGCTCAAGATCCGCATCCCGGCTTTTCGGCTTTTAGAGGAATTATTTCTTTTCCTCCAAGCCCGAAGCAGGGGGATCAAGATTTTTTACATTCACTATTCCTACACCGGAGCCATCGCCGCCTCGATCATAGCCCGGTTTTTCGGCGGCCGGGTTTTCTATTGGAGTTGCAGCCTCTATAAGGAACTGCGCCTGCCGGCCGGGGCGCCCTGGCGGGAAAGGCTGCGCCAGCACTTCCAGGAACGCTTACTGGAGATATCCGTCCGAGGCTGCACGCACCTCGTGACAGGAACGCCGCGCGTGGCGGAGTATTACGTGCGGAACGTCGGTATTCCCCGCGATAAAATCCGCTTGCTCCCGAATTTCACCGATCTGGATCGGTTCCGAAGTGTTTCGCGGGTCGAAGCACGGAGAACCCTGCGCCTGTCTCCGGGCCGCACCATCGCCCTCTTCCTGCACCGGGTGGCGCCGCGCAAAGGCGCGCACTTCCTCCCGGAGATCGCGCAGCTAGTTCTCCGCGAAGCCGGCCCGGTCACATTCCTGGTCGCCGGCGGGGGTCCGTATCTGGAGGAACTTAAACGCCGCGTTGAGCAGGAAGGACTGGCTGATAATTTCGACTTCCGCGGATGGGTGGCGAACAGGGATGTGCCGCTCTACTTCCGGTCCGCCGATCTCTACCTGATGCCATCGGAGGAGGAAGGATTTCCCCGCGTGCTGCTCGAGGCGATGGCGGCCGGCTGCCCGTTCGTCGCGTTCGATGTCGGCGGCGTGCGGGATATCCTCCCGCAGAGCATGACCGGTTGCGTGGTGGAGCAGCGCGATGTGCATGCTTTCTCCCGAAAGTGCATCCAGGCACTGCGGGATCCCGCCTTGCGGAATGCCTGGCGGAAGGCCGGCGGAAAACAGGTTGAATATTTTTCAGAGGACCGGGTACTGGAGTCTTTCCTCCGGATGATCGACGGCCAGCCGCTGGATTGGCAGGCGTTCCTTTCTTCCGCGGAGACCGAATTATGACCCGCGCGACGGGCAACCGGATCGCATGGGCCGGGGCGTGGAGTCGGGGGCACAACAACACCCGATACGAGGAACTCTTACCGCGCCTGGATACCGTCGACCAGTATTACGTGGATCTGCATCCGTGGTGGCCGATCCGGGGATTCCGGCGAAGGATCTGGCTGCCGCTTCTGATGCGATGGATAGGAATCCGATACCCGCTGATTCTATGCACCGATTGGCGGCAGATTAAACTGATCCGGAACAGGGTAGTGTGCGACCATGACGATCCGCTGTTTACAGCGGAGGAGATTCGTGCACTTAATGCCCCGACCGTCGCGATGGTCGTGGTCACAAGCGATTCCGTATCGAAGAAATTATCGGAATTGGGATTGCGCAAACCGGTCTCCGTCATCCCGCAAGGAGTGGCGGTCCATCCCGCGAACGCCAAACGGATGCAGACGATCCGGGATGCATGGTGCACTTCGAAACAGGAGGTGGTGGCGGGATTGCACCAACCGCATTTCGAGTTCTCCGACGAGCTTCCTGCGGGGACCGCGCAGCAAATGTATGAAGTGGACCCGCTGCTGGATGTGATGGAACGGGCACGGAAGAAGGATCCGCGGCTCGTCTTGTGGTTGGTGGGCGAACCCAGTCGGAAAGTGCGGGAGTTTGCCGGTCGGAATCCATGGGTCCGGCTCCCGGGCTACAAACACCGGCCCGATTTGACGGATTACGTCGCCGCCTTCGATATCGGGCTTTATCCGCGCACAGCGGACCTGATGGGCCGCGCCAGCATCAAGGTTCTGGAATACATGGCCTCTGGAGTGCCGGTGGTCGGTTTTAATGTGGAGGAAATGAAACCTGTTTTAGAATCCAGGTCGGGCATCGCCGCCCGCGACTCGGCCGCGTTCGCCGCCGGGCTGATCGCATTGGCCCGGGGGAAGACCATCCGGGGGCAAATGGGCGCGCGCGGGAAAAAGGCGTCCGGCGCCTACCGCTGGGAATTGCTTGCCAAAAAGTACCTTGCCCTGTTGGATCATTCCCTGCCGCGGAGCGGATCGCAATGAGCCGCTTGGAAAAAACCTACCGCGCACATCACGAATCGGGAGACCGTTCGGGATTCACGTTCGGCGGCAGGGAGCGGATCGCGATCCTTGCGGCCTGGATCGGCGCCGGCCGGCATATATTGGATCTGGGATGCCGGGACGGGGCACTCACGGTCAATATTCTGCAAGGAAATCCGGTCATCGGGGCGGATATCGACGGGGAATCCCTCCGGCGCGGCCCCGAAGCCGGCCGGTTCGCAGCAATTCATCCGGATCTTTTTTCCAATTTGCTGGTGTGGCGATGCCGCAAGCGCAACGGATAAGAACCCACCATCTACTGAAAGCCGTCGGTATCGCCGGCGCGGAAAGCCATCTGCTCGCGCTGCTGCCCGCCTTGCGCGCGTTCGATGTCGATCCGAGCGTGATCCTGATGGAAGATCCACGCCGGCCGCAAGCCGCGTTGCGCTCCCGGTTCGAACGGGAGCGCATCCCCGTTCACACCCTCCCCATCCGATGGCATCTCGATCCGGCGCTGCCGCCTGCCCTCGGCGATATCCTGCGCCGCGAACCGTTCGAGATCCTGCATGCGCACCTTCCGCACGGGGAAGTGTACGGCGAGCTCGCGCTGCGGGTTTTTCCAGACCGGGCGCTTGTGATCTCCCGCCACAACGATGACCGGTTCCGCCGCTGGCTTCCTCTGCGCTGGGTGTTCTCGCCGTCGCTCCGGCGCGCCGGCCAGATTATCGCGATCTCGCGGGCCGTGCGCCGCTTTCTCGTGGATGTGGAAGGAGCGGCCGCGGAAAAGGTCGAAGTCATTCCCTACGGGTTGGATACGGAGGCGTTCACGCGGTCGGCGCACCCCGGCGCGTTCCGCAAGGAAATCGGCGCGCACTCCGAGGAGTTGATCGGATTCGTTGGGCGGTTGACCCGCCAAAAGGGGGTCGACGTGCTGTTGCACGCGTTCGCGCAAGTGGAGAAAGGACATCCGTCGGCGCGACTCATTTTGGCGGGGGACGGCCCGGACCGTCCGGCGCTTATGAGGCTGGCGCAATCATTGGAGCTCCGGCGGGCGATGTTCCTGGGATGGCGTGATGACGCGGCGGATATCATGGCCGATGTGGATCTGCTTGTAGTTCCCTCGCGCTGGGAAGGATTCGGCCTGGTGGCGCTGGAAGCCATGGCGCTCGGGAAACCGATCGTGGCATCGCGCGTTTCCGCGCTTCCGGAGATTATTGTTCCGGAGGAAACCGGTTTGCTCGTCTCCCCCGGGGATCCCGTCGAACTGGCGGGGTCGATTCGGACTCTACTTTCCGACCGGCAGCGGGCGGACCGGATGGGGCGCGCGGGAAAGGCGCGGGTAAAGAAGGATTTCACCGTCGAACGGATGGCGCAGCACACAGCGCAGGTTTACCGCAGTCTTGCCGGTGTTTCCAAAGAATAGGGTGGCTGCATATCGATAAACGAGTCGTGCGCCGTGTTCATCTGAAATAGAGACAACCTCGCCCCGAGATCATTCCGATCGCCGTTGGTGAATAGAACGAGAATTCGTGATACCCCCCGCGCCCTGGTATATAATCGTCCCAAGATTCCGGCCTCCATGGACAAGAAGACCGATCGTCCCCTGCGGATTGCCATCGTCATCGCGCGCCTGAACGTCGGCGGGCCGGCCACGCACGTGATCGAACTGGCGGCGGGGCTGCCCCACGGCCGCTTCACGGTGCGGTTGATCGCCGGCCGTGAAGGCCGCGGCGAGACCGGAATGCATTACCTGGCGGAGGAGAAAGGGGTGCGGCCGGAGATCGTGCCGGCCCTCTCGCCCCATCTCGGGCCGTCGGATCTCATCGCGTTCTTCCAGCTCCTGAAAATCTTTCGATCGTGGAAACCGGACGTAGTTCACACCCATACCGCGAAAGCCGGCGCCGTCGGGCGAGCGGCAGCCCGCTGCGCGGGAGTGCCGGTGGTGGTTCACACGCTCCACGGCCATGTCCTGCGAGGCTATTTTCCCCGGCCGGTGGAAGGCATCTTCCGCAATATCGAGCGCGGATTGACCCGGATCACCGACCGGATCGTCACCTTGAGCCCGGCGCTGAAGGCCGACCTGGTGGAAATGGGCATCGCCGGTCCGGAAAAGATCGATGTCATCCCGCTCGGCATGGACCTCGATCCTCTCCTCGGGTGCGACTCGCGCCGCAATGAATTGCGGGCTGAGCTGGGGATCGGCGCGGAAGAGCCCCTGGTAGGGACAGTCGGCCGCCTCGTTCCCATCAAGAATCACCGCCTTTTCTTGGAGGCGGCGCGAAGCATGGTAGACTCGGGTCTCCCGGCCCGGTTCGTCGTCGTCGGGGACGGCGAATTACGCGATTCGTTGCGGGTTTTTGCCTCCGAACTGGGAATCGCGGACCGCGTATGTTTCCTGGGCTGGCGCAAGGACATGGTTCCGGTGTACGCGGGGCTCGATCTGCTTGCGCTGACGTCGGATAACGAGGGGACGCCTGTGGCGGTTATTGAAGCCATGGCCGCCGGAGTGCCGGTTGTGGCGACTGCGGTGGGCGGCGTGCCGGATGTGGTCCGGGATGGGGAGACCGGCCGGCTTGTTCCAGCGGGCGATTCCGAGGCAATGTTCCAAGCCTGGCGGACAGCCCTCGGGGAGAAAACGCCAACGGAGCAAATGCGCGTCCGGGCCCGCCGGGAAGTGGAAGAGCGATTCGGCCGGGAGCGGATGCTTTCCGCCATGGCCTCCCTGTACGAGACGCTGATTCTTCAAAAATCGAACGGGATGCGTTCGCGGTGACGGTGCGGATGGATTTATATCTTCCTCTCATCATCTTCTCGTTTCTGGCCGCCTTCGTCGCCACGCCGGTCATCGGCCGGGTGGCTTTCCATACGGGTTTCGTCGACGAACCGAAGCCGCACAAAATGCACGTCCGCCCCATGCCGCTCCTGGGAGGGTTGGCAATCTACATTGCGCTGTGCGCGGCCCTCTTTCAGGTCGACTTCTCCACCGAACTGATCCCGATGGCGGCGGTCGCGGTCGGCGCGACGCTGCTCATGCTTGTGGGTTTGTGGGACGACCGGCGGGGAATCGCCCCGCGGGCGAAACTTCTGGCGCAGATCGCAGCGGCGGTGCTCGTCGCAGCGGCGGGCGTGCGGGTGCAGATCACCCCGTGGCCGGCCGTGAACTTCCTCATCACCCTGTTTTGGTTTGTCGGAATCACCAACGCCATCAATCTGATGGACAACATGGACGGATTGGCGGCGGGAACGTCGGCCGTCTCCGCACTCTTCTTCACCATCCTGGCCGCTTCGGCGCAGCAGGGATTGGTGGCGAGCCTCGCGGCGGCGGTCACCGGCGCATCGCTGGGATTCCTTTATTACAACATCTCCCCCGCCATGATCTTCATGGGCGATACCGGTTCGCTGCTCCTCGGATTCCTGCTGGCGGTGATCGGTGTGAAGTATTCCCCAAGCAACCTTCCGCTGGGATCCACCTGGATGGTGCCGATCGTCGTCATGGGGCTGCCCATTTTCGACACCACCTTGGTCACCTTCTCCCGGCTGCTCACCCGGCGGCCGGTCTCGGCGGGCGGCACGGACCACACCTCGCACCGATTGGCCCGGCTCGGCCTCGGCATCAACCGCGCGGTCTTTTCCATGTACCTGGCCGCCGGATTGCTCGGCATCCTTGCCATCATGATGACTCATTCCCGGCCAAACCTTGCCACCCTTCTGTTCGTCGTATTGCTGGCCGTCGGGTTGATCGGTCTGATGATCTTGCAGCGGGCGCGACCGATCCCGCTGAACAATCCGCTTGTCATCATCCTGGCGGAGGATGATCAGGGGGTCGCGGCGATTCAATCGGCACGGACGTTGTCCTCCAATCTGATGGTCGCGACATCGCCCCGTTCCGAGAAAACAATATTGCGGGCTTACCTATGCGCCATGGCTCAGGAGCCGGAAACATTCGGAGCATGGATGGATTCCGGGATCGGGGAAGGAATCGGGCCGGCGGACACCTGGCATAAGATATTCCGGCTGACGGGAAGGGTGCTGTCCTTCCCGGAGGGAGCCGACTCTCAAAAGGTCAGCGAGTTTTTCAGCGAGGCGCATCTGATCATTTTTTGCCGCGGCGGGGGATGGCCGGCGGAAATCCGAAAAGCCGCAGCCGAATTTTCCGGACGCCTGGTCGCCGCACCCGGCGCTGAAATTCCCGGCGGCGCATCCCCGACCGAAGGCGAGTGGAGCGACCCATCCTCCCGGACCCGGGCATTGGAAGAAGTCGTGCTTGGCATTCGTCGAAAGGGAAAAAAATCATGACCCATACACTCATCACCGGCGGCGCCGGATTCATCGGCAGTCATCTGGCCGAAGCGTTACTCGCCCGCGGGGATCAGGTGACGGTCATCGACGACCTATCGACCGGCCGTTTTGAAAACATCGAACCGCTTACCGCAAATTCCCGGTTCTCCTTCGCGCTGGAGACGATCACCAACGAGACTGTCATGGACCGGCTGGGAAGCGAGTGCGACCGCATCCTGCACCTGGCCGCCGCCGTGGGAGTCCAGCTCATCGTCAATGATCCGGTTCGGACGATCGAAACCAACGTCATGGGCAGCGAAGCCGTGCTGCGCGTGGCCCGCCGTTACCGGCGGAAAGTTTTTCTGGCGTCGACCTCCGAGGTTTACGGGAAGAACAACAAAGTTCCCTTCCGAGAAGAAGACGACGGGGTGTTCGGCGCCACGACCGTCACCCGCTGGGCGTACGCCACGTCGAAAGCGCTGGATGAATTTCTCGCCCTGGCCTACCACCGCTCGCACCACCTGCCGGTGGTGATCGGCCGGTTTTTCAACACGGTCGGGCCGCGGCAGAGCGCACAATACGGCATGGTCATCCCGCGATTCGTCCGCCAGGCGCTGAACGGTGAGCCCATCACCGTGCACGACGACGGCGCGCAATCCCGCTGCTTCTGCAACGTGCGCGACGTCGTCCGGGCGATTCTGCTTTTGATCGAAAACCCGGCGGCGGAGGGGCAGGTATTCAACATCGGCTCCACGGAAGAGATCAGCATGCGCGCGCTGGCCGAGATGGTGAAAAAGCGCACCGGCTCCAAATCCGAATTGGCATTCATCCCTTACAGCCAGGCTTACAACGGCGGATTCGAGGATATGCGCCAGCGCATCCCGGATATCCAAAAAATCCAGCGTGTGACCGGCTGGAAGCCGGAAATCCCGCTCGCGAAAACCCTCGACGAGATCATCGAATATTTCCGCCGGCAGCCCAAGGCGTAACCTGCAATCCCCATGGCGAACTCACCGTCGATTCCCCGAACCGGCATCAGCCTTTCCGAACGCCAGGCACTCCTGTTTGCCGGGGATCTGCTTTGCGTAATCCTGGCCGTCATCACCTCCTGGGGGGTGTGGATCTGGATCGACGGGGCTCTGCAGGATCCGATCGGATTCCTGCGGACGAAAGACGCACTGACCCCGTTCCTGCTGCTTGGGCCGCTGTGGTTCTTCCTTATCTTCCACCTCTACGATCCGCATGTCGCCTTTTCGCAGGAACGAACGATATCCGGCCTGGCGCTTGCCACGGGAATTTCCCTGATCCCGTACCTCGGGTTGTATTTCTTCGCGACCCCTGGTTCGCTTCCCCGCGTGGCGATCCTGGTTTTCCTTTTTTCCATAACCGTCTTCGAATTCACCTGGAGGATGCTGGCGATCCGCCTCTTTACGCTGCCGAGATTGCAGCGGCCGGTTTTGATCATCGGCGCGGGACGGGCGGGAGCGGTGATGCTCCGCGTCCTGACCGAGGAAGTCCCCGGTCATTTCCGCATCTGTGGAATGATCGATGATGATCCGGAAAAACTCGGAACGAAAATGCAGGGCGTTCCTGTTCTGGGAAGCTGGCAGATTCTTCAAGATACGGTCACCCAGCAGGGGATTTCTGTTCTGATACTGGCAATCACGGGCAGGATCCACCCGGAGTTGTTCCAGGCGATCCTCGACTGCCAGGAGCGCGGGGCGGAAGTGATCCGCATGCCCGCGCTGTACGAATCCCTCCTTGGGCGCGTGCCGATCGGATACCTCAGCGCCGATTGGCTGCTGACTTCGTTCCTCGACAGCGTCCGTCTGTACGATCTGTACAGCCCGCTTAAGCGTCTGATCGACATCTTCGTGGCCATTGTCGGGCTGTCCATCCACATCGCCTTGTTCCCGTTGATCGCCCTGCTGATCCGGTTGGATTCCCCCGGACCGATTCTCTTCCGGCAGGAACGATCGGGGAAGGGCGGCCATTCGATCTGGATCTGGAAGTATCGGACCATGGTGCAGGACGCCGAGCCCGACGGTGAAGCGCGCTGGGCTTCCCCGTCGGATCCGAGGGTGACGCGGATCGGCAAATGGATGCGGCGTACGCGGCTGGATGAAATCCCGCAATTCTGGAACGTGCTGCGCGGCGATATGAGCCTGATCGGCCCGCGCCCCGAACGGCCGGAATGGATCGCCCAATTGGAAAAGCAGATCCCCTTCTATCGCGCCCGCCTGCTGGTCCAACCGGGCCTGTCGGGATGGTCGCAGGTGAATTACGGTTACGTGCGCACGGTCGAGGATACGGCGCTCAAGCTGGAATATGATTTGTATTACATCCGCCACCGCTCGCTGACGCTGGATTTTAAAATTTTCCTGCGGACATTGGGGACGATCGTCCGTTTCCAAGGTTCTTGATGATCCACTCCGCACCGGTACCGTTGCTCGTTTTCCCTTCCCTTTCCCGCAATGACAACCTCTGAACCGCCCTCTGGCCCGCGACGGGCGCGCTTTCCGCAGGACGTGCCGCAAATCACCCAGCTGGTGGAATTGTGCTTTTCCGCAGTGTTGGATTTTTCCTCCCGAAAAGCGCTGCGGGATGTGCGCTGGATCGCCGAAAGGGGCGGCGCAGCCTGGACCCTCTCGCGGATTATCGGCGGCGTGTCGCCGGATGAATGGGCGTTCGGCTCGGTATGGGAGGAGGAGGGAAAGATCGTGGGCAACGCCACCCTCACCCATCGCGCGCCGGAAAACGGAGCCTGGTTGATCTCGAATGTGGCCGTCCATCCAAATTTCCGCCGCAAGGGTATCGCCCGGGATCTGGCAAAGCATGCAATGGACGTCATCCGCGCCGAGGGCGGCCGGACGATTTATCTGCAGGTGGACGCGGTCAATGAATCGGCGGTGCGGATTTACCGAGAGCTTGGATTTGATGAAATCGGGGGGCGGATTTCCTGGCTGCGCGGCCGGGAGGAAAAGAAAGCCCCGCGGCCGGAAGAGGTTGCCGCTGCGCCCTGCCGGATCTCGATCCGGAAATCCTCCGAGTGGGGAGAGGAATACGCCCTTTATCAGGAAGTCAGCCCGTACGGTACCGCATGGAACACTCCCCTGACGGAAAACGCCTTTCGGACCTCCTTTTGGAAATTGATCGAAGGGTTGCTGGCCGGAGAGATAGAGAGACATTTTCTCGCCCGGTGCGGCGGCAGAGTGGAAGCCTCCCTCGCGGCGTACACCCATTTTTCCGGGTGGGAAGGGGCGCTGATCCAGCGCGGGGGAACAAGCGGGCAGGTGGAACAGGCGCTGCTGGATGCGGCCTGGAAGGTTTTTCCACCGGACAAGGGCGTCCTGCTCGAGACGACGCCGGAGGTTTCGGTTGATTCCCTGGTAAAACTCGGATTCCAGAAAAGACGTACATTCATATGGATGCGATATACTATTCTTGGAGGTGTCCCATGACCCGGTTTCTCGTTCGATTGGGAATTAATGCGGTCGCGATCTATGTGGCCATCCGCTTGGTACCGGTAATCTACAGCGCCCTCCGGCCGGGGCAGGGACTCGTCATAGAGTCCGCCAATTGGCTGGCCATTCTCGTCCTTGCGCTGATCTTCGGATTGGTCAACGCGCTTGTGGCGCCTGTCTTGAAAATCCTGACCTGCCCGTTCATCCTGGTCACCCTCGGCCTGTTCACGCTGCTGATCAACACGTTCCTCTTCTGGCTGACCGGACAGATCGGCGGATTGATCGGTTTTGGTTTCAAAGCTGATTTTGTCGCCGCATTCCTGGGCGCCGTGATCGTGGCGATTGTCAATATGGTCCTCTCGGCGGTATTCAAGGATGAACTGAAGCGCACCCATTAAGCAATCCTTGCACCGATCCCCACGGCGTTCCTTCGCGCCCCCGGCTGTCAGATGCCGGAGGATGAAGGAGCGCCTTTTCTTTTCCGCTATCCCCGATGCGCGAAGGAAAAAGCAAGTCCCCGCAATCTCAGACAATAATTTTCTACTCCGCCCATCCGGAATGCCTGTCCAAAGGAGCGCGCCTGGTCCATCCGATGTCAGCCAGAAAATTCCCGTGTCGGATCCAGCAATTATTTTCGTCATTATTCCTGCGACTTCTGATGAATGCGTATTCGGAAGCCGAATTATTTCATGTTCCAATTTCCTTTTTGAGGTTCGCGTACCATCTTTTTCTTGCCGACGGACACGGGGAACTCCTTCCAAAGTTTGAATTTTGGTGTACAGTAGTGGGAGAAATTGGAACAGTCATATTTCCCGATCCCGAAATGCCGCGCTTCACCTCCGCCCGTAAAACTATAAAGGAGCTGCAAAATGATACGGATCACCGGACCCCACTTTACCGACGAGCATGACCGCACCCTGCTGTTGCGGGGAGTTAATCTGGGAGGAAGCACAAAGGTGCCGTATCGGCCAAACGGCGCCACGTATCAGCGCGAAGGTTTCCTCGATCACCGCAATCTATCCTTTGTCGGCCGGCCGTTCCCGTTGGAGGAAGCGGACGAGCATCTCGGCCGTTTGAAATCGTGGGGATTCAACTTCCTGCGCCTCCTCGTCACCTGGGAGGCGATTGAGCATGCCGGACCCGGTGAGTACGATGAGGAATACATCGAGTATGTCCGGGCAGTAGTGGAAAAGGCGGGCCGGTATGGATTCTCCATTTACATCGATCCGCATCAGGACATGTGGAGCCGGTTTTCCGGAGGCGACGGAGCGCCGGGATGGACACTCGAGTCCATCGGGCTTGATATTTCCCGCCTGCATGAATCGGGCGCGGCAGTGCTGCATCAATATTACGAAGGCCCGCTGCCGCGGATGATCTGGCCGGCCAACGAAAGCAAATTGGCCACCGGTACGATGTTCACCCTCTTCTTCGGCGGGAACGATTTCGCGCCCGCCACACGGATCGAAGGCGAGCCGGTCCAGGATTTCCTGCAACGGCACTACATCGACGCCGTCTGCCACCTGGCCAGGCGGTTGAAGGATCTGCCCAACGTGGTTGGGTATGATACGCTGAACGAACCCGGGAAAGGGTTCATCGCTTGGGAGGATTTGCGCCTGCCGGGCGGAAACGTAAAAGTCGGCCCGATGCCGAGCCCGTACCAATCCTTGCTGCTCGGATCGGGCTATTCGCAGGCGGTCGAAGTGTGGGAAACCAGCCCCGCGGGATTCCGGCGCACGGGCAGCTGCATCATGAACGAGAAGCGCGTCACCGCCTGGCGACCGGGAAAGGAATGCATCTGGCGCGAACACGGAGTGTGGGATGTGGGTGCGGACGGCAACCCGCGCTGCCTGCGGCCGGATCATTTCGCGGTCCGGAACGGGAGGCGGGTGAATTTCTCGCAGGATTACTACCTGCCCTTCGCGCGCCGCTTTACCGAGGCGATCCGCGCGGTGGATCCGAAGACGATGATTTTCCTGGAAAGCTCGCCGGGAAACCCGCCGCCCGAGTGGCAGGCACCGGACATCGTTTACGCTCCGCATTGGTACGACGGGTACGTACTTTTGTTTAAAAATTTTTCGAATTGGCTGGCTTCCAATATACACACCGGCGGGCTGATTATCTCGCCGTGGTACATCCGGCGTTCGTTCGCCGGGCAGTTGAACCGATACCGCTGCCAGGCGGCTGAGCACCTGGGCAATCCGCCGGTGTTGATCGGCGAATTCGGCATCGCGTACGATATGCAGAACAAACGGGCGTACCAGACGGGGGATTTCCGGAAGCAGATCGGGGCGATGGACCGCATGCTGCGCGCGCTGGACGACACGCTGCTGTCAGGGACGATCTGGAATTACACCGCCGACAACACCAACGCGCACGGCGATGGCTGGAACGACGAGGATCTTTCGATCTTCAGCCGCGACCAGCGGCGCGACCCGAAGGACGTGAACTCAGGTGGGCGTGCGCTCGAAGCGGTGGCGCGGCCGTATGCGCGCGCGGTTGCGGGGGCGCTGGTACGCATGGGCTTTAATCTTCGCAAACGGACGTTTGAATGTTCTTTCCGGCACGATCCCAAAGCTACCGCGCCGACGGAGATCTACGTTCCCAAGTTCCAATATCCAAACGGGGTGGAGGTTCAAGTCTCCGACGGAACCTTCAAATTGGATTCGGAAAACCAGACGCTGGAGTATTCGCACACCGCCGGGCGGGAGATTCACACTATTCGGATCCGGCCGAAGTAAAGGCGGGCGGAATCGGTTGCGAATGGGTCAGGCAAGATCGAATTATCGAAGGACTCACCGACTCCTCGGCCTTCGGCCTCGGAGTGACAAATGTTAGGAGTGCGATCGATGCGGCTTGAAGTGTGGCATTGGTTTCTTGCTGTCGGATTTCTTGCGGGATGTACGACGACGGTCCTACCGGCGGCGGTTCCTTCCGATACCCCTGCCGCGGAAGCGCCTTCCGAGACACCGCTTCCCGTCCGCGTGACGATCAAAAAGTATCCCGGCAACTTCACGTGTTTTAAAATCGTGACCTCCCGGAACGTGATCATCGTCACCGATCCCTTCGGGATGAACGAAGACGTTCCGGCGGACATCGTTACGATCAGCCATGATCACGGCGACCACAACGACCTTCGGCACATTCAACCCGCGGTGGATCCCATTCAGGAGCCTGGTGAATACTCCATGAATGGAATCCACATCATCGGCGCGGCGGGCCATCACAACAAGGGCGACACGACAACGACGAATGTCATCTTCGTTTTCGACATGGACGGAATTCGCCTGGCGCAATTTGCTTCCCAGGCGGATGTTCCAAGCGCGGAGATGTTCGCGGCGATCGGGAAAGTGGACATATTGATCATCCAAATGATCGGGAACGGATACGAAAAATTATCGGCGGGGGAGGCGGGTGAAATCGTCCACCGGTTGGAGGCCAAGATCATCATTCCCGCCCACGGCGATCCGACACAAACGGAGGTTCTTGCGGCATTGCTGAACGCGTCCAACGAACGGATTGCCTCCGGATCCATGACGGTGGCGGCGGCCGATTTAGCAACGCAAAAAACTCCGAGGGTTGTGACGCTGGACAACCCCGGATGGAGTCCGTGAGTAGATCCAAGCGTTACCGATCCCTCGCCCTCGCCCAAGGCTCGGGCTCGGGATGACATACTCCGTGTGTCATCCCGAAGGGCGAAGGCGTGCCTGTCCCGAGCGGAGCGAGGGAAGGGATCGGTGACGGATGGATGTAAAATCGACATCCTTTTAGTTCGCATTGTGCATCCACGCGCCACCGATTCCGAGGGGTCTACAGACCCCTCGGAATGACATACTCAGGAGGTTCCCATGATCGATTGGAATGAGAAATTCGCGAAAAAAGTCAACCGCCGGCTGGTCAAGGAGCGCGTCGCCTGGCTGGTCACCGTCGGGGCGGATTTGACCCCGCAGCCGCGGCCGGTGTGGTTCCTGTGGGACGGCGGGACGATCCTGATTTACAGCCAGGCCAAGGCGCGGAAGATCGCCCACATCGCCGGCCATCCGAAGGTTGCCTTTCACCTCAACACGGATGAGGATGGCAGTCATGTGGCGGTCCTCCTCGGCGAGGCGGCGGCGGATCCGAAGACCCCTCCGGCGGACAAGATGCCGGCGTACCTGAAGAAATACCGGAAGGGAATCCGCGAGTTGGAAATGACGCCGGAGGAATTCGCCCGGGAATATTCCGTTTCGATCCGGATCAAGCCACTCAGTTTGCGCGGGTGGTGAACAACTTCCGAAGAGATGCACCATCTATTCCGATAAGTGATTCCTTCGCCATCCTTAATCCACAGAAAAAGGACACCGTCGAATTTGAACAGCGATATGGAAGCCTCTTTGCCGAAAAACTGGTTAATCCGATTTTCCATCATCTGGGGCGGCCAGGCCTTCTCGATTTTCGGTTCGATGCTGGTGCAGTTCGCCCTGGTTTGGTGGCTTACCGCCCGGACCGGCTCGGCCACCGTGCTGGCCATCGGCACGCTCGTGGCTTTGCTGCCGACGGTGCTGATCGGCCCGCTGGCGGGCGCATTCATAGACCGCCACAGCCGCCGCTGGATCATGGTCATTGCCGACTTCCTGGTTGCCCTCATCACTCTGTGGCTGATGATTCTCTTCGCCATGGGTTGGATGCAGGTGGGGCACGTTTATGCGGCTATGTTCCTGCGCGCGACGGCGGGCTCATTCCAGTGGCCGGCGATGCAGGCCTCCACTTCGTTGATGGTGCCCAAGCGGCATCTGGCGCGGGTCGGCGGGTTGAATCAAACACTCTACGGGCTGCTCGGAATTGTGGCACCGCCGACGGGCGCGCTGCTGGTGATGGCCCTGCCGATGCAGTGGGTGCTTGCGGTGGATCTCATCACCGCGGCGCTGGCGGTGCTGCCGCTTCTTGTGATCGGCGTGCCTCAGCCGGCGCCGAGGAAAGAGCACCCGGGCGAATCCCCAAAGAACCTGCTGGATGACATGCGCTCGGGTTTCCGATATATCCGCGCCTGGAAGGGCGGGATGCTGATAATCGTGGTGGCTGTTGTTGTGAAGTTCTTTCTCAATCCGGCGTTTTCGCTGCTGCCGATACTTGCAGTGAAACATTTCGGCGGCGGCGTATTGGAGATGGGCTGGCTGGATGCCGCTTCCGGAGTCGGAACGGTTGCGGGCGGTCTGCTGCTCTCGATCTGGGGCGGCTTCCGGCGCAGGATCGTAACGGTTCTTTGCGGCCTGACGGGACTGGGAGTCGGCCTGCTGCTGATCGGCCTGACTCCCTCCAATCTGCTTGTGATGGCTCTCGCGGCCATCGCGGTGACGGGTGTGATGGGATCACTGGTCGACGGTCCGATCTTCGCAATCTTCCAATCGGCGATCGACCCCGGGATGCAGGGGCGGGTTATCTCTGTGTTCATGAGTCTGGTCACGATGGTGGTCCCCTTCGGCATGATCTTCGGTGGATTGTTTGCGGATCAATTCGGAGTCCCGCTGCTTTTCCTATTCGCCGGAATTGTCTGCCTGATCGCCGCCGGATTATCTTTTGCCTCGCCGGCGATCATTTCCCTGGAACAGAACACGCCGAATGCTTCGGTGAGTCCGAAGGATCCCGCAGCAGTCAAATCCGCATGATTATGTCGGCGGGCTGCCGGGAAGAGCGGCGCGTTGCTGTCTTCTTCTTGGATGCCGGAGCGCATTCCCGGTTTTTTAACGATGTCCTGCCTGTGGAATTCGAATCCGGTTTATGGTACAACCTCACGATCAAAATCGAATGAGCGCCGGATAGACACACAGATGAATTATCTGGATTCACTGAATCCCCAACAGCGCGAAGCTGTGGAATGCGGCGACGGCCCGGTGCTGGTGGTGGCCGGGCCGGGAAGCGGCAAGACGCGGGTGCTTTCCCTGCGTTTCGCCCACCTTGTCCTGCGCGCCGGCATAACGCCGCAGCAGATCCTGGCCGTCACCTTCACCAACAAGGCGGCGCGCGAGATGCGCGAACGCATCGAACGCGTGCTGGCCGCGGAGGATTCGCGCGCCGCGGGGGGATACGACCTGCGCAACCTCTCGGTCGGGACGTTCCATTCGCTGTGCGCCCGCTGGCTGCGCCGCGACGGCGAAGCGGTCGGCCTGCCGCGCGAGTATGTGATCTTCGACGATGACGATTCCGAGCGCGCGGTCAAGCAGGCGATGACGGACTTGGACATCAACGTCAAGCAGTATTCTCCGTCGGCCGTGCAAAGCGCGATCTCGCGCGCCAAGAACGAGATGCTCGGGCCCGACAAGTTCCCGAACCTCACGCCGTTCGAACGCGTCGCCGCCAAAACCTACCGCCGCTACCAGGAACTGCTCACCACCAGCCGGGCCGCCGATTTCGACGACCTGTTGTTGAAGACCGTGGGCCTGTTCCGGGATCACCCCGAAATCCTCGCCCGCTACCAGGACCGCTACGTCCACATCCTGGTCGACGAATTCCAGGATACGAACGAGGTGCAATATACGCTGGTGCAGCTGCTTGCGGCGCGGCGGCGGAACCTATACGTGGTGGGCGACGCGGACCAGTCGATCTACCGCTGGCGCGGCGCGGATTACCGCAACGTGCAGCGGTTCCAGAAGGATTTTTCCGACGCGCGCACATTTCTTCTCGAAGAAAATTACCGGTCCGTGCAGAACGTGCTTGATGCGGCGATGGGTGTGATCCGCGTCAACCGCGGGCGGGTGGATAAGAACCTCTTCACCCGGCGCGGCGCGGGGCCGAAGCTTGTCTTGCGCGAAGCCTACGACGAGAACGACGAAGCGCGGTTCGTGGTGGATACGATTTCCGAATTGACCGCCTCCCCTCCCGCCGAGGGAGAGCGCGCGATCCGCCCCGGCGATTGCGCGGTGATGTACCGCACCAACGCGCAATCCCGCGCGCTGGAAGAGGAGTTCGTCCGCGCCAACCTGCCCTACCGGCTGGTCGGCGCGCAGCGGTTCTACGGACGGCGCGAGGTGAAGGACGCGCTTGCCTACCTGCGGCTGGTTTACAACCCGGCCGACGCGATCAGCCTTTCGCGCGTGATCAACACCCCGACGCGCGGGATCGGCGATAAGGCCTACGCCGCGCTGATCTCGTCCGCGGCGCGCCAAGGCATGCTGCCGGGCATGCTGCTCCTATCCATGGCCGATGCGGCATTGATGACGGAGCTCGCTCCGCTCCTTCCGCCCCGCGCCGCTCCCTCCTTCGCCGCATTCGGGCGGTTGCTTGCCGATTGGCGTGCGGCGGCGGAGAAGGAAAAAATTCCGGACCTGCTGCGCCGAATCCTGAAGGACATCCAATACCGTGAATTCCTGCAAACCGGATCCGAGGAAGGCGACGAGCGCTGGGAGAACGTGGAAGAACTGATGGCGGTGACCGAGGAGTTCGAGGAGATTCCACTGGACCGCTTCCTGGAGGAAATCGCACTCGTCTCCGACCAGGATACGCTCACCGAAAAGCAGGATGCGCCGGTGCTCCTGACCCTGCATGCCGCCAAGGGTTTGGAGTTTCCGGTGGTGTTCATCGTCGGGCTCGACGACGGGTTGCTCCCGCACGTCCGCTCGATGGACGATCCGGAGGCGATGGCCGAGGAGCGGCGCCTGCTTTATGTGGGCATCACACGCGCGATGGACCGCCTGTTTTTGGTGCGCGCCTTCCGGCGCTCGGCCGGCGCCGGCGGCGGATTGATGGACGAATCGCGTTTCCTGCGCGACATTCCCCCGCACCTGCTGGGCGTGGAAGAATCCGCCGGGCGGACCTACCCCTTCCGCCGGAACGTGGAAACGCCGCTGCGCGAACCTTCCTCGGTTTCCGCACCGCGGGAATCCCGCTTTCGCAGCGGGATGCGCGTCCGGCACGAGCGCTTCGGCGAGGGTATGATTCTCGAAAGCCAGATTCACGGCGAGGACGAAATTCTCACGGTGGAATTCGAGACGGCGGGGCTCAAGCGTTTGGATGCCGACGCCGCGCCAATTCAAGTGATCGAGTAGCGGACGGAGGATGTCATCCCGAGGGCTGGAAGCCCGAGGGATCGGTGGCGAATGGATTAGAATCAATTGTTGGATATGGTTGGGTCGATTAATTTAATACCAAGCCGATTCCTCGGGGTCTGAAGACCCCTCGGAATGACACATTCGGAAACACATCGCCGATTCCCCGCCCTTTCCTCTGGACGGGGCTCGGAATGACACCTTTGGGCGGAGGTCCTGGATGAACATTCTGGTCACCGGCGGAGCCGGATACATCGGGGCGGGCTGTGCGCAGATGCTGCTCGAAGCGGGGCACAACGTGACGGTGCTCGACGCGCTTCTCACCGGCCACCGCGCGGCGGTTCCGGCGGAGGCGCGGTTCATACAGGCCAATCTGTGCGACCGCGAAACCCTGCGCGGCGCCCTCTTGGAAGGAAAATTCGACGCGGTGATGCACTTCGCGGCCTTCATCGAGGCCGGCGAATCGATGCGCGACCCGGGAAAGTACTTGCAGAACAACGTCTCCTGTTCGATCGCGCTCCTGGAGGAAATCCATCGCGCCGGGATCGGGCGGTTCGTGTTCTCCTCCACCGCGGCGGTATACGCCTCGAGCGACGGGCCGCTTTTGGAAGATTCCCCCATCCAGCCGAGCAACGTCTACGGGCAGACGAAATTGATGGTCGAGCAGACTCTGGAGTGGTACCACCTCGTCCACGGATTGCGCTACGCCTCGCTTCGCTACTTCAATGCCTCGGGCGCGCTGCCCGGCCGCGGCGAGGATCATCCGGGTGAAAGCCACCTCATCCCGCTTGTGCTGCGCGTCCCGCTCGGGCTTCTGCCCGCGGTGAAGATATTCGGGGATGATTACCCCACCCCCGACGGAAGCGCGATCCGCGATTACATCCACATCGCCGACCTGCTCTCGGCGCACCTTCTGGCGCTCGACGCGCTCAGGGATCGTCCGCGCCTGGTGTACAACCTCGGCAACGGGGCGGGATATTCGGTCAAGCAGGTGATCGAGATCGCCCGCGAAATCACCGGCCACCCGATCCCCGCCGAGACGACTCCGCGCCGGCCGGGCGATGCGGCGCGCCTGGTTGCCTCCTCGGAAAAGATCCGACGCGAGCTGGGCTGGCTTCCGCACGTCCCGGAGCTGCGCGACATCGTCGGGAGCGCATGGGAATGGCATCGTACCCATCCGCGGGGATACGGCGACCGTTGATATAATCGAGACAAATCGCAAGAAAAAAATTTCCCCCCTCATCCGGCCTTCGGACACCTTCTCCCAGCATATGCTGGGAGAAGGATGGGATGAGGGGGAGTTAAGCGGGTAAGGGGAAAACCTCCAACCG
This sequence comes from uncultured Anaerolineales bacterium, assembly GCA_964521085.1. Lineage (GTDB taxonomy): Bacteria > Chloroflexota > Anaerolineae > Anaerolineales > RBG-16-64-43 > JAFGKK01. The sequence continues at coordinate 17,552 of CAZFPL010000002.1, read as the reverse complement.
CTCAGGAAATCCGATCATGATCCATCGCATGTAGGATTCTCCCGAAGGTGATCCTGTGCCGTCTCCCTTAAAGCGCATCCCTGGCAAAAAAGTCACTCGATCCTCAACGCCCGCTTCCGCACCGCTCGTTTCGCCGGAAAACCGGCTCGACATCCTCGGCGTCTGCCTGGTAGGGCTGGCCCTTCTGACGATCATCTTCTTTTTTGTATCGGAACCGGAGACAATTCCCGCGTTGTGGGTTCTCCTCCTGCGGCGCCTGTTCGGCATCGGCGCCTTCGTTTTACCGTTGATCATCGCCGTCCCGGGCGTGTATCTCATCCTGCGCCGGTTCCGTTCGGCGCTGCCCGTCCCCGCGCCGGACCGGATCGCGGGCATCGTCCTGCTGTTCCTTGGATTGCTGATGCTCGCGCACCTGCTTACGTATCCCACCCGCGATACGATTTTCCAAACCGCGTGGGATGGAAACGGCGGCGGGTACACGGGCGCGCTGCTTCTGCACGTGTTCCTCTCGCTCATCGACTACATCGGAACCGTCCTCGCGCTCGCGGCGTGGCTGCTCGTGGGAATCCTGCTGACCTTCCGCATCTCCATCCCGGAAATCTTCCATTTTCTAGCCCCGCTTTTCCAGCGGATGGGAAATTTCCTGCGGGATAAATGGAACGCTCTTCTCCTTCGCCTGCGTTCGCGGCCGAAACCGGCCGCTCCGGCATTCCGTTCATCCCCGGTTCGAACCTGGGATTCTCAAGCCGCAGGCGCCGCTTCCGCGGCGGCTTCGCAGCCGGCAGGAGCGTCACCCGCAGTCGTCCCTGCGGAAAAAGAATCCGTCCCATCCGTACAGCAAGGATCCGCCCGGGAAGCAGAGGAGCCGGTGATCACGATCGGCATCCCCGAGCCTCCGCCGCCATGGGAGCTTCCCGTCATCGAGCAAATCCTCAACCCGGGGATCGAAGCCACCTCCGACGAAAATATCGAGCGGCAGCGGGCCAAGATCATCGAGGATACGCTGGCGAGTTTCGGAGCGCCGGCCAAGGTGGTGGAGATCAACCGCGGGCCGACGATCACGCAGTTCGGAGTCGAGCCGGGGTTCGCCGATACGCGCGGCGGAAAAACGACCCGGATCAAGGTCAGCAAGATCACCGCGCTTTCGGACGACATTGCCCTGGCTTTGGCTGCGCCTTCCATCCGCATCCAGGCGCCCGTGCCGGGGAAGGGATTTGTCGGCATCGAAGTCCCCAACGCCGAAATCTCGCTGGTCGGCTTGCGCGATATTGTAGAGTCGGAAGCGTTCCGTGAAAAGAAAACCCCGCTGCGGATCGCGCTTGGCAAAGACGTCTCCGGCCGGCCGGCGGTGGCCGACCTGGAAAAGATGCCGCACCTGCTGATTGCCGGCACAACCGGCTCGGGCAAATCGGTGTGCGTCAATTCCATCCTCGCCTGTTACCTCCTGAACAATTCGCCGGATGATCTGCGCCTCCTGCTGGTCGACCCGAAGCGGGTGGAATTGACTTCCTATAACGGCGTGCCGCATCTGCTGGCGCCGGTGGTGGTCGAGCTGGACCGGGTGGTGGGCGCGTTGCAATGGGTGACGCGCGAAATGGACGAGCGTTACCGGAAGTTCCACAATGCGGGGGCGCGCAACCTCGAGGAATATAATCGCGGCGCGGCGGAGCGCATGGAGAAGCCGCTTCCGGTGTGGGTCGTGGTCATCGACGAACTGGCGGACCTGATGCTGATGGCGCCGGACGAAGTCGAGCGCATCCTCACCCGCATCGGGCAGCTCTCGCGCGCGACGGGGATCCACATGGTCATCGCCACCCAGCGGCCGTCGGTCGACGTGCTCACCGGGCTGATCAAAGCCAATATCCCGGCGCGGATCGCATTCGCCGTGGCCTCGCAGATCGACAGCCGGGTGATTCTCGATCAGCCGGGCGCGGAGAAACTGCTCGGACGCGGCGACATGCTGTTCCAATCGCCGGATTCGCCGAGCTTGGTCCGGCTGCAAGGCGCTTACGTTTCGGAACCGGAACTCGTGCGGCTGGTCCAGTATTGGCGCCAGGCCTACGTGTCGCGCCAGCCGAGCGTTCCTGTTACCCGCGGCGAACAAGATGCGGGCGGGGAAGGCGCGCACGAGGCGCAGGCCTACGACACGGATTTTCCCGCGCAGCAAATACCGATGTTCGGGGAGGAGGCCGGCGAGGAGGGCGACGACAAGCTGCTCGAGGACGCCATTCGCGCCGTGCGCCAGTGGCGCAAAGCCTCGACCACGCGCCTCCAGCGCCACTTCCGCATCGGCTACACGCGCGCCGCGCGCCTGATGGACATGCTCGAGGAACGCGGGATCATCGGCCCGCCGACCCATGGCTCCCAGCCGCGGGGAGTGATCGATTACGGTGAGGATGAGCCTGGGAACGGATAATCGGAGGACCCCATGAATCGGATTTTCTTCTGTTGGTGCGTTTCTCTTTTTCTTTTCGCCTGTACGCCCAACCCTTCGACCGCAACAACTCCCACCCCATCCCTGGCCGTATCTTCCTACACTTCATCTCCGATCCGGACCGGCGAACCTTCGCCATCGGATACGGCGGTTTTGACCCCTACCATTGAATTCATCCCGACCGGGTTTCCTCCTCCGCCGGCCTATCTGCGCCGGATCGCAACCGGCCTGAACAAGCCGGTATACCTCACGCACGCCGGCGATGGATCGGGGCGTTTGTTCCTCGTGGAAAAGATTGGAGCGATCCGGTTATTCAAGGACGGCGTTCTGATGGAAAATCCGTTTCTGGATATTCAGGATCGAATAAAAAGTTCGGGCAGCGAGCAGGGTTTGCTCGGCCTGGCGTTCGATCCTGAGTACCGAACCAACGGGCGGTTCTATGTCAATTACATCGATCTTGACGGCAACACGGTCGTCGCCCGCTACCTCGTTTCCTCCGCCGATCCGGATCGGGCCGATCCGGCGAGCGAGACGGCGATCCTGCGCGTAAACCAACCGTATCCCAACCACAACGGCGGCGACCTCCTCTTCGGCCCGGACGGATTCCTCTACATCGGATTGGGCGACGGCGGTTCGGCGGGGGATCCGCTGGGCAACGGACAGCGGCTCGATATGCTGCTCGGAAAATTGCTCCGTATCGATGTTGGAACGGAGCCCTACGCCATCCCGCCGGATAATCCATTCGTCGGACGCCCGGATGCACGGCCGGAAATATGGGCCTATGGTTTGCGTAACCCGTGGCGCTTCTCTTTCGACCATGCGACGGGCGACCTTTACATCGGCGATGTGGGCCAGGACGAATATGAAGAGATCGATTTTCAACCGGCCGGATCACCCGGCGGGCAAAATTACGGATGGAACATCATGGAAGGGCTGCATACCTACCAGGGCGGCGATACCGGCGGTCTGATCCTGCCCGTTGCGGAATATCCACACACCGGCGGTAACTGCTCGGTTACCGGCGGCTACGTATATCGCGGCTCGAAGAACCCGGCGCTGCAAGGGACGTATCTGTTTGGAGATTACTGCACCGGCGCGGCCTGGGTCTTGCGCCGCTTCCCGGATGGATGGCGGATGGCGGAGTGGTTCGAGATGCATATGTCCATCAGCTCGTTCGGAGAGGATGAGAACGGCGAACTATACGTCCTGGATTACAAAGGCGGCGAGGTGTTCATCCTCGAGCCGGGAGGCGGGTAATTCTCATCGGATGGATGGCGCGGAAGGCCACCCCGGCCGTTCAAGGTTCGCTGCCGCGTGCCGTATTCGGTTGCAGGGGGGTGATGAAAGCGGGAAGTGAAACCGGGTATAATTCCATTTGCCTCAAGGTAAACAGCTTCATCCCGGATCGCCGGAATATCCAACCGACATCAAAAAGGAGAGAAGCATGCAACCGACAATCACTACACCGCCTGTATCCCCCCCAACCGGAAAGAAAAGCTCCGCTCCCATGATCATTGCCGTGATCGCGGCCGTCATCCTATCCCTGTGCTGCTGCTGCTCCGGCGGCACAATCCTGTCGGGATCGCTTGGCGCAATTCTCGGCGAAGATGCAGGTGGAGCCTTGGATCCGATGTTCGGCTTGGTCTGCATCGGCGCGGCGATCATTCCGCTGTTCATCCCGGTCATCGTATTCCTTGTCCGGAAGTCCAGGAAATAATTCGTCCGACGGATCCGCAAAATCGGCGATTATCCTACCCCGGTCCCCGCTGCGCGTTCATGTTTGATCCCGAAAAACCAAGAACGGGATCTACCATGCTTCGCGAGGAAAAGTTTCCGCCGGGGTGGATGGTTAACCAGGCGGATACCATTTGTCTATGAAGGCTTTATTCATCGGCGGAACCGGTCTCATCAGCTCGGCCTGCGCAGAGCGGGCGATCGCGGGCGGATGGGACCTGGTTCTTCTTAACCGGGGCCAATCGAAAAAATATCCTGTCCCCGCCGGCGCGGAGCTGCTTACCGGCGATGTCCACGGGGATATGGACGCCATCCGATCCCGGCTGTGTAACCGCGAATTCGACGTGGTTGTGGATTGGATCGCGTATCTTCCGGCGGACATCGAACGGGACATCGCTTTGTTCAGCGGACGGACGAAGCAGTTTATGTTCATCAGTTCCGCCAGCGCCTATCAAAAACCGCCCGGTCATTACCGGATCACCGAAGAAACGCCGCTGGAAAATCCTTTTTGGGAATATTCGCGCAACAAGATCGCCTGCGAGGCGCGGTTGATGGCTGCCTACCGGGAGCGGAAATTCCCGGTAACGATCATTCGCCCCTCTCTCACATACGGCCCCTCACAAATCCCGCTCTGCGTCGGTTCCTGGCAGCACCCGTACACGATGATCGACCGCATGAAATGCGGCAAACCGGTCATCGTCCCGGGTGACGGGACCTCGTTGTGGGTGCTGACCTGGAACGGGGATTTCGCCGTCGGGTTCTGCGGATTGATGGGAATGGAGAAGGCCGTTGGGCAGGCATTCCACATCACTTCGGATGAAGTGTTGACGTGGAATCAGATCTATCTGGAAGCGGGCAGGGCGGCCGGTGTGGAGCCTAGGATCGTGCACGTTCCATCCGATCTGATTGTGGCGCATGATCCGGACTTGGAGGGAACCTTGCTCGGGGATAAATCCAACAGCGCGGTATTCGACAACAGCAAAATCAAATCCTTCGTGCCGGAATTTTCCCCCGCGGTCCCCTGGGCGGAGGGAGTCCGCCGCGCCATCGCCTGGTTTGAGGCGGAGGAAGGACGCCGCACGATCGATGAGGACGCGAACCTTAAATGGGATAAAATCCTGGAAGCATTCAGTAGGGCGTATCCGGGGTGAGAGTTTGACGCCCGAAGAAGTTTTTTAAATGTACTTTAAAAATCCTTAACCGCAAAGGCGCAAAGAACGCCAAGTAGTAAAAAACTTTGCGCCCTTGGCGTCCCCGGCCTACCCCAACCGGGGCAGGCTTTGCGGTGAAAAGGTTTTGAGTTTCTTAAATCCTTTACTTCGCAGGAGGATCGATGATCAAGGAAATAACCGCCGCAAAACTGAACGAGCAGCAATTCATCGAGGAAAAGGTCGCCGAGATCAAAGCCGCCGTCGGCGCCGGGACGGCGATCAACGCCCTTTCGGGGGGCGTCGACTCATCAACCGTGACGATGCTTGGGCACAGGGCCCTGGGAAAGCAATTGAAGACCGTTTTCATTCAAAACGGCCTGATGCGCGAGGGTGAGCCGCAACGGGTCGTCGCACTCTTCAAGAAGCTTGGCGTCAAGGTCGAGGTGGTCGACGCGCGGAAGGAATTCTTCGCCGCGCTGAAAGGCATCACCGATCCGGAGCAGAAGCGCGAGGCGATCACGCAAACGTTTTATAAGAATATATTCGGGAAGATCGTGCAATCCAGCGGCGCCAAATTCCTCCTGCAGGGGACGATCCTGACCGACGTAGAGGAGACCGTAGCTGGGATCAAGCGCCAGCACAACGTCTTCGAACAGATGGGAATCGACCCGCAGAAAGCGTTCGGATACCGGATCCTCGAGCCGCTGATCCAGCTCCGCAAGGACGGCGTGCGCAAGGTCGGCCGCGGGCTGGGCCTTCCGGCCGAGACCTTTGAGCGCATGCCCTTCCCGGGCCCGGCTCTCTCCGCGCGGGTGATCGGCGAAGCCACGCCGGAGCGGATCGAGACCGTGCGAAAGGCCACCGACGTGGTCGAGCGGATGCTCAAGGGGTGCGGCGCGTTCCAGTATCTGGCGATCCTGCACGAAGACCGGGTCACCGGGATGCGGAAAGGGAAGCGCGATTTCGGCCAGCAGATCGAAATCCGCTGCTGGGACAGCCTGGATGCGCGCGTCGCGACGCCCACCAAGCTTCCCATGGAGACGCTGGAAAAACTGGCGCAGGCAATTCTGAAGGAAGTCCCCGGGATTGTCAGCGTAACCTACAACATCGCCCCGAAGCCGCCGTCGACGATTGAGGCGGTGTAAAGAACCGACCATGGACCATGGACGATAGACCATCGCCGATGGTTGTTCTCCAATGGTTTTTGGTCAATAGGCGAGAAACCCAACATGAGAAATAATCGGCCATGGCCGATGGTCTATGGCCAAGGTCAATTTTCCTTTTTACAATGAGAATCGAAAAATCCTATATATGCCGATAAAAAGGGTAACCATTCTCTTCGCCGTGATCTTCGCCACATCGCTTTCGGCCTGCGCGAAGGAAGTGACACCCACGGTTTCCACCGCGTCACCCACGGCGGAACCCGTCCCGATCTCAACGCCCACATCGGAGCCGTTTGCGCTGCTTATGGCGCCCGAATCGCAGTCCACCTCGGCCGAGCAACTGGCGGTCCGGGCGGTGGAAGAATTCGCATCGCAGCGGGGCTGGGAATTAAAACGCGTCACGCCCGGGGAGGAAGCCCTCGGGGCGGATCGCCTGGGGAATCCCGGATTGGTCGCGGCCATCGGGTCCGGATTAGGGCAGGCGGTTTATTCCGCGGCGCAGGCGCACCCGGAAATCCGATTCATCGCCATCGAGGAAACCGGCCTCCAGCCGCTTCCCAACTTGCTGGTGGTGGGCGGGGATAACTTCCGCCGCGATCAGGCGGCCTTCATGGCGGGGCTGCTCGCCAGCATCGAAAACAGAAATGATTACGTCGGCTGGATCGGCGAAGCGGACACGACGCGCGGGAAGATCTACCAGAACGGATTCCGGCATGGCATCCGGTACAACTGCCCGCGCTGCCGGGTGTTTGATTTCGAGCTCGCCGCTTCCGCAGATGCAGCGGCGGGGAGCTCTGCGGCTTCGCAATTGCTCGAAAACTACATCGATACCGCATCCGCGATCCCCGGCGCGGCGGGAGAAGCGGGCCTCGCCGATCTGGCGAAAAACGGCGTCCGCGTCGCGGGCGCCGAGTCGGATTTCTACCTTTCCATTTTTAAGAACGGCGCCGCCGCCGGGGCAAAAAACGTGCTGGGAGAGATTGCCTTCCGGCCGGACATCCTGATGGCGGATTTGCTGCCGCGGTTCATGGACGGCGAGACATTTGCGGAGCCGATCTCCTACAGCCTGGAAAACGGCGGCCTGGAATATCCGCCGTTCCCGAATGATTGGATTTCCTCCGCGCGCCGGGATCGCCTTCAGAAAATTCTCGCCGAGGTGGCTTCGGGCCGGTTGGATATCGGGATCGATCCGCAGACCGGCGACGAACGCTGATCTCATTCCTCCCCCGCGGGATGGTTTTCCGACGGGGGAGGGGTAGGGAGGGGGCGCATGCCCATCCCCCAACACCTTGTTCTCGATCTGGACGACACCATTCTGGATTACTCGGCTCCCGCCGAAGCGGTGTGGATTCGCCTGTATCACGAGTTCGCCCAAAGGATGGATCTACCGGCCGACCGGCTTCAACAGGCGATAGACGAAAGCCGGCGCTGGTACTGGTCCGATGCGGAACGATTTCGCGAAGGCAGACTGGATTTGAAACGGGCGCGGCGGCTTTTGGTCCGCAACGCCTTCGGCAAACTCGGCCGAACCGATCTCGAAACGGCCGACGCGATGGCGGATGCCTTCACCCGTGAACGCGAGGTCGTCGTGCGGCCGTTCGACGGCGCCGTGGAGGCGCTCGAAGCGATCCTGCGGAGCGGTTCGCGGATGGTGTTACTCACCAACGGGGAATCCTCCATGCAGCGTGCGAAGATCGAACGCTTCCATCTGGGGCGGTTCTTTCATGCGATCCTGATCGAAAGCGAAACCGGGATCGGCAAACCGGATCCGCTTGCGCACCAAGCCGCACTGAAGGCGCTCGAGATTCCGCCGCCGCAGGCGTGGATGATCGGCGATGATGTAGAGTGTGACATCCAGCCTGCGAAAGCCCTGGGGATGCGGACCGCCCGGATAGGCGATCCTTCGCCGACGGCCGCAGCGGCGGCGGATTTAATATTTCCTTCCCTTCGGGCCTTGACCGATTACTGGGAGTTATCCGATCCGTAAACGGGACCGGAATTCGGGGGATCCCGGCGGGAAGGACCGTCACCGGAGGGCGGCGCGGGTGAAGTTAAGAGAGTTTTTACCGAAAAATATATAATAATTGACACATAGGCAAGTGCGTGCTAAAATCCTCAAAACTCTCTCCCGGAAGGATATATTCGAATGGCTCAACGAACTACTGGCACCGTTCGTTGGTTCGACGGATCCAGGGGATACGGTTATATCCGAACTGAAAAGGGACATGAAGTGTTCGTGCACTATTCGTCCATCGTCGGTTCGGAATTGCAAAACCTGAACGAGGGGGAAAAAGTCGAATTCGCCGTGGAAGAGACCGTTCGCGGTCTGCAAGCCACGGGTGTGGTCAGGCTGAATTAATCGGTTGTCCAACGGTGGTTTTTGCGAAAGGATACATCGACGAATCCCCTGCCATCTCGGCGGGGATTTTGTTTTTCGGCGATAATTACCCATAGCGGAAAGCCGCAGACGCGGCCGCCGCGGCGGGCAGCATCTACCGATGAAGAGAGAAATTCGTTTTTCTAAAGGAGTGTTATGAGTATGGATCTTAGAATTATCCCACTGGGCGGATTGGGGGAAGTCGGCAAGAACATGATGCTGATCGAAACTCCCACCGATGCCCTGATCGTGGATGCCGGATTGATGTTCCCCGAGAACGACATGCTCGGGATCGATTACATCATTCCGGATTTCAACGCCGTGCTGGACCGCAAAGGGCGCGTGCGCGGGATCGTAGTGACCCACGGGCATGAGGACCACACCGGCGCGATCGACCACGTCGTTACGGCATTCCAGGCGCCGATTTTCGCTACGCCGCTGACCAGCGGCCTGCTGGAAGTCAAACTCTCCCGCGCCGGGCTGCTGGACCGCACAACCCTGAACACTGTGAAGGCCGGGTCGAAGGTCCAGATCGGCCCGTTCGGCGTGGAGTTCTTCCATGTCTGCCATTCGATCCCGGACGGGGTGGGCCTCGGCATCACCACCCCGGCCGGATTGATCGTGCATTCGGGCGATTTCAAATTCGACCACACGCCGGTGGATGGCTGGCCGACCGACTACGCCGCGCTGGCCGAATTCAGCAAGCGCGGCGTGCTGGCCCTGCTTTCGGATTCGACCAACGCCGACCAGCCGGGATGGACTCCCTCGGAAGCGGTGATCGATTCGGCCTTCGACGACCTGTTCCGCGCCGCGCCGGGGCGGATCCTGATCGGATCGTTCGCCTCGCTGATCTCGCGTATCCAGCAGGCGATCCGTGCCGCGGAACGCCACGGCCGGAAAGTGGCTCTGGTGGGCACCTCGATGCAGGAAAACGCGAAGATGGCCCAGAAGCTGGGCTACCTCGAAGTTCCCAACGGACTGATGGTTTCGGTCGAGGAAGCGCTGAAGATGCCCTCGAAGAAAGTGGTGCTCATGACGGCCGGCACGCAAGGCGAGCCCTCTTCGATCCTGGGACGGTTGGCCACCGGAAGGAACCGCCAGTTCGAATTGGAGGAGGGGGATACGGTGGTGTTCTCCTCGCATCCGATTCCGGGCAACGAAGAATTGGTGCACCGGACGATCAACCGGCTGTTCCAGCGGGGGGCGCGGGTGATTTACGCTCCGATCGCGCCGGTCCATGTTTCGGGGCACGCCAACGCCGAGGAGATGAAGCTGCTGATCCATTTGGTGCAGCCGGAGCATTTCATACCGATTCACGGGGAGCTGCGCCAGCTGCATCAACACGGCGCCATCGCGCGCGAATTGGGAATCCCCGCCGAGAAGGTTGCGGTCGTGGAGAACGGCTACTCGATCGAGTTCGATGACGGACGCTTGCAGGTGGGCGAGCGCGTCCCGGGCGAATACATCTTCGTGGACGGAAGCGGCGTGGGCGACATCGGTCCGACGGTCATGCGCGAGCGCGAACGGCTGGCGCGCGACGGATTTGTCATCGTGCGGGCGGAGATCGACCCCGTCTCACACCGGATGGTTTCGCGGCCGGAGATCCTTTCCCGCGGTTTTGTCTTCGTCCCGGAATCCGGGGAGCTCTTGGCGATGGCCGAGGAAAAAATCCGCGAGACGGCCGCCCGCGGAAACGGCAACCGCCTGGCGGAACGGATCGAATCCGCGTTATCGGAACTCTTTTATCAAGAGACCAAACGGCGTCCGATGATCTTCGTATTAATCAATGGAAACGGCGGCAGAGCGGCGGAGAAATAAGCCGATTTCGCTAGATGGTATTGAAGAACGGTCAACTAAAAACCCGCCCCGACCGGGGTGGGTTTTGCATTTAAAAATTTTTAAGTCGGATGCGGGATAATTTCAGTCCGAGATATTTTCCGCGCAGGAGGCATTTGGCGCCGGTGTCTACCGGGAGAATGAGGCGCAAATCACTTCGCCTTCGCGGATGATGGCTTCGATCGTTTCATCATGGTACGGGGAAGCGCGCAACTCCGCGAAGATTGCGGCCGCCTCTTCGCAGTAGCCCGGAGTTTCTCCGTAGAACGATAAAACCGAGCCGTAGATGTAATACACATCGACGCTGTTCGCCGCGAGGGGAAGCGTCTCAATGACGTCCACTTCTTGTGCCTCGTTATCCGCCGCCAGGCATCCCCGGACCGCACAGCGGAGCACCTTGATGGCGGTCTCATAATTCTTCGCCATATAGTAGATCACGCCCAGCCGGCCGTAGAGGAATGGATTGGTGTTGTCCAGTGAGAGGGCTTTCCTCGCGTTGCGTTCGGCGGCGAAGAAATCTCCCTGGTTGGCGTAGGTCTGTGCGATGGAGAGGTAAGGAAGCGGATCGCTGGGATTCAAATCCGCCGCGCGGGAAAACGCCTTCAGCGCTTCGTCGATCATCTGCTGGGCGACCACCGGATCCGTCGCCAGTTCCCCCAGCTTGCGGTAGTTCGCACCCAAACGGATGTAGAGGAAAGGCAGATTGGTATTGAGCCGGATCGCCTCGAGGTACTCCTCGATGGCGCGGTTGTAATAGCCGTTGCTTTCGAGGACGTATGCGTACGCGCGATGGACGTCCATGAACTCCGCGCCGAGCTGGGCCGCCTGCGCCCCCGCGTCGAGTGCAGCAGACCAATTGCCCTGGTCGACGAGGACTTCCGCGCGGAAGGCGAGGGCAAGCGCGTTGCTTGGATCGAGGAGCAGCGCATGGGCGGATGCCTGATACGCATCGATGAGCGTTTTCTCGCGGGTTTCCGCATCCATCCAATTCGGGTTGGCGTACCAATCCAAAACCAGAGTCCGGATTGCGTGCCCCAGGGCGAAATCGTTATTCAGTTCGATCGCTTTGTCGATCGAATCCTTGGCTTGCTGCAAACGCTCCTGTTTCTTTTCAGCAGACAGCATGAGTTCGCTGGAGTAGGTTTGAATCCGCGCCAATTCCGCCCACAGCTGCGGATTCCTAGGATCCACCGCGACGGCTTTTTGATACGCAGTAATCGCTTTTTCCAATATTCCGGCGTCGAAGAACGCTTTCCCCTCCTCGACAAAAGACATCGCCATGCGGGTCGGGGTGGGAGGCGGGGCGAACGGGGAACGGATGTACCCGAGGTCAAACAATTTCAAGACGCCCAGGCAGAGGAGGATGGCCGCGGCATACGCGGCGGTTTTTCCCAGTGTCAGGCGGGGAGGTTCGCTTGCTGGATCGAAACGTTTCCTTTGCAGCTGCATGCCGGCTGTTCCTTATGGGGAGGGAGTGGGGGTGATCTCTTTGCAGATCAGTAATCCCTCGGAGACGCTCTCCATCGCCATGTCGTCGTCCGGCAATTGCTGTTGCAGCAGCCGGAAGACGGGGATGGCTTCGGAACAGCGCCCGACTCTCGCCAGCGCCAAACCGTATGTCCAGTAGTATTCCGAAACCGGCCAAGGGCCGAGCGGCAGCCCAACCACGGTTCCAGCTTCGACTGTGCCGCCGGCGATGGCCAGGGTTAATTCGGGAATGGATTCCTGAAATTGATTGTTCTGATAATACATCACGCCCAATAATCCGTGGTTTCGCGGGTCCAGCGGAGCATTGGTGACCGCCAGCTCGGCATATTGCGCCGCTTTTCCAAACTCGCCCTCCCCGGCGTAGACGCGCGAAATGCGCGCATACGGGACGGGATCCGATGAATTCAGCGTCGTTGCCTTCAGGTAAGCCTCGATGGCCGAGGGCGGATCGTTCAGATTTTTATAGCAATCACCGAGCGGAATCCAGAGATCCGCCAGTTTATTGTGCAACTCAACGGCCTTCAGGTATTCATCGAGCGCCTCGCTGAAATTGCCGGTCATATAATAAATGAACGCCATCGCACGGTGGCTTTCCATCAGATTGGGGGCGAGGGAAATGGCGGTGCGGGCTTCCGCCGAGGCATCCTCCCAATATTGCCAATCCGTATCCATCAACACTTCCGCCAAATAAGCATGCGCCAACGCCAGGGTGGGATCGAGGTCGAGACTCTTGCGCAGCTGCTTGGTGGCGCTTTCATACGCGGGGAGGTCTTTGGTTCCTTCCATCCGATGGATAGCCTCGCCCCACACCGCATAACTGATTGCACTCTTTGACAGCAGCACGGCGTATTGCGCATTCTCGATGGCGCCTTCATATTCATGCGCAAACACCTGCACCCGGGAGAGGGCGACATATAGATCTGTGTTGGTGGGAGCCAGCAGGATCGCCTGCTTGTACATTTCCATCGCGCTGTCGAGCTTGCCTTCCATAAACAGAACCACCGCTTCATCCGCATACGAAGCAGCCGGGCGGGTGGCGGTGGGCGTGGGCAGGAACAGCGGCGGAATGCGGGGAACGACATATCCCTGCACGATTGTGGCGGCGATGATCAACAGGCAGAGAACAAAAATTAATGCCAGATTAAACCGGCGCGGTTTCTTGCGTTGCATTTTGTACTTGCTGGTCTGAAGATACATGGCAAATCACCTTAACGATGGTAATTCCGCAGGAACATCCCGTCAAGACGCTCTTGCCAGGGCCGGCAAAGGATGCAGTATAATCGGCCGCATGTCAAATTCAGAACCTACCCCTGTTGGTACGCCTTCTCCGGCGCGGAAGCGCCGTGTCAGCCCGGTCTGGATATTCCTGGGCGTGTTGATTCTGGTCGTGGCCGCCGGTTCGATCGCCGGTGCCGTCGCCGGTGAGAGGCTGCATACCGAGAGGCAGCAGGCATCCATCGGCGCTTTCAATTTGGAGCAATTACAGCTTGCGGCCGCCGATATCCAGGACGGCAATTACAAGCGGGCTGTAGAACGTCTGGAATCGATCCTTAAAAACGATCCGAATTTCCCGGGCGCCGAGCAGATGCGGGAGCAAGCGCTGAGGGCGATGAATGCGACTCCGACGCCGCTTCCAACGGCCACACAGGTTCCTTCCCCAACGCCGGATGCGCCGCGGGCGGAGCAGTTGCTGGCCCAGGCCAAGCAGGAATTTGTCGACCGGAAATACGCCGAGATGATCGGAACCCTGTTGACCTTGAAAGTCGAGGTTCCGGGGTATCAGCCGGAACGGGTGGATGGTTTGCTCTGGGTGGGCTTACGCTATCAAGGCGTGCATTTGATCAAGGAAACAAACCATCTGACGGAAGGAATGTACTACCTTGATCTGGCGGCCAACTACGCGCCCCTCGACAAAGAGGCGGTGGATCAGATGGAATCTGCCAAGCTCTTCCTGGCGGTTTATCAATCCGCGTATTACTACCGCAATAAGGACATCGAGAAGAGCTGGCCATTATTCGCGCAAGCCGTGTCCATCCGACCGTCCTACAATGATAATTTGATACGAGATTACGCGGATATACTTGTACAAAACGGCGACGCTTGGGTGAATACCAACGCCTGCCGCGCTTGGGGATTTTACAATATGGCGCTTGAGCAGAAGCCGGATTATGAACCGGCGATCAAGGGGCGGGATTACGCTGAGCAGAATTGCGGTGAAGGCGGCCCCGTTTATCCCGAGGGCTATGGCCCGGCGCCGGAAGAAACACCAACCGCATGATTCTATTCGATCCCCGATGAAAAATCGGGGATCTTTTTTTTCCTCCGGCCGGCAAACGGGAGGAGGGGTCAAAAGCCTGCCTCCAGGGGGAAACCAGCCGGCTTTTTACCTGATCCCGGAGGCGGGCACCCGGGAAAGAGGTGTAAAAAACCCCTCTTGACAACCGCACGCTTGTTCTGTAAAATGCATTGGTTCGACCGTTGAAATCCGCGTAAGCGGAAAGACGATTACAAACCAGCCCTTAAGGCGAACAGAAACCGAGGCCAGTGGTCTGATTGGTCTGAACGCCTGCCGATGTGATCGATTTGCATCGGCTGTTTGTGTCTTGGGGCTTGACACGGCTCGCGGTGGGGTGGTAACATGCCCCGCCCGCAAGACTGAACCTTAACAACTGAAGAGTGGTAGGAAGAAGCCGGATCTCTGTCAACAAAAAACACGGCACACTCTGTGTGCTGAACGTTTCTTACGGAGAGTTTGATCCTGGCTCAGGATGAACGCTGGCGGCGTGCATAATACATGCAAGTCGAACGAGGGCTTCTTGTAGCAATACGGGAAGTTCCTAGTGGCGAATGGGTGAGTAACACGTGGGTAACCTGCCTCGAAGAGTGGGATAACAGTTCGAAAGGACTGCTAATACCGCGTACGATCGTCGGGATCAGATGCCCGACGATGAAAGTCGCAAGACGCTTCGAGAGGGGCCTGCGGCCCATCAGGTAGTTGGTGGGGTAATGGCCTACCAAGCCGATGACGGGTAGGGGACCTGAGAGGGTGGTCCCCCACACTGGCACTGAAACACGGGCCAGACACCTACGGGTGGCAGCAGTAGGGAATATTGCACAATGGGCGAAAGCCTGATGCAGCAACGCCGCGTGCGCGATGAAGGCCTTCGGGTCGTAAAGCGCTTTTCGGGAGGATGAGGAAGGACAGTACTCCCGGAATAAGTCACGGCTAACTACGTGCCAGCAGCCGCGGTAAAACGTAGGTGGCGAGCGTTATCCGGATTTACTGGGCGTAAAACGCGTGCAGGCGGTCTGGTAAGTCGGGCATGAAATCTCTTGGCTCAACCGAGAGAGGTTGTCCGGAACTGCCGGACTTGAGGGCAGTAGAGGAAGGTGGAATTCCCGGTGTAGTGGTGAAATGCGTAGATATCGGGAGGAACACCAGTGGCGAAGGCGGCCTTCTGGGCTGCCCCTGACGCTCAGACGCGAAAGCTAGGGGAGCGAACGGGATTAGAAACCCCGGTAGTCCTAGCTATAAACGATGCAGACTGGGTGTCGGCGGTCTCAACCCCGCCGGTGCCGTAGCCAACGCGATAAGTCTGCTGCCTGGGGACTACGGCCGCAAGGTTAAAACTCAAAGGAATTGACGGGGACCCGCACAAGCAGCGGAGCGTGTGGTTTAATTCGATGCTACGCGAAGAACCTTACCCAGATTTGACATGTACGTGGTAGGGAAGTGAAAGCAGACCGACCCTTCGGGGAGCGTACACAGGTGATGCATGGCTGTCGTCAGCTCGTGCCGTGAGGTGTTAGGTTAAGTCCTCTAACGAGCGCAACCCTTACTGCATGTTACATGTGTCATGCGGGACTGCCGGTCTCAAACCGGAGGAAGGCGGGGATGACGTCAAGTCAGCATGTCCTTTATATCTGGGGCTACACACACGCTACAATGGCCGGTACAATAGGATGCCAAGCCGCAAGGCGGAGCCAATCCTCCAAAGCCGGTCTCAGTTCGGATTGTAGGCTGCAACCCGCCTACATGAAGTCGGAGTTGCTAGTAAATGCAGGACAGCTATACTGCATTGAATACGTTCCCGGGTCTTGTACACACCGCCCGTCACGCTATGGGAGCTGGCAATGCCTGAAGCCGGTGCCCCAACCGCAAGGAGGGAGCCGTCGAAGGCAGGGCTGGTAACTGGAGCGAAGTCGTAACAAGGTAGCTGTAGCGGAAGCTGCGGCTGGATCACCTCCTTTCTAGGGAGATCCAAGCCGGCGCCCCAAAGGCTACGGCCGAAAGGGCAAAGGCTTCATCTTCCGTTTCACCAAATCCTCTCCCCAACGGTGCGGAGGGGTTCTCCAAACGGTTTTTTCCTACCACTCTTCAGGGGTTAAGGTTCGCTCTTGCCCAAGGGCCTTTAGCTCAGCCGGTTAGAGCACTCCTCTGATAAGGGAGTGGTCCTGCGTTCGAATCGCAGAAGGCCCACCTCCGGGGATGTAGCTCAGCTGGGAGAGCGCCGCCTTTGCAAGGCGGAAGTCAGGGGTTCGAGCCCCCTCATCTCCACCTGGGCGCGGGAACGAATGAGGAATGGATTGAAGGCTGCGAATAAAAAGAGCACCGGATAAAACGAGAAGGCAGACAACCGTGACGTGAAAGCGGCCCGGTCTACTGCCGGGCCGCAATGTTGGTGGGGGAAGTGGGCCTTCGAGACGCGCGACCGACAGGAGTCGGCGGCGGGTCTCGGCGGTCAACGCCGAACCTGTACCTTAACAACCGAATAAGATAGAAGAGAAAAATTTCAATTTCTCCGCATCACGTGTTAAGCTACTAAGGGTATACGGTGGATGCCTTGGCGCCAAGCGCCGATGAAGGACGTGGAACACTGCGAAAAGCCCCGGGCAGCCGTGAGCAGGCGCTTATCCGGGGATGTCCGAATGGGGAAACCCACTGCAGGGGCGCAAGCTTCCTGCAGTATCCTCCTTTTGAATCCATAGATTGGAGGAAGGCAACCTGGGGAACTGAAACATCTAAGTACCCAGAGGAAAAGAGATCATTCCGCTAGTAGTGGCGAGCGAACGCGGAACAGCCCAAACCAGCCTGGCTTGCCGGGCTGGGGTTGTAGGACCGGCATTGTGGAGTTACCAATCGGAAGGCTAGTCGAATGGTGTTGAAAAGCCAACCAGAGAAGGTACAAGTCCTGTAGGCGAAAGCTGACCGACTCCCGCCGAGTTCCTGAGTACTACCGGGCACGCTAATCCGGTAGGAAGCTGGGGAGCCCACTCTCCAAGGCTAAATACGCTTGGCGACCGATAGTGAACTAGTACCGTGAGGGAAAGGTGAAAAGTACCCCTGTTAGGGGAGTGAAATAGAACCT
>CAZFPL010000001.1:153562-181681 GCA_964521085.1 uncultured Anaerolineales bacterium | reverse complement strand
CCGGTGGAGAAGAACGCCAGCAGTTCCTTGGGGTAATTCACCATCATCTTCATATAATTTTCTTTCTGCTCGGCGATGGTGTCGTAGAACAGGGTCAGGAACGCCGCCAAAAGCCCCAGGGAGAGCCCCCAACCCAGGATTTGTCCGCGAAAGCGGGAAAGGGTATTGGAAAAGATCGTAATCATCGCTACCTCCGAAGAAAACCTAGCACTTCGACGTTAGGACACGGAATTCCGGTCATCCGCGTAATAGGAAAGAAAAATTTCTTCCAGGCTGGGCCGTTCGGATTCGAAGAACAAAACCGGATACTTGGCAAGAGTTTTAATCAGCCGGTCCATCTCGCCCTCGATCTGGAGGGTGATGCGCTGGCCGTTCTCCTGATCCAGGATTTTGACCCCCGGCACGTTCGCAAGGTCCTTTGCATCCACCGGCTCTTTAAAGTGAATGTGCGCCCGGTACAGCGATCGGTTCATCAACGTCGCCTTATCGGCCACCTCGACCAAAATCCCCTTGCGGATGATTCCCACCCGGTCGGCGATCTCCTGCACCTCGCTGAGGATGTGCGAAGAGAAAAAGACGGTGGCGCCGCTTACGCGCGCTTCCTTGACCAAGCGCAGCACTTCCCGCTGGACAAGAGGATCCAGCCCAAACGTGGGTTCATCAAGCAAGAGTAGCTCCGGCTTATGCATCAGCGCCTGGACCACTCCGACTTTCTGCTTGTTGCCCTTGGAGAGGTTGCGGATCGCCAGATTCATGTCCAGATCGATGTGCTCGCAGATAAGGCGGACATACTCCCAATCGGCCTTCCCGTGGCGCAGGCTGTTCAAGTAGCGCAGGGCGCCCTCGACAGTCATGTTCTCGTCGAAGTGCAGTTCGCCCGGCAGATACCCGGTGCGGGTTCTAACCTCGACCGGATCCTTCTGGGGATCTACTCCCAGCACCCGGACAGTTCCGCCGTTGGGGCGGATAAGGTCCAGCAGGCAGCGGATTGTGGTTGTTTTCCCCGCTCCGTTGGGCCCCAGGAATCCGAAAATCTCCCCCGATTTAACCTCCAGGTCAAGCCCCCGCAGCGCGCGGGTGCTGCCGTAGGATTTTTTCAGTCCGATGGTTTGGATGGCGGTGGAATTTTCCATATCGGCACCTCTTTGTTTGCATGCTTCCATGAAGCGCACGGGATTTGGTCTTCCGCGGACCGCAGTCCGCAAATGAATATCTGAACAATTATACATACATTGAGGAAAAACGAAAGGGGGATTTAGCGGGATTTTCCTTTTTCCGTCCCGCCGTGTTCCTTATCCCGATAATCACCCTTTTGGATGGCATACCGGACATCATCCACCAACTCCCCCCGAATTATCATACTGGCGGGAAAAAACGCCTCCTTGTGCATGCCCACTCTTTCCAATAAGTGGATCGACGGGGCATTCCTCGGATCGACGCTGGCAACTATACGCTCCTTGCCGAGGGAAAAGAATATGAAACGGCAGATCTCTTCCAGCGCCTCGGCGGCGAACCCCCGCCGCTGAAAGGGAGGGCTAAGGGTGATCCCGATTTCCACCTGCGCGGATTCGTTTCCGGGAAAATGCATCCCGATATCGCCGATCATCTCCCCGCCTTCCCGCAGCACAATCGCCAGCGTGAACCAGGTGCCGGGAGTATCGAGAGTCAGATCTTGTTGTTTTTCAATAAATTCGCGGATTTCAGACTCATCTGCCGGCTGCCAGATTTGATAGCGCGAGACATCCGGCCGGGATCGATAGGCGAACATCGGGCCGGCGTCCGATGCTTGCAGCAGGCGAAGGATCAAGCGGCGGGTCAGGATCGGAATTTCCATTGTTTCCTCAGAGTATCCCGTTTCCCATTTTCGTGCACAGATACGACCCGCCGAATCCATCCCCATAGGTGGCCTGATCGATCCGGAATCCCGCCCTCGTCAGCAATCCCTCCATGATCCAATCGTAGGTACTGTACTCATCCCGGATGTGGGTTTCCGCCTCCGCGGCAAATTCCGCTCCCACTTTGTCCTTCAGGGAATGAATGAATTTTTCGATCGGGAGTCGGAGGTCTTTTTCGTCCCCCGGAAAAACTATGTCGAAGAGGTAGAATTTTCCTCCAGGCTTCAACAGAGCATTCACCCGCAACAGCCCGACATACTTCCAAAAATCAGGTAAATGGTGCAGCACGGCGCTGGACACAACCGCATCGACCGGATCCGCGGTGTGTTCATAAGTCAGAAATCCGCCGTGGCAGAAAACGATATTCTGTAGATTTTTTTCGACGGCTTGTTGTCTGCAATACTCCAGCATCGCCCGGGATACGTCAACGGCGTAGATCCTCCTGCAGAAGGGAGCGGCATGAAGCGCGAAAGCCCCCGTGCCGGAGCCCAAATCGATAACGGTCTGCTCGGGCGCCAATTCCAGCAACCGGAGGACGGCTTCCGCGTCCTTGCGATAATCGCGGAATTTCCGGTGGTGCTGATCGTACACCGCGACCCGGGCGGGATCGCTGTAGTCCACTCCCGCATGCCGCATCTCATCGTAAAACCAAACCGGTCGGTTCATGCTTGCTTCCTTTCGTTTATCGCACCATCCTGTATGCGGGATCCTCTGCAAAAGGAATCCTATTGTCAAACCTGTGTGGAATTCTTCCAAACCGGCACTGCTATTTCTGGTCGTCCTGGGTGCGCAGAAAATGGATGGATTTACTGAGGGCCAGGGTGAAGGAAGCGACGAAAATTCCCAGGCATGCGAACGCATAAACGTCGAGGGTCATTCCGGGTAAGAGGGCGAGGCCGACCGCTCCGAGAATGGAACAGATGCCCACAAAAACCAGCCACTTCCCGGCGTATGCGTTTACGGAATACCACAGTTCCGGGTCTTCCATCGTCCACCGGATTCGAAAACCATAGAAGGGATTCGGGGGAACCTTGCGCAGTATTAATGGAATAGACAGCAGAATCAGAGTCAACCCTCCGAGGATGTAAATCGTCATAAGGATGGTCATAATTCCTGGTCTCCTTACGCTCCGCCACCGGTGAGTCAATCCCCGGGGGTCAGTTTCACAGCCCGGGCAGGCGCCAGCCAACCGGTAGTAATAGCCGCTCGACGCAAATATTCTATCAAAAATCCCCTTCCGCATTTTCGGATATGATCCCTTCGGCGAGCGCCGTTTTTCAAGAAGCCCGTTCGGCAGCCGGAAGCGAACACAGTCCTGGAATGGGCGAGAGCAGAAGCCATACCACGCTTAATGCCGGCCCGATCGCGGCAGCCAGAAGCGTTCCCTGCACCCCGATTCTTTCCCCCAGGAAGCCGCCGAGCAGGAATCCAAGCGGCGCAATCCCCCAGGTCACAAAACGCAGGCTTGCCGCTGCCCGCCCCTGGAGTCGGTCCGGCGTAATGATTTGGCGCAGACTCACAGAGTTGACGACATATATGACCGCGGAAAACGCCCAGACCGCTTCCGCAAGGGCGATGAGCGGCACCGCAATCGCCGGCCGGCCGCCGGAGAGAGGAATCGCAAGGACAGCGAGTGTGATCAAGACCTGGGATGCGATGATGATCCGCCCCAACCCGAACGATGTGGCGAGCCGGGCCGCAAGGATCGAGCCCAACAATCCTCCCGCGCTTCCCACGGCATACACCCCGCCGAGAATCACCGGGGAGACTCCCAATTCCCTGACCATGTAGATCACGAAAACAGCAAGGTGAATGTCGATAAAAAAATTGCACGTCACGCTGGCGGCGGCAAAGGCGCGCAGGACCGGATTGGCAAAAATAAACCGGAGACCCTCCCGGATTTCCAAGAGCATGTTACGCGTTCCGCCGTCGGATCGGGATGTATCTTCCGATTTCCCAATCCATGTCAGGGATAAGGCGGAAACGAGGAACGATAAAGCGTCGGCCGCGATGGCCAGGGGAGCCGTCAACACCTGCACCAGAGCGCCGGCCAGACCGGGTCCGGCGATTTCGGCGATCGACGCGCTCGCCTGAAGCTTGCCATTCCCATCCACCAGCCGCTCTTGGGGAATCAATGCCGGCAGATAGGCCAAATAGGCCACATCGAAGAAGACGTTCATCACGCCGATCCCAAACGCGACGGCATACAGGAGTTCGATTCGGAGGATCCCGATGACGGCGGCAAGCGGGATGGAACCCAAAAGCAGCGCCCGGGCGAGATCCGCCGCCACCATGACCGGCCGCCGCCGCATGCGGTCGATCCATACGCCCGCCGGAAGCCCCACCAGCAGCCAAGGGATGTATTGAACGGTACCAAGGATTCCCATTTGGAACGGGCCCACTCCAAGCGTGATGGTCGCCACAAGCGGCATCGCCAGAAGGGTGATTTGGGATCCAAGCAGCGAAACGGTTTCGCCGGCCCACAATTTCAGGAAATCCGGATGGCGCCACAAACCCGAAAAGAAACGCTTTTTCATGGTTCCCTCCGCAAGGCAGGACAACCGGAATATAATGTGCTATAATATTTATGACCGTTATATCCTAGCATGTCGAATATAACGTGTCAAGTTAATTTTGGGTGTTATGAGGCAACCGCCATGACCGACGCCAAAAACAAGGCAAACGACACGGATTTACAGCCGCTCTGCATGGTATTCGCCAATACCGTGGCGTGGCACGCCGGTCCGCACCCGGAGGAAACGCTGCACTCCTACCACGACCTGGTGCGGTGGGCGCAGGGTGCGGCCCTCCTTTCCGCGCCCGATGCCCGGAGACTCGCCCGCCTTGCAGACAAACGTCCGGCGGATGCCGGGCGCGTGTTCCAGCGCGCGCGCGCCCTGCGCGAGGCCATCTACCGCATCCTGGTGGCAACCATCCGCGGAAAGTCCCCCGCCCCGTCCGACCTTGCCGAATTGAATCAGACGATTCGCAAGATCACGCGCGGTGCCCGGATTACCAAAACGGCCGAGGGATACCGCTGGACGTGGACCCTGACGAAGGACACACTCGAGTCCCCGATCGGGCGGATCGCGCTCTCCGCGACGGAACTGCTTGTATCGGAAAACCTGAAGCGCATAGGGCAGTGCGCCGACGACCGCGGCTGCGGATGGTTGTTCCTCGACACCAGCAAGAACCGGACCCGGCGCTGGTGCGATGTCCGGGATTGCGGGAACCGCGCCCGGCAGCGCCGGTTTCAGAAGCGCGCCCGCCGGAAAGCGGGCTAAATTTCCATCTCGAACGGAAAAGAGTCCTTCCAAGCGGAAAAGAATTACGGATTCATACCATGGTCAGATTCCGCAAGTGGGGTTAAACTTGCTTCGTTCAATCCCACCCCGGAAAAGGACCCCACCTATGGGCGGTTTTTTTGGCGTCGTCTCAAAAGAAGATTGCGTTAACGATCTGTTCTATGGAACCGATTATCACTCGCATTTGGGAACCAGCCGCGGCGGGTTGGTGGTGTTGGGCAAGCGGGGATTCGAACGCGCCATTCACAATATCGAAAACACCCAGTTCCGCTCCAAGTTCGAGGACGACCTGCGCCAGATGGACGGGAATTTGGGCATCGGTTGTATCAGCGACACCGAAGCCCAGCCCCTCATCATCCGATCGCATCTCGGCCACTACACGCTTTCCACCGTCGGTCGGATCAACAACATCGAACCGATCGCCAAGCAGGCGTTCGCCAATCACACGGGGCACTTCCTGGAAATGAGCGGCAGCGAGCTTAATCCCACCGAGCTGGTGGCATCCCTTATCGACCAGGGTTCAACTTTCGTCGAGGGCATCCGCCGGGCGCAATCGATCATCGACGGTTCGTGTTCGATGCTCCTGCTGACCGCCGAGGGTATCTACGCCGCCCGCGACCGTTTCGGCCGGACGCCGGTCATCATCGGTGAAAAAGACGGGGCCTACTGCGTCACCATGGAAAGCTGCGCCCTGCCCAACCTGGATTTTCATTTTCATTACGAACTCGGCCCGGGCGAAATCGTCCTGATCACTCCGGACGCCATGCAGAAGCTTTCCCCTCCCGGCGACGTATTGCGCATCTGCGCTTTCCTTTGGGTGTACTACGGCTATCCTGCTTCCAGCTATGAAGGGGTGAACGTGGAAGTGATGCGCAACCGCAGCGGAGCCACCCTGGCCCGCCGTGACAGCGTTCCGGTGGATCTGGTGGCGGGTGTTCCCGATTCCGGCATCGGTCACGCCATCGGCTACGCCAATCAGTCCCGAATCCCCTACAGCCGTCCGTTCGTAAAGTACACGCCCACGTGGCCGCGCAGTTTCATGCCCCAGGACCAGCACGTGCGCAATCTGGTGGCGCGGATGAAACTGATTCCGGTTTTCGATTTAATCCAGGGAAAACGCCTGCTGCTGTGCGAGGATTCGATCGTCCGCGGCACCCAGCTGCGCGAAACGATCGACCGGCTGTACGATTACGGCGCCAAAGAGGTGCACATGCGCCCGGCCTGCCCGCCGCTGATCTACGGCTGCCGCTTCCTCAATTTCTCCCGCTCCCGTTCCGATTTCGACCTTGCCGGACGGCAGGCGATCCGCGAACTGGAAGGCCAGGAGGAATCCAAACTGGAGGAATACGCCGTTCCGGATTCTCCCAAGCAGCGCGCGATGATCGACCGTATCCGCACCCGTTTGAATCTGACAACCCTGAGATACCAGTCGCTGACCGACATGGTCGCCGCGATCGACCTCCCCAAAGAAAAAGTATGCACCTATTGCTGGGATGGAGTGGGATAAATCGCACCGCTATCATTAAAGGTCCATATCGGAAGCATGATTGTTTCCGGCTGGGCCGGTTTTTCGGGTGACCCGAACTATCCGGCCGACGGCCGCGCGAGAAAATTCAGAACGAGGGTCTCCAAACCGAAATAGTGCCGCCAGAAATATTCTCCTGATTCCTGCGATTCTTCTTCCGGCATAATTGCATATCCATCCAATTCCGCCCAAACGCGGATCATCTCCTCACCCGGTATGAATTGAAATTCGCTTTGATAATCTCCGTTGGAATCCGTCACGGCGGCGATCTTCCCCGCATAAGATGCCAACGCGATAAAAATTCTTGCATCCGCCAAACCCTGGCCGTTTGCCAGCCGCACATTCCCGCGAAGGATCAATCCAGGCCGGGGATCGGGAGTCGACGTCGTTTCACGGGATGGGGAAGCAACCGGGGGTTGGGAAAGGGACAGAGACGGGGAAGGAGGAACGCGGGCTGTTATGCAACCGGCGGTCAGGATTATCAAACCCCACAAACAAAACCACGCAAGGAATCGTTTTTTATCCATGCATATTTGGGGCATCATGCGATCGACGGACAATCCTTTCCTGAAAGGACAATAGCGGCAGATTGCGATTTTTCGGCATCGGTCCGCTGCCCAACGGGAGATTGGAACGGCGGCGGTTGATCGAAAATGGCTTTCCCTTCTCTCCAGCGCGCCGGGATTATGGTTTGTCGCTTTTTCTCAATTCCTCGAGCCGGATAAGATTTTCATACGGCCGGATAAAGGACGAATAATCGTCCTCGGGGATTTCCGTTCCCGCTTTTTGTTTTATCTCCTCATACGTGACGATCCGCTGCTTCAAACGCTTGCAGATGTAATCCCCGCACGGAGCACAATTCTCCAGCCCTTTTGCGATCACGCACGGCCGCACAGGGCATTCCGCGTCGATCAGTTTGGGATTCTTTTCCATACAGCCTTCGCAATAGATCCTATCCTCCGGAATCCGAAAGCCGAAATATTTAAACCAGCCATCGCTGAGTTTTTTTCGGTTTGAAGGATTGTTTTCAATATTCGGTTGATAAGCCAGGCAAAGGTCGCAACGGTAGCCGCACCGGGTTAATATCGGTTCCATGAGACACCCTTTCTCTTGTTCTTCACGAGGTCCAAGTCCAACTCCACATGCCCTTGTGGAAAACGTCCATCCACAATTGAAGGAGAAAATGCAAAGGGAGATCACCCCTCGTTTCGGAAGGGCAATCTCCCGTCATGCTTTTTCTGCGGAAACAACCGCTTCTCAGCGGCTCTTTCGTTTTTCGCCCTTGGCTTTCCTTTTAATGTCCGCTCCATGGGCCCGTTTATATGTCTGGATATCCACAAAGCGGCCTTTTTTATCCCGGACGGCATATAATTTTGTTCCTGATCTGCTGCGGTGAGTGGTTCGCTTGGCCATTTCGTCTCCTTTTAAAAAAAACGCGATCCGATTCTGGCTGCTTCTTCCTTATTCGACGTACCGCTCCACTCCATCGATCCGGCGATCCGATCCGACAACCCATTATATAGTATTCCCGCCAAGTCGGCAGAAGCCTGCACGGGTATCCGCTCCCGCGCACCGTCAATCCACCGGGAATGGAAATACATCCGGCTTACGCTTGTGATTCTTCACGGATCGGCCGTGACGAGGATGATCGCGATACCGTCGTACCCTTTGCGGCCGACGATCTGAAACGCAGTGGCACTCACCCGCGGTTCGGCGGCGACAAGCTCAAAGAAGCGGCGTATGCCTTGGACGCCCGGATCGGCGCTGCCGCTTTCTACGACCGCTCCGTTTCGCACAACATTATCCGCGACGATCACACTTCCTCGCCGGGTGAGTTTGAGTGCCCACTGGAAATATTCCGGGTTGTTTTGCTTGTCTGCGTCGATGAAAACCAAATCGAATGGACCGCGCCCTTCGGAGGTGATCTGCGCCAAGGTCTCGAGCGCCAAACCAAGGCGCACCTCCACGAGGCTGGTCAAGCCGGCGCGGGTGATATTTGCACGTGCGATTTCCACGCACTTTGGATCCGCCTCAAGGGTGAGCATCCGGCCGTTGGCAGGCAGAGCCCGCGCCAGCCAGATCGTGCTGTAGCCTGCCAGGGTTCCGATCTCCAGGATGTTCCGTGCGCCCAGGATCCGCGCGATTAGGAAGAGCAGCTTGCCCTGGCTGGGGGATACTTGATGCGGAGGCAGGCCGGCCGCAGCTCCGGTATGGAGAACCGCATCCAGCACGGGATCATGCGGAACAAGCAAATCATCGATGAAGCGGTCCACGGCAGTCCATAATTGCTGAGTCATAGCCCTCGCTTTATTCATTCCTCGCGCCATGCGACGAACGCAAGACATCTTGGCATGGAAGTAGATGTGTACGGGATGCCGCCACGACGGCGGAATAATTCCCATGGCTGACCGATGCATTGCGTGAACCAGTTATGGGATAGCCGCCCGGTATGCGTACAGTTTAATCTCCCCAACGATCTTCCCGCATCGGCAACGCCGATGGGTTTACTGAAATCATTAATACATCTCCCGCGCGTCCCTCGGAAGCGTTCGCACATGCCGTAAATGGGCGGTGACCCTTTCGTCATCGCCCTTCGGGTATTCGAATCCAAAATGCTCCCCCACCGGCAAGGCCACTTTTCGGAATAGATTCCCGGCTGCCAGGAGCGCATCCCAGGAATGCTCGTACGCGCCGTCGGAGTACGTCTTGAGAAGCAATTCCCAAAGGTCGGAGGGAAGGTACCGCTCGAGGAACTTCCCGTAGGATCCCGGATTTTTTTGGAAGCCGGTTTTTACCCCGACGTACCAGTCGATCATCTTCATCAATTGACCGCGCAGTACGACATCCAGATAAAACTTGGCGTAGATGATTTGCCGCCTCCACAATCCTTTGGCGGCATACGGGCTGCACCACCAAAACTCGTTGCAACAATCCGCGAAAGCTTTGACGGTGGGGGCTTGGGGGAGATAATCGCGCTCATCGGCCGGAACGAACGGTTTCAGAATTCCATCCTTATCCAACAGCAGCAAGGCTAAGCTGTCGCTAAGTCGGGAATCGCGCTCTGCCAGCGGGCAAATGGTCAAATCGATCCGGTTGCCGTCCGCGAATTGCATCAGATAGGCGAAAGATCCCCGATCATCGAGGGGAGGATCGTGCATATCCTCCGGCACCTGCAGAATCATCATCTCGCCGAAGCGCCGGATCCACTCCCGATCGTGCCGAAAGGAAGCGGCCTCCACGACGAAGTAGACCACATCAAAATCCTGGAACGGATCCCGCGGCGCGTTCGGGTTGGCGCGCGATCCGTTCAGGATCACCGCCCGGATCCGCTCATCCTGTTTGGCGGTTTCGAGAATGAGGTCGAACATTTCCTGTTCGCTGCGCATGATTTCCCTCGCGACCGGTCGGAAATCAGAAAACATCCAGCCGGATTTCCTTTGAATTCAATAAAATCTTCAGGGTTTCCTCCCCCGCACAAGCCGGAAGCCGTTTTTTCCAGCTCGATTTCTGTGTCGGTTCCCGATCCCTACTGCCTGCTATGGTCGAGGAACCACTCATAGAAGAGGGGCTCCAGATAGGTATCCGTCCAGACATCGTGGTCGTGGCCTTCGAGTATGGTGAAGCGGACATCTCCGCCCGCTTGGATCAGCGCATCCACCACCTTCTGGGCCCGACCCACGGGCACGACAGTGTCGTCCGCGCCGTGGATCACCCACACCGGCAGATCCTTGATACGCTCCAAGCCCGAGAGGGAATCGAGGTAGCCGGCCAGCGGGGCGATGGCGGCGAATGCATCCGGCCGGTGAAGGGCGAAACGATAGGTTGCCTCTCCGCCGATGCTTATTCCGGTCACATAAATCCTCTTCGGATCTACCCGGTAATCCGCCAGAATTTGGTCGAGCACTCCGTCCATGTACACTTCGGGAAACGAAGCGTAATTCCCGGATATTTTCAAGAGCGGCGCCACGATGATGAACGGGAGAGGTCCCTTTTCCCGGATCATCATCAGGGGGCTGGCTTTGGCGAGCAGGAATACGTTTGCCCCGCGATCCCCGGAACCGTGCAGGAAAAAGATCAGCGGCCAGCTTTGATCGGGGCGGGTTTCGTACTCTTCGGGAAGATACAGCAAAAAACCGGCGCCGAAGTTACGGGAAAGGGAATCGTCCTTGAATTCCTTCGGGTAGATGCGTTTTGCCGCAAGGTAGGCAGGGTAATCCTCATAGACGTGGAAAGCTTGATCGCGGCTGAGACGGATCGGACCCCACACGCTGTCGTATTGGGGTTGCTTGATCCAACCCTCCAACTGGCCCGACTCGGGATCGTACGTCACTGCGCAGATATTTTTGCCGCCGCCTTCCGAATACTGCCATTCGATGGAAGGAGGATCCCCCGGGACGGTTCGAAATCGTATTTTCATGATTCCTTCGGGATCCTGAAGGTTGGTGCCGAACCAGAGGAATGCGGTTCCGCCTTCGGCCGATATCTCCTGGACGACCAGGACAAACTTCCAATCCTTCTTGACCGGCGGACTGTAACTATACCCTTCCCACCTTCCAAGGAACGCCGCCCAATCGGGGGAGAGGCCCGCCGGGGGCGCAGCGACGGGCAGGCGGCCGAATATTAAATGCTCGTTCCCATCCACGCCGAGGGGCGAATGCACGGCGTCGAAATCCGTAATCTGAAAAGTTTCCATGGAAGTGTCGTCCAACGGGATCGCGGGCATCGGCACCGGGGTTTGCGCAAATCCTCGGCCTCCGCCCAAGACCGTCGGCAGCAGGACCGCCGCCGACACACCCGCTGCGGCAAGGAGAAAAATGACAATCCGATGATTTCTTGCCATAGACATTCCTCTTCGGTTGAGAGACTCTCTGGAATCCCTTTCCGAGGGCCAAACCCCTACGCCAGCGGCTCCGCCATCGTCCGCATCTGCACTTCGATGATCCGCGCGTGCGCGGACTGCGTACAGGCAAGCACCACTGCGTTCGCCACATCTTCGGGTTCGAGCATTCCCGATTTCGCCACGCCCTCTTCCGTCCGCCCCTTCCCGATCGCGAACTCCGTCTTGACCCCGCCGGGGCAAATCACGCCCACCTTGATCCCCTGCGCTCGAAGCTCCTTGTCCAATCCCTGCGCGAATCCCACCTGCGCGAACTTGGTCGCGCAATAGACCGCTTCGCCCGCGAATCCATAAATTCCCGCCATGGAAGAAATCATCAAGATCGTCCCGGATTTCTGCGCAATCATCACCGGCACGGCCCGGCGGGTGAACAAGAAGGTCGTGCGCATGTTGCTGTCCATCATCTCGTCATACTCGTCTGCGTTCGTGTCGATCAGATTCTTATAATTGCCCACTCCGGCGTTGTTGACGAGAATGTCAAGCCGCCCGAAGGTTTTCATGGCGGCGTCCACCGCCCGGCGCGCGGTCTCTTCTTCGCGGGCGTCCCCGACGAGGATTTCCCCTTTCACTCCCATTCGTCCGATCTCGGCGGCGAGCGTTTCGAGACGTTCACGGCGCCGGGCGGTGAGGAGGATGCTCGCGCCCTCCGCGGCGAGTGCCCGGACGCACGCCGCGCCGATCCCGGAACTGGCCCCGGTGATCAGTGCTGCTTTCCCCGTCAATCGATTTGTCATGGATTTCCTCCTTGGAGTCGGATGGAAGGACGATTCTTTCCCACACCGAGTTTTGATGGCAACGATGAAAACATAATCATTGGAGTAGCAGGCAGTAAAGAAAGGCGCTTATGGATGAAGCGATTTGGCGGAGCACAATAATGTTATCTTCCCATTATCGTACAAATCCACGTGCGTCAGGAGTACCCCGTCGCGCGTCAGATGGAACATCCCCATCGTAATCGGCAGAGTTTCCTCCGTCCAAGTCATTCCACCGTCCGTGGTCCGCAAGGCGTACACCCGCCCCACTCCGCCGCCGATGGTATTCAGGGCAAGTATGCCGTGATTCGCATCGGAAAAGCGGACTGCAGCAGAGTGGTTCAGCGTCGGAATCGTCACGCCTTCCGTCAGACCGAGCGAACGCATCTCCCAGCTTTGGCCGCCGTCGGCGCTGATAAAAAGGTGTCCCGCGATATCCAGGAGATAGCCGTCACTCGCCGTGCGCAGGTGCAGCGCGGCCGGGCGGCCCATCTCCTCCGGAAACGGATGCGCACTCCAAGTTTTGCCGCCATCGGCGGTGGAGAAAATCGTGCGCAGCTCCGTAGTGACGCCCCAGCCGGTGTTTTCGTCCGAAAAGCTGACGTACTCAACGTGTCCGTTGTGGGGGAACGGCCCGACCGACCGCCAAGTATGCGCCCGGTCGGCGGAGAACAGGACATCTCCGCCAAGGCCGATATGCCAGATCCGCCGGTTCCCTTCCGAGACCTCCAGCGCCACCCTGGAAAGACCCGCCTTGATCGTATACGTCCAGGTCGTTCCGCCGTCCTCCGTATAGTAGATTCCTCCCCCCAAATCGGTCGCCACGCCGAAGGATTCGTCGCCGAACATCACGCTGAGCGTCGATTGGCCGAAATGCATCGTCCGGAGGACCGTCCAGTCGTCCGATGCGCAGGGTACGCTTGGACTGGAAGAGGTTTGCGCAAGCCCGGGCTGCGCCACCCCGGCGCATCCCGCCGATAGAATAAGGAGAACCGGAATTCCAAAAACCATCCTGAGTGTCATTTTACCATCCACTGTAATCCTCCAAAATAATATAGTTTGACGGCACACGTCATGTACCGGAATCATCGCTGTTTTCACAGGCCAAACCGGTAGGTTTAGAAGAACAATAGAATATCAACAGGAAGCGGTTATTCTAAACACCCTACTGTTTACCTTATGGATACCTCCTTGGATTTTCCTCAGCCAAGGATATCATGCCTGCCGTTCACCGGGCGCCTTATGCGCGCTTTGGGTCACTGGTATCCTTTTAAAGATACCAGGATCGATCTTTGATCAGGAGAAGAAGCGGCGCAACAACAATAACCAGGTAGATCCAATCCACTAAACCAACCTCATCGGTGATCGTCAGAACAGCCAGCAAGGCGAGCAATCCGAGTGTAAGAAAATATGCAATCCGAACACGTTTTCGCAGCAGTACCATCAAAACCACCAACGCGCAGGCGCTTACGAAAGCGAGTGCCGCCATGATCCACTGGATGGCTCGCGACTCCGGCAGGGCCGTATGGGCGCCGGCGGTAACCAGGATGGTAAATCCAGACCATATGAGTGCATTCAACAAGAGGAATAGTAGAGCGGCGGAAACAGAGAATGGGTATTTGGTCATCTGCGGGCTCTTTATTATTGTTGTTCTTGTCAATGACTGCTGCAATCTTCCGTTTCCCATAAGCCAAGGCTTAAGGTTCGCCATATTCAAATTATTCGACGGAGCCCATAAGAACATGGAGCAACCGATATGCAAACCGTCGCTCCCCATTTTATCCTACTTGTATTGCGCCGGTACCTTCGCATGCTATTCCAATAATAATAACCTACCGCTATCTTGTTAGCGTCTCCTCTGGCACAGCGGGCAGAAGTACATCGACCGCTGGCCGACGATGATCCGCCGGATCTTCGCCCCGCATTTCGCGTACGATTACCAGCGTAACCGCAAAATCAGAAGTTATTCGCGGCATTCCTGTCGCGGGAGATCCGGCGGATAATCCCGGGGGAGGCCTACCCGCCGTTGCGAAACGAATCCCAAACTTCCAACGCCGGCTTGGGCGTCCCGTCGGATTTTCGCAAGCCGACCGAGGCAAACATTCCCAGGGTCGCAACATCGCCGCCGTGGCCCTGCTGATTCAAAATTTTGGCATAG
Organism: uncultured Anaerolineales bacterium; assembly: GCA_964521085.1. Lineage (GTDB taxonomy): Bacteria > Chloroflexota > Anaerolineae > Anaerolineales > RBG-16-64-43 > JAFGKK01. The sequence goes on along the minus strand of CAZFPL010000001.1, from coordinate 167,149 downwards.
GATTCCAAATTGAAGTCGGTCAGGAGCAGATAAATCCAGAATGCCAGCCGCTCGCCGCCGATTTGGGAATGAAGGGCGTTCAGATAATCCACCTGGTCTTGCGGCGCGCCGGAGAACGAACCTACCGGTTCGGACGTATATCCGCCCTCGGCCACGGCCAGCGGTTTCGAGGTCCGCGCCAAGAGCGGGGTGTAGTAATCCACCGGAATATCCGACCCCGACCGGAATATTACGAATGGATACGACGAGATCACCCACAGATCCAGTTTTGGTTCGAACTGCTCGATCTGATCCCAGTTCACGTCGTACTGTTTTCCCTGCGCCACACTCGGAATCAGGTTGTTCAGTTCCTCCCACTGGAAGGTGACGAAAATCTGTATTTCCGGCGCTTCGGATTTGACCGCATCATAAACGGCATTGTACAAGGTCAGGTAATACGGAAAGTCTTCGGGGTAGGTGTCGGCGTACGTGTTTATCTCGGAAGCCAAACCCAGGTAGCGGGGGTGGAACTCGCGCACAATCCGGAGGGTGTAGTTTGTAAATGCGGCGCGCACCTGAGGATTGGCGAAACTGGCTTCCCAGCCTGCGGGCAAGCCGTAGAACTCGCGCCGATTCAGTCCGTTGAGCGGATCCACTACAAAGATGACCTCCAATCCGTTTTGATGTGCCAGGATAAATTGATTGCGGAGGTCCGTGATGATTTTTACTTCGCCGTCGGCTCCGGAAACAAAATCCGCCCAGGGGATGTTCTGCTGGAGCAGCACCACGTCTCCGTGCCGGCCGATGGCTGCATACGTATCCACGATGCTCTGCGTGGTTGCTTCAGGTGGAGAGGGAAAGAAACCGTAGACCGTGCGCCCCAAATCGTAGGGGGAGGTTTTTAGAGTGGGGATTGTTCCACCTTGACCGAACTCGCAAGCCAAGATGGCTAGGCAGAGGACGGCTGCTGCCGGAAAAACTCCTCGTTTCATACCCTGCTCCTTCGAAAGGTCTCTTTCTCTGCTGGATGACAACCTTCTATGGCGCGGGCGCCCACTGTTTACCAGATCATTCAAATTAATTTGAATTTTTTCCACTGCCCGGATAATTTTCACCCGGGGGCTAAAGAAAATTGTTCTATCTGGAGATCCTCAACAGTATAGCATGTTGGAAAGTGTGAAATTCCAACCATTCCCTCGACTCCAGCATTCTTCAATCCCGGCCACCCCATTTCGTTTTCCTCTGGCACTTCGGGCAATAATACGTCGACCGCTGGCCGACGATGATCCGCCGGATCTTCGTACCGCATTTTAAACACGGTTCTCCCCCGCGGCCGTAGGCCCGGAAATGATTCTGGAACTCCCCGCCGCGGTAGACCCAATCGATGCTCGCCCCGTCCCGCGCGATCCCCACCCGCAGCGCCGCGCGGATCCCGCGCCACAACCGCGCAGCCTCCGCGGTGCGGATTGTGTCGCTGCGGCGGAGCGGATGCAATCGCGCGCGGTGCAGTGCTTCGTCGGTGTAGATGTTGCCGAGGCCCGCGAGAAAAGTTTGATCGAGGAGCAGCGGTTTGAGCAAGCGCCGTTTTGCGCGCAGCATCTCCTCCAGCCGGTCCGCGGTGAAGCCCGCCTCGAGCGGCTCCGGACCGAGCGCGCCCAGCACGTCCTCGGTCGAATCCACAAGCCAGATTCGCCCGAAGCGGCGCGGATCGTGAAAGCGCAGATCCCATCCGCCGTTCAGATGCCAGATAATGTGATCGTGCTTGCGCGGGTTTTTTCCGCTCGGAAACAACCGTAAATCCCCGCTCATCCGCAAGTGAACGAGCAAAGTTCGCTGCGAGAGCCGGCACACGAGAAATTTCCCCCGGCGCGAGATCTCGCAAAAAGTGCAGCCGCGCATCCGCCCGCGCGCCGCTTCCGGATCGGGAAAGGCAATCGGCTTGGGGTGCCGAATTTCGACGTCCAGAATCTCGCGCCCCGGGAGTGCCGGCTCTCCGCCGCATCCGGTCCGCAGCCTGCGCGCGATCGTTTCCACTTCTGGCAATTCGGGCATGGGTCTCTTCCTCACCCTCGTCCCCTTGCCCCTTCCTCTCTCCTGAAACCTGTCCTGAGCGAAGCGAAGGGTATTACAGGAGCGGGGGAGGGGTCGGGGTGAAGGTGAGGCGGATAGTATAATTCCATCCGTGCCGCCAACCACCGACGACCGCGAACTCACCTACCTGATTATCGGCCATGTCACCAAGGACATCACTCCCGAAGGCGAGCGGATGGGAGGGACGGCCGCCTATGCCGGCCTGACCGCACTGGCGTACGGCGCCCCCACATCGCTTATCACGTCCTGTCCCCTTACCTTCGATCTCTCCCCCCTCGAGGGGATTCTCGTCCATAAAGTCATTTCCGGTAAAATCACGATCTTCGAAAACCGCTACAATGGCAACGCAAGGGAACAATGGGTTAAATCCACGGCGGAACCCCTGGGTCCGGTGCCCGTACCCCAAAGCTGGCTCACACCCGCGATTGTGCATCTTGCCCCGGTTGTGGGAGAGGTCAAACCCGGCGTGATGGATCTTTTCACTAAATCGCTCTGTTGTGTCACCCTGCAGGGATGGATGCGGGAGTGGGATTCAAGCGGCAAAGTCCGCCGTTCCATCCTCCCCGAAGCCGAGGAGGCGGCGGGGAATGCACATGCATCGGCCTTCAGCATGGACGATGTCAACGGCGATGCGGAACAAGCCGCGCGCCTGGCGGCGCTCAGCCCCGTCTCCGCCGTGACCGACGGGGAACGCGGGTGCCGCGTTTTCTGGAAGGGGGAAACGCGCGCGTTTCCGGCTCCACCCACCCCCCTCGTCGATCCAACCGGGGCGGGCGATATCTTTGCCGCTGTTTTCTTCCTTCGTTTGAAGGAAACCGGCGATGCGTGGGAAGCTGGTCGTATGGCCACCGCGCTGGCTTCGCGTTCGGTGACCCGTCCGGGGTTGGCCGGCGTTCCGACGCGGACGGAAATTCTCGAAGAGAAAAAGGCGAGGGCAACTCCGTGACCAAGGTGTACGCATTCGTAAACCAAAAGGGCGGCGTGGGAAAAACCACCACCACGATCAGCCTGGCCGCGAGTTTCGCCCAGATGGGCCAGCGGGTGCTGATGGTCGACCTCGACCCGCAAGCCAACGCCACCTCGTGCCTGAAAGTGGATAAACGTACCGTGCAGCGCGGAACCTACGAGGTGCTGATCGGAGCCTGCACTCCGGCGGCGGCGATCCTGCAGAACGAACAACTCGGCTTGAGCTTGATCCCCTCCTCGCAGAACCTGACCGGGGCGGAAGTGGAATTGATCTCCGAGGACGGACGCGAGTTCAAACTCCGCAACGCATTAAAAGATATTCTTTCCTCCTACGATTACATCCTGGTGGATTCTCCCCCCTCGCTGGGAATCCTCACATTGAATGCGTTGGTGGCCGCCGACAACGGCGCGATCATCCCGGTCCAATGCGAATACCTGGCGCTCGAGGGGCTCAGCCAGCTTACGCAGACGATCAGCCGCGTGCGCGCGTCGTTCAATCCGCGGCTCGAGATCCGCGGCGTGGTGATGACGATGTTCGACGGACGGACCAATCTGGCCAACCAGGTGATCGCGGAAGTGCGCAGCCATTTTCCGGGTAGAGTCTTCGCCAGCGTGATCCCGCGCAGCATCCGCCTGGCGGAAGCGCCCTCCCACGGAATTCCGATTTCGGTGTATGCCCCCTCCTCCATCGGCGCGCTGGCATACCAGGAGCTGGCGGAGGAAATCCTGAAATCCGACGGGGCCCGCATCCATACCAAGAGATGATTCCATGAGTGGAAAAAAGCACGGACTCGGACGTGGATTAGACGCCCTCCTCCCGGTCGAAACCTCCTCCGGCGATACACTGCTCGCGGCGGTCGATAAGATCCGCCGCAATCCACGCCAGCCGCGGACGACGATTGAAACCGACGAGCTCCAGGAACTTGCCGCATCGATCCGGGAGCACGGCGTGATCCAACCGCTGATCGTCAGCCGCGGACCCGATCCCGAAGAATACACGCTAATTGCCGGCGAACGGCGGTTGGAAGCAGCGAAGCTTGCCGGACTCGAACGCGTTCCGGTCCTGGTGCGCGACGCCTCCGACCAGCAGCGCCTGGAACTCGCGCTGATTGAAAACCTTCAGCGCGAGGATCTCTCGCCGTTGGAAACGGCCGAAGCCTACCGGCATCTGCACGAGGATTTCGGCCTTTCGCACGAGGACGTTTCCAAACGAGTTGGGAAAAGCCGCGTCGCGGTGACCAACACGCTGCGCCTGCTTAAATTGCCCGAGCGCGTGCGCCAGGCGCTGGGGAGCGGACAGATTTCCGAAGGCCACGCGCGCGCCATCCTGGCCCTGCCCACCGTACAGGCGCAACTGGCCGCGGTGGATACGGTTCTCAAACGCGATCTCAGCGTCCGCCAAACCGAGGAACTCGCCCGCCGGATGACGGGCAAACGCACGCCCAAACCCTCCCCCCCGCGCCTGCCGCCGGACCTGCGCGCGCTGGAAAAAAAGTTCGAGGAAGCGCTGGGCACGCGCGTAACGATCAAACGCGGCAAGCGCGGCGGCCTGGTGCTGCTTTATTATTACTCCGACGAGGAACTGAACGCGATCGCGAGTCAAATCCTGAAAGGAAAGTAAACCCCTTCCTTGCCTTCCCCCGTCGGTCTGCAAACGGGTCGGTTGTTAGCAGCCCTTCACAGAAATCCCTGTGGAGGAATAAAAATAATTCACAGCTTGAGAAATCCCCTGGAGGTGACATGAACAAGAAACTGATCCGCATCCTTCCTTTCGCCTGTCTTCTTGTGGTGATCCTGGTTCCCGAATTCGTCTCCCGGGCGGATGCGGCTCCGCCCCTGAAGGCCCCCGGCAGCAATATTGCGCCGGGAGAGCAAACCATGGTGCAGATGCTTTCGGAAAACGTCCTTGTGCTAATCCGGAAGAATGATACCGGAGAATACTATGCATCCATCAGCGCGGAATTCCTGATGGAAAACCGGGGGGAGGTCGATGAATCCATGCGGGTCCGGTTCCCCATGGAGGATGTGAATGAGCCGGGGGACAACCGTGGAGGAAGACCGACTGTCCGTAATTTCGCCGTCCAGCTGGATGGCCAATTCCTGCAATCGCAAACGATCCAAGAACCCTTTCAGGAGGGCGGCGTGGTGGTCACATGGTCCACGTTCCCGGTTCAATTCCTGGCGGGGAAAAAGCAATATATCCGGATTTCTTACGACACGGATTTGGGCCTAAATAAATATAAATGGAATAATTATTTAAAAGTGGATTACATACTCGAAACGGGTTCCGGCTGGTATGGTCCGATCGGCCAAGCAGTCATCACTCTGCGCCTGCCGTTCGAAGCCAGCGAAACAACGGTGCTACAAACCGATTCTAGATCGGTGACGTTCGTCGGACACGAAGCGCGATATGTTTTTAATAACCTCGAACCTGCCACCAACGACAATATCCAATTCCTTTTCGTCGATCCGGCCGTCTGGGCGGATGTCCTAGATCTTGAACTCCGCACGGGTGAGTATCCGAGAGATATCGCATCGGTTGTGCGGCTGGCGGATCTTTATTTAACACTTGCAACCGAGTGTCCGCCCAGAGGCAATCGCTTCATTAACGAACATACCCAGTACTTGGCCGAGTCGATCGTCGCGCAGGGATTATTCTACAGCCCGGATGATCCCGATCTGCTGGCCGAACGGGCGAAAACCGACTACCACCGATATATTTGCGGGGAAATTCGAAGCTGGGACAGTCCGCAAGTCCAAGACATATACCGCGAGCTGGACTTCGTGTTCTCCCTCGACCCCGATAACCCGATCGCACTGGAGGTGAAATCAGAGTTGGATTTCTCGAAACAGAGTAATCCTTCCCTTTCACCGACGGACGAGACACCCATCACCCCATCCTGGACCCGCGCCGTTTTAACTCCGACCATAAACATCACGCCGGAAAATTCCCCGGTTCGGATTGTTCCATCGGATACGACCGTGGAAGGGTGGTTAACATCTTCTCCGACGGCAAGCAACGGCATCCAACCCGCCGCTATCCTTCTCGGAATCCTTCTCTTCCTGGGCGGCGCCGCAGTTGGTGTTCTCTTCTACAGAACATGGAGCCTCTCACATGCGGCACAAACCGGAAGTTCCAAACGGTGAAGGGGCTGTCGAAAGGTGCTTTTCCCCGCTAGCCGCTTTTTGGTTGCCGGAGGAGAACATAGGGAAAAGTAAGAATATATTCACCCAAAAGGATAAATATGACCCATTCCAAACCAGACTGCACTTTCGCCATCCGCCCGGGTCTTCCAGTGCTCGTATGTGTCTTCCTCCTGGCTGGTTGCTCCACTCCACACCCCACGACCGTCCCGGTGACTTCTCTGGACCTTTCAGCGATGCCTGAGGCTTCCCCGGTCGTGGATTCGACCGCCGCGGCCTCGGCCGATACCGCCCCCGCCGTAACGCCCACCATGGAACCCACCGCGACAGCGACGCCGCCCTGGGGTTGCAACGAAACCAAGGGGAAATTGGAAATGACCGCGCTGGAAACCGATCTGCAGAAGTGGCCGGTCGACATGCGGGTGTTTCTTCCGCCCTGCTACGATCCCGCGCGCGAACCGGGCTACCCGCTGCTGATCATCATCCACGGGCAAACCTACAACTACGACCAGTGGGATCGCGATGGAATGGATGAGAAAGCCGACAGCCTGACCGCGGCCGGAACGATCCAGCCGATGATCATCGTCATGCCCAACGAATCGTTCACCGATCGGGATCCGGAAAAATCGAATTTCGACGAGGTCGTCGCCGACGCGGTTCTGCCCTGGGTCGACGAGCATTACAACACCTGCACCGAACGGTTATGCCGGGCGATCGGCGGGCTTTCGCGCGGCGCCACCTGGTCCGTGCACATCGGATTTCTTAAACCGGGGCTCTTCGGATCGATCGGTGCGCATTCCTTCACGCCGTTCATCGGCGACGTATATCGGTTGAAATACTGGTTGATGAACGTAAAGGTCGAGGATCTTCCGCGGTTCTACCTTGATATGGGCAGCGAGGACAAGCCGGAGCACATCGAAGCGATCACCCAATACCGCGCGGAAATGGAGCGGCTGGGCATTGCGTTTGAATGGCACTGGAACACCGGCGGTCACGACGACGCCTACTGGTCCGCCCACGTGGAGGAATACCTGCTTTGGTACGCCCAGGCCTGGGCCGATCTGGCTTGGTAGCAGGCCGCCGATTCCACCCAGAAAAAAAGAACCTCCCGGACGACGGGAGGTTCTTTTTTTCTATGTCTATTTTGTGAATTACTTCGGAGCGATTCTTGCCAGCCACTCGCGGAAGGTATTCGCAAGGGTTTCCAAGCGCGCACGGTCCCCTTCCAGCGCGGAATGCAGCGAATCCGAAAGCTCCTCGACTTGCTCTTCCAAGTGGGTGAGTTTTTCCGTGGCTTTGGTGAATTTGCGATCCCGCTCACGCCATTCGTCTTCCCAGGTGAGATTCTGCGCCGTCCAGCGCTTTTGGTCGTCGGCCAGGAAGGTGGTCCAATCCTGCCGCAGACGGTCTTCCTGGATGCGCTGGATCTCCGCCATTTCCTTCATTTTCTGCTCCAGGCGTTCGGTAAAGCTTTGATATTCATCAATCGCTTTTTGCATGGAGCGGTGCATTTCCTGGTAGCTGTCAACCTGTTTGAGGAACTCATTCATCCGGTTGACCGAATCCGCGCTTCGTTTTTCCCAATCCTTCCATTGCCGTTCGCGCTCCATGACAGCGGCGGTTTGTTGTTCCTGCCAGATCGCCATCGCGTTGCGGCGTTCGAGTTCCAAAGCCATGAGTTCCGCCAGCCGTCCTTCGACTCTGCGCCCGGAGGATTCGACGGCATCCAGTCGGGCGGATGACTCCCCGCCCTTCTCCCGGATGGCCTGTTGCTCGCCCTGGATGTCGGCCATGCGGCGGATATCCTGCCGCCGCCCTTCCTCGGTCGCGGCGATGATGCGCGTCCGCTCCTCATCCCGTTTCTGGATTGCATCCAGGGTTTTGCGCATTTCCTGAAGGATCACGGCCTGCCGTGCCTGTTCGGCTTTGCGGGTCTCCATTGATTCCTGGAGATCCCCTAGCAGTTCGATCTGCTTTTTAAACTCGCCGATCGTTTTGTCGATGCGGTTCTTCTCGAGAGCGCGGGTCCGCCCGGCTTCTTCCTCCAGCTCCAAGCGCCGTTTATCCATCGCATCCAGCGCGCGGACGGTATCCTCGCGCTGTTTGGATATCAGCTCGTCGATTTTCTGCGGTTGGATGCGCGTATTCAGCTTCGTCAGTTGATTGCTCGTTTCCTGCAGTATTCGGGCTTGCGATTCGAGCGCGCTCGTCACGCCCGCCAGGCGCTCTTCGAGCTTGGCCAACAGCGCTTTGTCCTTCCGGCGCTCTTCATCCAACCAATCCACGCGGTTCTTCAGATCTTCCCCGGCCATCGGTTTCTCACGGTTTTTTTGATCTTCTTTGGCCATCATTTTCTCCCGCCGGGATTATACCCGGCACAGGAATACCCCGCCTGAAAAAAAAGAATTAAGCGGTGGAAAAGGCAAGCCGCTTCAGCACCGATCCGAGTGCGCCCACGGATTGCTCGTATTCCTTCAGGGAAATTCGTTCTTCCGGTGTATGGTCAAGCGCCGAGTCTCCCGGTCCATAAACCGCCATCGGGCAGTTCCAGCGCGGACCGACCACGTTGATATCCGACGTTCCCAGCTTCAGGCTGAAGGAGGGATCTCCACCCTGGGAGCGAATGGCCGCCAGAAGTGCTCCCACCACGGGCGTGTTCTTCTCCACCCGGTAGGCGGAAAGCGAAACGCCATCCACCTCCAGCGTCCCCGCCGCTTCGGACGCTTCCCGGAGCAGCCGCTCCGCCTGCTCCGGCGGGATGGACTGCGGAAGCCGCAGATGCCCATGCATCTCGGCAGTCTGGACAAATCCATCGCCGGAGGAGGCCATTTTTTCCAGCACCGGCGTTAGTTGGTCGAATTTCCGTTCCGCCCCGCGGTTTTCCCGCGTGCCGATCTCCACCAGTCGATTCCAGAATCCAACGGCGACCTCGCACGCGCTTTCCTGTCCGGCGGCGGTATGCCCGATGGCCTGTCGCGTGGCGAGGTGAAAACGGACGATTCCACGGTATCCGAGGGTGACCCGATCCCATCCGCTCGGTTCTCCGATGATCGCAAACCGGGGATGGAATCGATCGGCGGCGAATCGCGCGCCGGCCGAGTCGCCTTCTTCATCGACGGCGCCGATGACGACGATCTGCCATCCGGGGATGGGTCCGTTTTTTACGGCGGCATCGACGAACGCCGCGAGCGGGCCCTTGGCATCCACGGCACCGCGGCCGTGAAGAATATCATCCTCCACCCGCACATCGATCCTGCCGGGGACCGTATCGATGTGCCCCAGGAGGACGATCTGGTTTGGTCCTTCGCCGATCGTGCCGACCGCGTTGCCCGCTTCGTCCACGCGCGCCGATGAAAAACCCAGGCCGCGCATTTGATCGACCAGCCAGACGACCGCGCCGCTTTCCTCGCCGGTCGGGCTGTAATGCTCGACCAATCCGAGAAGCGTCGGAGATGGAGACGTCATTTTTCTAACCGCCCTCCAGACTGGAATTGGGCCATATGCATTCCAAACCCTCCATCGACAGGGCCAAGAATTTCTCGAGGATGAGATCGATCCGGTAGCCGTAATCCAGTCGGTCGAATTTCCAGCCTTCCATGTCGTGGAAGGAGCCGACCGGTCCGGAGACGTCCACATGCCCGACGGCAATGATCGCGTGAAGCTCCTCCCCGTTCAGCCAGCACAAACCCGCTTCCGTTTGATCGTCGGTAAACCGGGGAAGGATGATGGCATCGATGATCGTGAAGTACGGTACGCCTCCCGCATCCCAGCAAATCAGGCGCTCCAACCATTCCAATTTTTGGCCGCTGTAGAGGAATCTCGTCCAGGAATGATAATCGTCGAGCATCATACCGGCTTTAAACTTGAGTCCGGCTGGAAGCGAAAGCACGTCGTAATGCTTCCCGATGAAACCCTGTGGATTGTTAGGCGGCGGAATTTCCGTATCCAGAGCGAACGGCGGGCACTGATCCGCCGGGACGAACGTCGGAGTTTGCTTAATCTGCCCGGTGCCGGAGGAGTCACTCGACGTATCGTCCGTTTTTCCCGGCATGGGCAACGCTGTTCCGGCCGCGGCCGTCTCTTCGATAAACTCTTCCCCGCCGCCGCTGATTTTGGGCGTCGCCGTGGACGGTGCAAGCGGAAGGCTGCACGCCAGCGCGGCCAGCAACAAACCCGCAAAGAATGCATATTCGGACGTGCTCTTCCCCATGGCAGACTCCCCTTTCCCGGAACAATGATAAACGAAATCCTGCAAAGCGTTCAGTGCGGGCGGTTGGCTGACGGCGCCGGCCGATTGCGAACCTTTAAATCTTCTCATCCGCAAGAGCCCGCACGAAGAATTCACGGATGGCGATGAATTCTTCCAGGGTGATGGTGTGGTCGACGCCCGGATACATCCGGAATTCGGCGTTGGCGCCGACCGAGATATAGATGGCCTCCGCATCGTCCCAGCGTTCCACCGGGGTGCCGCCGAATAGTCCATAAATCAGCGCGCGATCTTCATCATCGTAGCTGTCGGGGAACGGGACGGAGTCGTTTGCATCTCGGTTGCCGATGAAGAACAGCATCGGAACCTGCCGGAAAGTTTCCAGATCAAACGCCGCGCCGGTCAGCTCCTTCAGATCGGCCACGCCGACCGGATACCGCAGGGAAGTCCCCTTCCAGATGCTCACCGGAGCGATCGGCCAGCCGCCCGGGGAACCCACCGCGGCCGCCAGGACGCGGTCCGGATGTAAAACGGTGAAACGGTTAACGAACATGCCGCTCGCCGAGAATCCCATCATCAGGACTTTGCGGTCCACCGTCCATCCCTGCTGCGAGAGCCTGTTCGTCGCATCGTCGATCATCGCCACCAATTGCAAGTCGATCCGCAGCAGATCGGGGATTTCACTTGTCAGGGTGTCCCGGTCGAGCGCGTGCGTGTAGTATTGCCACTCATTATCCGGGCGGGGGAATGTCGGGACCAGGATAGCCACGTTCATGTCCCCGAACAATAATTGATAGGGAAAAACCGAGTTGCGCGCGGATTGGTCATGGACCGCCCAATCATCGCTCGTGGTGCCGGTGTTGTTCGGCAATACAAGCAAATGGATCGGCTCATGGAGGATGCGGTTGTCTTCCATGCTCAAAGGCGCATACAGATAATATGGCCATCGAAAGGCCGCATCCGCTGCAGGCGTCACTTTTGTCAGACGCAGAAAGAAGACGCCTGCGCCCAATATCAGAACCAAAATAATGAGTGCACTAAGCAGGAGAACTTTTTTTGGGCACCCTTTTCCTTTTTGAAAATGCATCGAATGTTCTCCTCTAAATCAGACTTAGTGGAGACCGAGGATTTTTTCCCCGTAATCGAATATAGAAAACGAGATGGAACCGACTCCTCTGATAAGCAGGGATGCGCAGTCCATCCCATTCGGCTCTCGATGCATTTACGGTATTCTCTTATCGGATTGCGTAACGGCCTTTACTTCCCGCCCGCCTTCAGGTACGCCACCAGCCCGCCCGCGTCGAGCAGCGCACGCACATTTTCGGGGAACGGAGGAAAGGAAAATACCCCTACCGGCAGGTGGATTTCTCCGCCTTCCAAATCCACCTTCACCGGGTCGCCCCTGCGCGCGGCCGCCACCGCCTCCGGGCAGACGATCGCCGGCAGCCCCTGGTTGATCGCATTTCGGTAGAAAATGCGCGCGAAGGATTCCGCCACCAGCGCCCGTACGCCGCGCCCCTTGAGGCAGGTGACGGCCTGCTCGCGCGAGGAGCCGCAGCCCATATTCCGGCCAGCGAAGATCACATCCCCCGGCCGGGAGGATTGGACGAAATCCGGATCGAGATCTTCCAGTGCATGCGCTGCGATTTCCTCCGGCGTACGCAAGGTATAGGTATATTTCCCGGGAAAGATTTGATCCGTGTTGACGTTGCCGCCGTAGACCCAGGCGGATCCGTCGGCGGAGAATGTGGCTTTCCCGGCCCTCTCCTTCCGGGGTGCACCGTTGCGCGTTGGATGGGCGCGCAGATCGGTCCCGCGCAGGAGTGTGAGGAATGCGGAGGAAGGCGCCGCTGGGCCGACACCGAATTCTTCCGGGGAAGGAATCCTTCCCAATACGGCCCCGAGCGCAACCAAAGCGGGCGAACCCAGATAGATTTCGGAATCCGGTTGTCCCATGCGCCCCTTGAAATTCCGGTTGGCGGTGGAAAAGACAACTTCGCCCGCGGCGGGAATCCCGAGGTGGTTTCCCATGCACGGGCCGCAGCCGGGCACGCCGATCATCGCGCCCGCATCGAGCAGCGTTCCGATGATCCCCTCCTGCACCGCCGCCCGGTACACCTCCACCGACGCCGGATTGACCAGGAAGCGGGTGCCGCCGTGGATTTTCTTCCCGGCGACGATGCTAGCCGCGGAGCGCAAATCTTCCAGCCGGCCGTTGGTGCACGTGCCGACAAAAGCCATGTCAATCGGCCGGCCAGCCGCTTCGGCGAGTGTCCGCCGCTGATCGACCCCATGCGGCGCGGCGACCAGCGGACCGATCGCGGAAAGGTCGATTTCATACTCGGCGACGTATTCCGCGTCCGGATCGGCTTGCAGCGCCGAGGATTCGCAATCGCCGCGGCGCGCCCTGCCCGAAGGGCGGGCGGCGAGATAATCAAAGACCGCATCATCCGGCGCGAGAACCGCGTTCTTCACGCCGAACTCGGCCATCACATTCGGGATCACCATCCGGCTGTCGATTGTAAGGGACCGCAATCCTGGCCCGTCGAACTCCACCGAAAGGTACAGCCCGCCGTCGGCGCCCAGCTCGCCGATCAGCGCCAGGCATAAATCCTTGCTCGTCACCCCGGGCCGCAGGTTTCCGGTAAGTGTGATCCGCACGCTTTGCGGGACGCGCAGCCATAATTTTCCGGTTGCCCACAGCGCTGCAACTTCGCTGCGGCCGATCCCGGCGCCGAACGCGCCCATCCAGCCGTGATGCGTGGTGTGGGAATCCGCCCCGAGAATGACCTGGCCGGGAAGAAGCAACGCTTCCTCGCCGACCACCTGGTGGCAGATCCCGCGCCCGATATCGAAAAAATCACGCACGCCCTGCTCCCGCACGAAAGCCCGCGCCTCAGCATGATTCTGCGCATGCTTCGGTGTTGGCGGCGGGGAGGCATGATCGAGGACGACGACCAGGCGCGACGCGTCGTGCACCTTCCGGGCGCCGAGTTCTTTCAGAAAAATTTGGGCGATGGCGGCTGTGTTGTCGTGGGAAAGGATGCGCTCGGGGCGCACTTCCAGAATCCCGCCTGCCCGCGCGTCGCTCACCCCGGCCGCGCGGGCCAGCGCCTTTTCGGCAAACGTGCGCGCCTCCGCCCTCGCGGAGTGCGCAGGTTTGCTTTTGATCTCTAAACCTGCGCGATCACGCAGCGGGG
>CAZFPL010000001.1:2890-153462 GCA_964521085.1 uncultured Anaerolineales bacterium | reverse complement strand
GCGGAGTGCGCAGGTTTGCTTTTGATCTCTAAACCTGCGCGATCACGCAGCGGGGCCTCCGTCACTTGACGGACTCCTTGGGCGGCTGTTCCTCGTCGAGGCGCTGGACGATCCGCTTGCGCGCCGATTCGGGAAGCAGCAGTTTGGGCAGCTTGTATTCCTCGGTGGCGATGCTGAGCAGCAGCTCGGCCGGCGATTGATCGACGTCGATCTGATACACGCGTTCCTTGAACCGCGCCGTGATGTCGCGCGCGGTGGATTCATCCAGCCGGAAGTAGTTGATTTCTTTCAGGAAGTAATGGATCGTGTTCCAACCGGAAAGCGGTCCGAGCAGGATATCCCGCTCGCTTACGCCGAACACGTCCAGCGGGTGCGCCTCGTAGGTGCTGGCATCGTTCAACATCGCCCCCTGGTGCACCCCGGCGGTGTGAGTCCGGTTGGTGAGGGAGATCGGCTCCTTGGGCGGGACGAGCATGCGCAATTTGTCGGCCGCGAGCACGTTGATCGGGTAGGATCCGCGCAGGTGATAGCCTTCCAGCGAATCGTATTTCTGATCGAGGTACAGGTTGAACATCAACGCGGTCATCGAGGTGATCCCGGAGCGTTCGCCGATCCCGAGCAGGGTGGTGTTGACATAGCGCACGCCTTCGCGGATCGCCTCGAGCGTGTTGGAAAGGGCGAACCCGCGGTCGTCGTGGAAGTGCACTTCGAACTCGGTCACCGGGTAGCGCTCGCGCAACGCGCGGATGCGCTGGCTGACCAGCGGCGGCGTTGCCACCCCCACCGTGTCGGGCAATCCGAGCCGGTCGACCAGCGGCGCGATCTGGTCGTAGACCTGGAATTGATCCTCGAGCCGCGTGCGGAAGGTATCCTCCCCGCTGAAGCGCAAAATCAGGTTGGGATGGTTCTTGCGCAGGTCTTCGAGCAGGTTCCTGGCCCGCAGGGCGATCTCCTCCAAATCCTTGCCGGTGTTGAAAGCGCGGGATTGCGGCGACGTGCCGATGTAGATGTTCAGCCCGTCGAAGCCGGCGCGGACGGCCGCCTCCACATCGTCCGGATGGCAGCGAACGTGCGCCAGAAGGAAGGTGTATCCCTTTTGTGTGACCAGTTCGTCGCGCGCCTGCAGGATGGCTTTAAAGTCCTCGCGTTCCTGCGGGCTGACCATGGGTGAAAACATTTCGATGAATTTCACCCCGTACAGGATCAGCGCGCGGATCATCTCGAGTTTGTCGCGCTCGGTGTAGAAATATTTGTGATGGTCGTGCAGCAGTGAAGTCTGCTGGCCTTCGCGCAGCGAGGTATCGATCAGCTCGAGCGGCCTGGGATGGTATTGACGGTAACGGTCTGGGTTTTCCGTGGCGTTCATTTCTACGGCGTCTCCTCTTCCGTGGCAGGTTTTTCCAGGACGGCGGCGATCTGTTCCACCACCCGATCCAGCTGCACTTTGGTGATGACCAGCGGAGGAAGCAGCCGGATGACGTTGAGCCCCGCGGGAAGCGTGAGCACCCCGCGTTCGGTCAACGCCGCGACGTACGGCGTGGCTTTTTGTTTGATTTCAATTCCTACAAGCAATCCGAGTCCTCTCACCTCGCGGATCAGCGGCGAGGAAATGGCGCGCAGCTTGCCCGCCAGATAGGTCCCCAAATCGGCGGCTTTCTCCGCGATCCGCTCCTCTTCATACACGTCCATCGCGGCCACCGCCGCCGCGCTGGTGATCGGATTCCCGCCGAAGGTGTTGGCGTGAACGGCGGGTTCGAGCGGCCGAATGCGGCTCCCGATCACGATCGCGCCCATCGGGATGCCGCCGCCGATCGATTTGGCCAGCGCAAGCAGATCCGGCTGCAGACCGTAGTGCTGATAGGCAAACATCTTTCCGGTCCGGCAGAAACCGGTCTGGACCTCGTCGAGGATCAGCATTGCGCCTTTCTCCCGGCAGATCTCCTGCGCTCCGCGCAGGAACTCCGCCGTTCCCGGATACACGCCGCCCTCGGCCTGGACCACTTCCAGAATTACGCCGGCGGTTTTCTCATTCACCGCCGCCTGCAGTTCTTCCAAATTATTGTACGTCACATGCTGGAAGCCCGGGACAAGCGGCAGGAACGGGTCGCGGTATTTTTTATTCCAGGTTGCGGACAGCGCCCCCATCGTCCGGCCGTGGAAACCGCGCTTGGCCGCCACAAAATCGGTCCGGCCGGTCGCATACCGCGCAAGCTTCAGCGATCCCTCCACCGCTTCGGTTCCGGAATTGCACAGGAACACCCGGTTAAAGCCTTCGCCGGCGGCTTCCACCAATCGCTGCTCCAGCTCCGCGCGTTTGGCGTAGTAGAACATCTCGGTGCAGGCCATCAGAGTCTGGACCTGGTCGGTGATCGCCTTGACGACGGCCGGATGGCAGTGGCCTAAGTTGGCCGAACCCTGCCCGGCGACGCAATCGATATACTCGCGGCCGTTCTCATCCCACACCAATGCCCCCTGCCCGCGCACGATCGCGATCGGCCGCTTGACGTACAAGCCGGATGTATATTTATTTTCCCGTTCGATGGTAGTGGTCATGGCTTCCTCTCATCTGTCCTAACCCCCTCACCCTGCCTTCGTCCCGGTAGATCACCGGGACTCAGGCACCCCTCTCCCCCTTCCCCTTACGGGGAAGGGGGAGAGGGGTCGGGGGAGCGGGGGTTAGGACAGTTTTTTCTCCTGCATTCGAAAATGTTCCTGCAAGCTCCGGTACTTCAACGCTTTTTCCCGCATCGCCCGGATGCCCATCACCGCGGCGGCCGCCGCTGAAAGCGTGGTCAGGAGCGGCACGTTCATCACGGTCGCGGCGGAACGGATGAGGTTGCCATCGCTGTGCGCATTCGGCCCGAGTGGCGTGTTGAGCACCATCTGTACTTTCCCGCCGCGGATCAGATCCACCACGTTGGGAGTTCCCTGCCCCACTTTAAACGACGCCTCGACCGGCAATCCGGCGTGCTGGAAGAACGCCGCCGTGCCGGGGGTGGCCATCAGCCGGAAACCCATCCGGTGCAGATCGCGCGCAACCTTGAGCGCCGCGCCTTTGTCGAAATCGTTGACGCTGAACAGCGCCGCGCCCTGTTCCGGCAGCGCCGATCCGGCTGCCATCTCCGCCTTGGCGAACGCGTGCCCGAAATGGCTGGCATGCCCCATCACTTCGCCGGTGGAACGCATCTCCGGCCCCAGCAGGCTGTCGGCTCCCGGTAGCTTCTGGAACGGCAGCACCGCTTCCTTGACGAAAAATCCGTCCACCTCCGGTTCCGACGTGATGCCCAATTCCGCAAGCGTCTGGCCGGCCATGATCTGGGCCGCCTTGCGCGCGAGCGGAACGCCGATCGATTTGCTCACGTACGGGATGGTCCGCGACGCGCGCGGATTCACCTCGAGCACGTAGACCACCTCGTCCTTGATCGCCAGTTGGACGTTCATCAGGCCGCGCACGTTCAGCCGCTGGCCGAGTTTTTCGGTGTACTCGCGCATCGTGCTGAGGTGGAAGGCGCTGATCTTGTAGGGAGGAAGCACGCAGGCTGAATCCCCCGAATGCACGCCGGCCTCCTCGATGTGCTGCATGATGGCGCCCACCACCGTCCGATTCCCGTCGGCGATCGCATCCACGTCGGCCTCGTAGGCGTCCTCGAGGAAGCGGTCGACCAGCAGCGGCTGGCCCGGCGCCGCAGCCAGCGCCGCGCCGACAAATCCCTCGAGCTGACTCTCGTCGCCGACGATCGCCATCGCGCGCCCGCCCAGGACAAACGACGGCCGCACCAGAAGCGGATACCCGATCCGCTCCGCGATCGTCCGCACTTCTTCGAGAGAATAAGCGATCCCATGTTCCGGCTGGGGAATGTCGAGTTCTTCGAGCACGGCCGCGAACGCCTGGCGGTCCTCCGCCAGCGCGATCGCATCCGGCGAGGTGCCCCAGATCGGCACGCCCGCCGCGGCCAGATCCGCCGAAAGGTTGAGCGGCGTCTGGCCGCCGAACTGCACGATCACCCCGCCGGGTCTTTCGCAATCCACGACGTTCAATACGTGTTCGAGCGTGAGCGGTTCGAAGTAGAGCCGGTCGGCCGTGTCGTAATCGGTCGATACCGTTTCCGGATTGCAGTTGAGCATTATCGTTTCGTATCCCAACTCGTGCAGCGCGAACACCGCCTGGCAGCAGCAGTAGTCGAATTCGATTCCCTGCCCGATTCGGTTGGGACCGCTGCCGAGGATCAGCACCTTCTTCCGCGGCGTGATCCGCGCCTCATCCTCGGTTTCATACGAGGAATAGAGGTACGGGGTCTGGGCTTCGAATTCCGCCGCGCAGGTATCCACCCGCAGGAAGGTCGGCCGGATACCGAGTTCCAGCCTGCGCGCGCGGATCGCGGCGGCGGTTATTTTTTTCCCGTCACTGGAAAGCAGCCGCGCCAGACGCGAATCCGCCAAGCCGGCCTGCTTTGCCCGGCGCAGCAGGTCCGCCGGCAGGGTCTCCAGCGTTTGCGCGGAAATCTCCTGTTCGAGTTCCGCGATCCCGCGAATCTGATCCAGGAACCACAGATCCATGCCGGTAACGGATGCTATTTTCTTCAGGTCGGCACCGTTGCGAATCGCGCGATAAACGTCGAACAGCCGCCCCGAAACCGGGGTGCGGAGGCTTTCAAGCTCCACGGCGGCTTTTCCGTCGGCGGGCGCGGTTTTATTCGGTCCCGATCCGTCGAGCGCGTCGATTCCGCTTTCGAGCGAGAGCACGGCTTTCGAGAGCGCCTCGGGGAAGGTGCGGCCGAGCGACATCACCTCGCCCACCGATTTCATCTGCGCTCCGAGCGTCGGATCCACGCCCGGGAATTTTTCGAACGCCCAGCGCGGGATCTTCACCACGACGTAATCCAGCGAGGGTTCGAACCCGACCTTGGTCTGGCCGGTGATGTCGTTGGTGATCTCATCCAGCGTGTACCCGACGGCGACGAGGGCCGCGACCTTGGCGATCGGGAAGCCGGTGGCTTTGGAGGCCAGAGCCGAGGAGCGCGAGACGCGCGGATTCATTTCGATCACCAGCGTCCGCCCGTCGGCCGGGTTGACCGCGAACTGGACGTTCGACCCGCCGGTTTCGATCTCCACCGCGCGCATCACCCGCCGCGCCAGATCGCGCAGGACCTGGTATTCGCGGTCGGTCAGGGTCTGGGAGGGCGCGACGGTTATGCTGTCGCCGGTGTGCACGCCCATCGGGTCCAGGTTCTCGATCGAGCACACGACGACGAAATTATCCGCCCGGTCGCGCATCACCTCGAGTTCGAATTCCTTCCACCCGAGGACCGATTGTTCCAGCCAGGCCTGCCCGATCGGCGAGACGGCGATCGCCTTGCGCACCGCTTCGGGGAGTTCCTCGGCGTTATGGACCCACGAGGCGCCGGTTCCGCCGAGCGCGAAGGATGCGCGCACCAGAACCGGGTAACCGGTTTCGGATATGAGTGCTTTGGCTTCCTCAAGATTATGCGCCGGTCCGCCGCGCGGCACCGGAATATTGTTCTCCCGCATGACCTTGTTGAATTTTTCGCGGTCTTCGGCTAATTCGATCGAGCGCAGTTTTGCGCCGATCAGCTGGACATTATGCTTTTCCAAAACCCCGCGCGTGCCGAGCGCCAGCGCAAGGTTGAGCCCGGTCTGCCCGCCGACGGTGGGCAGCAGCGCGTCGGGCCGCTCCTGGACGATGATCGCCTCGAGCGTCTCCGGCGTGAGCGGTTCGATGTAGGTCGCGTCGGCCAGGTCCGGATCGGTCATGATCGTGGCCGGATTGGAATTGACCAGGACCACGCGGTAGCCTTCGGCGCGCAGGGCTTTGGTCGCCTGCGTTCCGGAATAATCGAATTCGGCCGCCTGGCCGATGACGATCGGACCGGAGCCGACCACCAGGATCGAGTGGATATCGGTTCGCTTGGGCATCCTACGCTCCCTGCCTTTCGACCATCGCGAAGAATTGCCCGAAGACGTCGCGGGCGTCGTGCGGCCCCGGCGACGCTTCCGGATGAAACTGCACGCAGAACACCGGCCGTTTGAGCAACCGGAAACCCTCGAGCGATCCGTCGTTGAGCGAGCGCAGCGTGACCTCCGCAACACCGACCGGCAGGCTCTCGCTCTCGACGATGTAATTGTGGTTTTGCGCGGTGATCCACACCTGCCCCGTGCGCTCGTCGCGGACGGGATGGTTGCCGCCGTGGTGGCCGAATTTCAATTTGGTGATCCGTGCCCCGAGCGCGAACCCGATCAACTGATGGCCGAGGCAGATCCCCAGCGTCGGCACGCCGCTTTCGATCAGCGTCCGCACGGTGTCGGCGATTTTCGGCAGCCCGCGCGGATCCCCGGGCCCGTTGGAAAGGAAGATTCCGTCCGGCTTGAGGGCGAGCGCCTGCTTCGCCGGCATGTTCGACGGGACGACAGTGACCCTGGCTCCGTCCGCCGCCAGGTGGCGGATGATGTTCTTCTTAATTCCGAAATCGTACGCGACGATGTGTTTCCCGCTCATCGTACCGGGCCGGTCGCCCTCCACCCACCGGCTGCCCGGATCGCCCGCCCACGCATATTCCTTCGGGCAGGAGATCTCGCTGACCATGTCGCGGCCGTCGAGGCCGGGCCAGGCGCGCGCCATTTCCACCAGCTTCGCCGGGTCGGTCCCGCGCGTGGAAAGCGCGGCCTTCTGCGTGCCGCCGTCGCGGAGTTTGCGGGTCAGCCAGCGGGTGTCCACGCCGCTGATCCCGGGCACACCGGCCTCGGCGAGCCAATCCGGAAGCGGCTTCTCCGCGCGCCAGTTGGAGACGACCGGGCTGATCGCGCGCACGACCGCGGCGGAAATCTGCGGGCAACCGGATTCGTAGTCCTCGCGGTTGACGCCCACGTTGCCGATGTGCGGGCAGGTGAACAGCACGCCCTGCCCGCGGTAGGAGGGATCGGTCAGGATTTCCTGATACCCGGTCATGCTGGTGTTGAACACCAGCTCGAATACGGCATCGGCTTCGGCCCCGAAGCGCGTGCCGCTGAGCACTGTTCCGTCTTCGAGAACGAGAGTCGCGCCGCTCACGATATGACCGTGCCTTTCCCGGCCAAGGCCGAGGATATCGGCGCGGGGACCCGGCTGTCGGCGAAGATCACCCGCTGCACGCCTTCCCCGAGCGCCTCGCTGGCGCCGAGGACCTTCTTCTTCATCCGGCCTTCGGCGAATTTCAACGCGTCCTCGAGTTTGGATCGTTCGATCGTCGGCATCAGCGTGCTTTCGTCGGGGAAGCGGCGCATGAGGCCCGGCACATTGGTCAGGATCACCAGGCTTTCGGCCTTCAGCGCGCCCGCGATCATCGCCGCCGCGCGGTCGGCATCCACGTTGAGTGCGACCCCTTCCGGGGCGATTGCCAGGGGCGCGATGACCGGGGTAAGCCCGGCGCTGATCAACATATTCAGAAGCCGCGCATCGACGGATTGGATCGTCCCGGTGTGGTCGTCGTGCAACATGCGCACCCTTCCATTTTCCACGGCGCGCACGGCTTCCTTGCGCTTGGCCTGCATCAGGCGCCCGTCCACCCCGGAAAGACCGAAGGCATTCACGCCGAGCTTCTGCAGCCGCTCGACCAGGATGGTGTTGATCTTGCCGGCGGTGACCATCGCGAATATTTCAAGCGTTTCACGGTCGGTGTACCGCGAGGTGAATCCCGAAGGGGATGTGATGAACTTCGGGGGATGTCCGAGTTTCTCGGATACGGCATTCGTCTCCTCCGATCCGCCGTGGATGAGCACAATCTGCTGCCCCTCCTTCACCAACACGGCGATATCCTCGCATACGGTATCCATATTGTTTCCGGCGGCGCCGCCGATTTTTACGACAAGCATCTCCACGCTCCCTTTCTCTGTCCTATCCCCCTCTCCCCCGGCCCCTCTCCCCCTTCCCCTTACGGGGAAGGGGGAGAGGGGTGCCTGAGCCACGGCGATCTTCCGCGGCGAAGGCGGGGTGAGGGTGTTAGGACAGGGTTAAATCGGATGCAACCCCGAAAATTCCAACCCGGTGGTCTCTTCAAATCCGAACATCAGGTTCATCGCCTGGACCGCCGAACCGGAGGCGCCCTTCATTAAATTGTCGATCGCCGCCATCGCCACGATCCGGCCGGTGTCCGGATCGAGTTCGAAACCGACGTCCGCATAATTGCTGCCGGCCAGAATCTTCGGATCCGGGACCCGGTGTACGCCGGTTTTTTCTTTCACGATGCGGATGAACGGTTCCTCCTTGGCATACGCCCGGAAGGCGCGCCAGAGATCCTTTTCGGTGACGCCGGCTTTGGCGAAGGAGTGTGCGGCGGCAAGCGCCCCGCGCACCAGATCGACGGACGTGATCGTCATGTGCACGTCCTTCAGCCCGAGCTCCTGGATCACTTCGGCGGTATGCCGATGTCCGGAGGGCGCGTAGGTGCGGATCACGCCCGCCCGCTCCGGATGGTGCGAACCGGGATTCGGGCTGGCTCCGGCTTCGGAGGATCCCACCTTCACATCGATGATGATCGGACGCGCCAGATCGAGCAGCCCGCCCTTCACCAGCGGGGCGAGCGCCAGGTTGGCAGCCGTGGCATTGCATCCCACGCCGCTGATGTAGCTTGCCGTGCGCATCTCTTCGCGATGGAATTCCGGCAGTCCATACACGAACTTCCCCATCCACTGCGGCGCCTCATGCTCGTGCTCGTACCATTTTTTATACAGCGCCGGATCCTTCAAGCGGAAATCCGCCGAAAGGTCGACGATTTTTGCAGCGAGACCCGCGTAATGTTCGATTTCCTTTTGCGCTTCTCCGTGGGGAAGGGCCAGGAATATCACATCGCACGGCTGCAGAGTCTGCCGCGAGACGAACTGCATCGTCGTCCGTTTGCGCAGGTGCGGATGCATCGAATACACGTATTCGCCGACATGCCGCTCCGACGTGGCCTGGAGCACTTCCACATTCGGGTGGCCGAGCAGCAGGCGCAGCAGTTCGCCGCCGGTGTACCCGGAGGCGCCGACGATGACGGTCTTCAATCGGGGGCTCATCGCAAAATCTCCACAATCGACGCGTGCGGAACCGGATGGTACTGCGCGCGGAATTCGTCCTTCTTCTTCCCCACCTCGATCGTATATTCGATCACGAAACCGGGAATGTCGATGCCGGTGGCGGGGACCGACGTGTGGAATTCCATCGTGTGGTTGACTTCGTTCACCAGATACCCGCGTTTTTTATCCTCGAGGATGTCGACCGCCAGCACCCCGCCGCCGACGGCCCGCGCCGCATCGACGCAGATCTTGTCCAGGTCGGGCGTCACCGGACAGGCCGATCCCTGGCCGCCGCGCGCCGTGTTGGTGATCCAGTGTTCCGATGTGCGGTAGATTGCGGCGATGGTTTTATCGCCGACGACGAACGCGCGGATATCGCGACCCGGCTTCTGGATGTATTCCTGGATGTAGAAGATGTTCTGCTGGTAGTTGCCCAGCACCTCGCGGTGTTCGAGGATCGCTTCGGCCGCGTCGCGGTCGTTGATCTTCGATACCATCCGGCCCCAGGAACCGATAACCGGTTTGAGGACCACCGGATACCCCATCTCCTCGATCGCCGCCAGAGCGCTGTCCGGCGTGAACGCCACCCGCACCTCCGGTTGCGGAACCCCCGCGAACTTCAGCGCGGCCGAGGTCCATAATTTATCCCCGCAGGTGTCTTCCACGGCCGAGGTGTTCACCGTGGGAATGCCCCACCCGTTGAGGATTTTGCACGCGTATAATCCGCGACCGTACGAAATGCTGCGTTCGAGGACCACCGAGTAATGATCCCACTCCCCGGGATGGTTGAGGTCGAACTTCGCCTCCCGGTCGTCGATCTTTTCATAATCGATCCCGCGCTTCTCGAGCGACTCGAACAACCACTTTTCTTCGATGCGCAGGCGGGTCATCAATACGCCGATCTTCATCGTCTCCACCTCCCGACATTCAATCTACTACCGCTGAAAAAGTCGCCCTGAGCGCTTGTCCCCCGAGCGATGGGCATCGGTGGCCTTCCGATGCGAAGAATTCGCGAGCGGGGGCGGCGAACGTTCTGAAAAAGCAGGAAAAGATGCTTCGCTTCACTCAGCATGACAACCTTTTTCTGTCAACCTGTCCTATTCGCCCCAATCTTCAGCTTCCTTCGGCGCCAGGGTCAACTGGACGGGATCGAGGCTCGTGAGCTCCAACTCGACTCCGCAATCCGGGCAGATGAGGATTTCGCCCGTCTGCGCATCGGCCGGGATGGTTACCTCACCTTCACATTCTGGACAAAGACCTTTCATTTCAATTCTCCTTTGGGGCGCTTTCATGGCGCCCGCGCTTCATAGTGGCGCAATACCGCGCCATGGATTTTTCGGTCCGGATAGGTGCCCCGGCTTATTTTTCCTGCAGAACCTGCATTGCCCGATCGATCTGTTCTTGTACGGCGTCCGGCGCCGTTCCGCCTTTTGCGTTGCGGCGGGAGAGCGACCGTTCCACGCGGAATGCTTCCGTGAGATCCTTTTCGAACGCGGGATGGATGGCTTGAAATTCTTTCGCATCCATTCGAGAGAGAGAAACACCCAATTCGATCGATCGTCTCACCGCCCTGCCCGCGGCGGAATGCGCCTGCCGGAATGGAATCCCCTTCCGCACGAGGTAATCCGCCAAGTCGGTGGCAAACATTCCGTCGTCGATGGCGGCGGCCATCCGGTCCTTATGGACGACGAGGGTTTTAAGAATCCCGCCCAAGACCGGGAGGACCGCATCAAGTACGTCCGCCGCCTCGAACACGGGAAGCTTGTCTTCCTGCAAATCCTTATCGTAGGCCGACGGCAGACCTTTAAGCACGGCCAGCAGCCCGGTCAGCAAACCGATCAACCGGCCGCTTTTGCCGCGCGCCAGCTCGAGCAGGTCCGGGTTTTTCTTCTGCGGCATCAGGCTCGATCCGGTGGCATAGGCATCATCCAGCTCGAGGAACCCGAACTCGGTTGTGGAAAAAAGGATCAGCGCGTCGGCCAGCCGGCTGCAATGCACGCCGATCATCGCGGCGGCAAAAAGAAACTCAGCGGCAAAATCCCGGTCGGAGACGGCGTCGATGCTGTTGGGAGAGGCCGACTTGAAACCCAATTCCCGGGCCAGCGCATCCCGGTCGACGGGGAATGCGGTTCCCGCAAGCGCTCCGCTTCCAAGCGGGCAAACCGCGGCGCGATCCCGGAATTGCCGCAGCCGGCGCAGGTCGCGGTCCAGCGCCCAAAAGTGCGAGAGCCACCAGTGCGAAAGCAGGACCGGCTGCGCCCGCTGGGTATGGGTGTATCCGGGCAGCACCAATCCAAAATCGTTCTGCGCCCTCGAGAGCAGCCCTTCCTGCAGCTCGCGAACTGCGCCCAGGATTTGGCTTTCCGCTTCCATAAGCCACATCCGGAAATCGGTCGCCACCTGGTCGTTCCGGCTGCGGCCGGTGTGCAGCTTCCCGGCCGTCTCGCCGATCACCTCTCCCAGCCGGCGTTCGACGGCGGTATGGATATCCTCATCCGTCGGTGAAAAGGCAAAGGAATCTTCCGCCAGTTCCTTGCCGATCTGTTCCAGCCCTTTTTCGATTTGACCGGTTTCGGCGGCCGTCAACAACCCGGCTCCCTGCAAGGCATGCATCCAGGCGATCGAACCGCGCACATCTTGCGCGGCCAGCCGCCGATCGACCGGCAGCGAATCGTTCAGCGCTGCCGCTGTTTTTTCCAGGCTTCCTTTGAACCGGCCGGTCCAGAGTTGTTTCATCGCGATTGCATCCTTTCCTCACCCCCTACCCCTGCTCCCCTTCCCCCTCTCCTGGCATAAGCCAGGAGAGGGGGAAGGGGACGGGGGATAGGGGTAAGGAC
Organism: uncultured Anaerolineales bacterium; assembly: GCA_964521085.1. GTDB lineage: Bacteria > Chloroflexota > Anaerolineae > Anaerolineales > RBG-16-64-43 > JAFGKK01. Next base: position 141,577 of record CAZFPL010000001.1, on the reverse strand, counting down.
CGAGGTTAATCCCGGTCCACCTGATCCGGCTTTACAGGCGGGATGCCTTTGCCGCCCTCTTCAAGCAGCGCCCGCACTTTCATCGGAAGGCCGAACAGGTGGATGAAGCCGGCGGCGTCGCTGTGATCGTAAACCAATGAATGGCCGAAGGTGGCGAATTCCTCCCGGTACAGGCTGAACGGACTCGATCGTTTTTGCACGATCAGGTTTCCTTTATAAAGCTTGAGTTCGATGGAGCCGGTCACATTTTCCTGCGTCCGGTCGATGTAGGCTTGCAGGTCCTCCCGCAGCGGGGTGAACCACTGGCCGAAATACACCAGCTCGGCAAAACGCTGGGCGACCCTTTCCTTATAATGCTGGGTCTCCCGATCCAGGGTGATGCTCTCCAATTCACGGTGAGCCGTAACCAAGATTGTTCCGCCGGGAGTCTCGTAAACGCCGCGGGATTTCATACCCACCAGCCGGTTTTCCACTAAATCGACACGTCCGATGGCATTTCGACCGCCGATGATATTGAGGGTTTCGATCAAATTGGTGCCGCTCAGTTTCTTCCCGTTTAAGGAAACCGGATTCCCCCGCTCGAAACCGATCTCCACGGTCTCCGGAGGATCCGGCGCCTTCTCCGGTGAAACGGTCAATTGGAAAAGGTCGTCTTCCGGCGCATTGGCGAGATTTTCAAGCGGACCGCCCTCGTGCGAAAGGTGCCACAGATTGCGGTCTCGGCTGTACAGGGATTTTCCGGTTGTATCCGGGAGGGTAATGTTGCGCGCCTTTGCGTACGCCACCGCGTCCTCCCGCGAGCGGATATCCCACTCGCGCCAGGGAGCGATGACCTTCAGGCGCGGATTAAGCGCCGTGTAGGTAAGCTCAAAGCGCACCTGGTCGTTGCCCTTGCCGGTGCAGCCATGGGCGACGGCATCGGCTCCGACCTGTTCCGCCGCCATCACCTGATGTTTTGCAATCAGCGGGCGGGCGATGGACGTGCCAAGTAGATATTTCCCTTCGTATACCGCACCCGAGCGAAGCAGCGGGAAAATGTACTCACGGACGAATTCTTCGCGCAGATCCTCGGTGATAAGCCGGCTGGCGCCGGATTCTTTGGCGCGTTTGGAAAGCGAAGCGGTCTCATCGCCCTGGCCGATATCGGCGGTGAAACAGATCACTTCACAATCATAGGCTTCCTTAAGCCACGTGACGATGATGGAGGTGTCCAACCCGCCGGAATAGGCGAGCACCACTTTCTTGGCCCTGTCTTTCTGCATGCGATTCTCCTTCCTTCCCATCCTGTTCCCCGCCCCTCGATACGTGCACTCGTGGGCGGGCGCAAACACGCGAAAAAAAGCCCTCCGGGTTTCGGAGGGCTTATACATTCATTCCATCATGCTTGTCCGCGCTCGGCCCAAGCCAAACTAGCCCACCTTCCCGATTTCCGGGTGGAAGAAAGGACGACGAGCGCGAGGCTTCAAAAGAATGGTATCCATTTCCAACCGGGGGAATTTTACCGGAGGTTCCATTCGATGTCAAGCCGGTGGAAGGATATAATACTCACCGTTCAGAGCGCAACGGAAAGGACGCCGCCATGCAAATTGTTCTCGATGCAATGGGCTCGGACTTATTCCCCCGTCCGGATGTGGAAGGCGCGGTGGAAGCCGCACGCGAGTACGGCCAAGAAATTCTGCTTGTTGGGGACGAGAAGGTTGTGCTCCCGGTGCTGGAAGCACTCCATCCCGGCAACCTCCCCATTAAAGTCATCCATGCGCCTGAAATGCTTACGATGCAGGAGAAAGGACTCGCCCTCGCACTGAAGGCCAAACAAAAAGAACCCAAGACCTCCATGGCCGTCGGAGTGGACATGGTCAAGGACGGCAAGGCGGATGCCTTTATAACGATGGGGAACACGGGCGCGGCGGCCGCGGTGGCTTTCTTCCGCCTGGGCATGCTGCCGGGAATCGAACGGCCCGCGCTGGCGCCGGTCTTCCCGACCCGCACGGGATTTTGCGTGGTCCTCGATATCGGGATTAATCCGGATATTCAACCGAAAAATTTGCTCGAGTTTGCGATCATGGGTTCTCTCTATGCGGAAACGGTGCGCGGAGTGGCGCGGCCGCGCGTGGCGCTGCTTTCCAACGGCGAGGAAACGGGAAAAGGAAATTATCTCGTCCGGGAAGCCACCCCGTTGCTCAAGAACAGCGCCTTGAATTTCATCGGCAACGCCGAGCCGAAGGAAGTCTATGCCGGCAATGTGGACGTGCTTGTCACCGACGGGTTTTCCGGAAACATTTTCCTGAAATCTTCGGAAGCGGTGGCCAAGCTGATCGTCGATTCGATGAAGGAAAAAATCATGGCTGGTTCGCTGCCGGTGAAACTGGGCGGTCTGCTCGTCAAGCCCACGCTGACCAGTATTAAAAAAATGCTCGACCCCAGCGAGGAAGGGGCTGCGCCGCTGCTGGGAGTGGATGGGCTGGTGTTCATCGGCCACGGCCGGTCGGATGCCCTGGCGGTGAAGAACGCCGTCCGCGTGGCGATCGGCGCCGTACGGTCCGGCATGCAGGATCTCATTCGCAGGGAAATTGCCCGGCTCGGCCCGGGCAATCCGGCGGCAACTTAAGGAGAGATAAATGACAAATCCGCGACCTCGGGTAGTAATCACCGGGATGGGGGCCATCACGCCGCTCGGCTTGACCGTCGCCGAACTTTGGGACGGTTTGCTCGCCGGCCGGTCGGGAATATCCAAAATCACCCATTTTGACGCCAGCCCGCTGCCGTGCCAGATCGCCGGCGAAGTGAAAGGGTTCGATCCCGGGATATACATCAACATAAAGGAAGCCCGCCGGATGGCACGCTGCTCGCAGTTTGTACTCGCCACCGCCCAGGAGGCGATCCGGGAAGCGGGGCTGGAAGGCGGAATGCCCGACCCCGAGCGGGCGGCGGTGCTGCTGGGGACCGCGGTCGGCGGCTGGGACCGGATGGCCGAAGGGTTGAAGGTGATGTGGAACCAGGGATATTTGAAAGTCAATCCGTTTGTCCCGCCCTCCGCCATTCCAAATATGCCCGCGCATCACCTTTCGCAAAAGTACCAGACCCTCGGCCCGCTCAACACCGTCCCGACCGCATGCGCGGCGGGAACCCAGGCGATCGGTGAAGCCGCCGAGTTGATCCGGCGCGGGGCTGCGGATCTCGTTCTCACCGGCGGCGCGGAAGCGATGGTGGTGGACTTCATGATCGCTTCATTCTGCGTGATGCGCGCGCTGCCGTTGAATTACAACGACGCTCCGGAACGCGCCTCGCGCCCCTTCACCAAGGATCGCGAGGGTTTCGTTTTTTCCGAAGGGTGCGCCATCCTCGTGGTCGAATCCCTCGAATGCGCGCGCAAGCGCGGCGCCCGCATCGTCGCCGAAATCCTCGGGCATTCCTCCTCCTCGGATGCCTACCACATCGCCGCGCCGGATCCCACCAGCGCAGGCGCCGTGCGGGCCATCCGCTGGGCACTGCGGGATGCCGGCATTCAACCCGAACAGGTGGATTACATCAACGCCCACGGCACCTCGACCCCGGCCAACGACCTGATGGAAACCAACGCCATCAAACAGGTTTTCGGCGAACACGCCAAGAAGCTCGCCGTCTCCTCCACCAAATCGATGATCGGGCATCCACTGGGAGCCGCCGGCGCCATCGAAGCAGTGGCTTGCATCCAGACGCTGCTGCACGGGATGATCCACCCGACCATTAACTACGAAACTCCCGATCCGGAATGCGACCTGGATTACGTGCCGAACGTCAAGCGCGCAGCCGATGTCCGGACCGCCCTCTCCAACTCCTTCGGCCTGGGCGGGCAAAACGCCTGCCTGGTGCTCCGCAAATGGGAGGAATCGTGAGGAAGATTTCCAATCCCGGGTTGATCCGGCGCAACCGGCAGATCGGCAATTTCGGGCAGCTCGGCGGTATGGGGGTTCTGATCGCAGGGCTGGCAGTGAGTTACTTCCTCGAGACCCGGCTCGATCTCATGTATCTTTCGATGATCGCGGGATTCATCCTGGTGAGTGTCGGCTCCACGTTCACCAACCGCTGGGGGCGGACCCCGCCTCCGGACCAGGCGGTCGACGATTTACTGAAAGGGTTGGACGATCGTCATACGATCGTGCATTTCCGGCTGGGAGCGGACCATGCGCTCTTCACACCGAACGGGATCGTCGCCATTCTGGCGAAGTACGAGCGCGGGTTGATTTCCTTCGACGGAAAAAAGTGGCGCCAAACCGGAGTATCGGGTTTTTTGAAGTTCTTCGGAACCGAAGCACTCGGGAATCCCGCCGTGGACGGAAAATTCGAAGCGGAAACCCTGGCCCGAAAACTCCGCAAAATCCTGAAGACCGACGAGATGCCGACCGTGCAGGCGGTCGTTGCCTTCATCAACGACAAAACCCGCATCGAAGCCGAAACCTCGCCGGTTCCCGTTCTGCACGCATCGAAAGTCAAAGAATATATCCGCCATCTGCCCAAGAGCCCGAACCTCCGGCCGGATCAATTCCGGCAAGTGTTAGAATATCTGGGGGAGAAAGAATAATCGTCGGGCAGGCGCGGGAAGAGCGCCGAACGGCGTGACACTCTACTGAAAAGGAGACTTGAATCGTGGCCTACAAAATTTCCGATGAATGCCTGAGCTGCGGCGTCTGCGAACCGGAATGCCCCAACCAGGCGATCAGCATGGGGGACGCGCATTTCGAGATCAACCCGGACCGGTGCACGGAATGCGTCGGATTTTTCGACCAACCCCAATGCCGGTCGGTCTGCCCGAACGAAGCGCTCGGCCCGGATCCGGCTCACAAGGAATCCAAGGAAGAACTCCTGGCCAAGAAAATAAGACTGCATCCGTAACGGCCGGACCTGCGGATCATTTCCATCTCAAAAGCGGGTGGCCGACGGCCACCCCTTCTTTTTCCTCAAGGGATGCATTGGCAGCGTTTTTTTTGGAAGACCCGATCCATGCGCGGCTTGGCGGCGGAGGAGAACCGTGAATGTTGAAATCGTGGTGATCGGAAGCGAGCTTCTGCTGGGGGAGATTGCCGATACGAACACGCAGTTCATCGCCCGCGCGTTGCGGGAAGGCGGATTCGAATTGCGGCGCATGGTGACCGTCGGAGATCATCTTGAGCGGATCGTCTCCGCCTTTCGGGAGGCGGCAGAACGGGCGGATGCCGTCATCGCCTCCGGCGGGTTGGGCCCGACGGTGGACGATCCGACCCGCGAAGCCGCCGCCAAGGCGGCCGGCGTGGAACTGGTCTTCCATCCCGAACTCTGGGAGAGCATCCAAGCCCGGTTCAACCACCTGGGCCGCGCCCCCACCGAGAATAACCGCAAGCAAGCGTATCTTCCGGAGGGGTCCTCGGCGCTGGCCAATCCGTTTGGAACCGCGCCCGGATTTTCAATGGAGATCGGACGGTCGATCCTGTTTGCCGTGCCCGGCGTTCCCAGCGAGATGGAAGCGATGATCCTCGACCAGGTTCTGCCCGTCCTGCAGCGGCGCAGCGGAGAAGCGGCAGTCATTCGAAAACGCACTCTCCATATCGCCGGATTGGGAGAATCGCAAATCGATCAGCAGATCGGCCGCTGGGAAAGCACGGACAATCCGACGGTGGGCTTGATGGCCCACGCCGGCCTGACCGATATCCGCATTGTCGGACGGGCGGGAAACGAGGCGGAAGCACTGCAAAAGATCGCCCTGGCGGAGGAAGATATCCGTTCCGCCCTTGGAGAATATATCGTCGGCGCCGACGGAGAAACCTTGGCCGGCTCTGTCCTCCGTTTGCTTCCCCAAGACGCCATCCTTGTCTCCATCGAATCCGGCACCGCCGGTACGCTGGCCGGTCTGTTGGAAGCGGAGGCTTCGGCGAATTACCGGGGCGGCCTGGTAATCGGGACCGCCGCCGGCCAAAAACCATTGACGGAGTGGACACGCGATTGGCGATCGGCTCAAAACGCGACTCATGCCATCGGTTTGATCCTCACGCCCGCAACCGGCGGGTACCGGTCGGAATATGTGATCCAATCCGGGAACAGCGAGGTGCGGAAGATCCGAACCCATTTGGTGCCGCATCCCATGGCCTGCCGGTGGGCTGCCAATACGGCGCTGACCGCGTTTTGGAACATGTTGAGGGGCTTGCAGAAAGGATGAATCACTCGAGCAGGAGCGGGTCCACTTGTGTCGCCTCCCTGTTGATTCGCATCTCGCTGTAGAGCCGTACGGGATGCACTCAATAAAAGAAAATTATTGCGCCCCGGCCCGATCGTTATTCCCCATCCGGCCAAGCCTTCCGGGGCGGGCGGTACGGTTTTCACTCAGGTTTTATCCGTGGTAGCCCGCATGTGATAATATGTACGCCGCTTTCGCAATTCATGACGCCGCTTGAAAATATCCATAAAACGGATTGCGAGGTGCGTGATTTCAGGAGCTTTTCCATACGAATGAGAACTTCGAAAGTGAAGCAACTCCTTCGCCTCAACCGTTTTCGCGGCAGAGCTGCCGGTTTTCTGCCGGGGAAGGGATAGGTGACGCCCATGCAGGAAGGATTCATTGAAATGCAGCCGCCGATCGCGGCGGAGCTCTCGCTGCCCAAACGAATATCCAGGCTGCCGGAATTAGCCTACAACCTGTGGTGGACCTGGCATCCGCAGGCGCAGAGCCTTTTCAGCCGGATCGATTTCTCGCTCTGGGAGGAACTCCGGCACAACCCGGTTCAATTCCTGCGACAGATAAAACGCCCCCAGTTGAACGCCGCCCTTTCGAACGTCAACTACATGGAAACCTACGACCGGGTGTTGGAATCCTTCGACCATTACCTGAACGCGACGGACACCTGGTACCGCCGCGAGAATCCCGATCTCCTCAACCGCCCGATTGCTTACATCTCCACCGAATATGGATTGCATGAAACCATCCAAGGGTACGCTGGCGGTTTGGGGGTGCTGGCCGGGGATCTGATCAAGGAAGCCAGCGACCTGGGAATCCCCATCGTCGGGTTGGGTTTCCTCTACACACTGGGATATTTCCGGCAAAGTGTGACGGAAGACGGCTGGCAGGAAGCCAATTACGAACCATTGGATTTCTTAAACCTTCCCGTTTGGCCGGTCGTCGGGCGCGACGGAAATCCGCTTAGCGTCTGCGTCACGCTTCCCGAACGGGATCTATACGCCCGCCTGTGGCAGGTCCGCGTCGGCCGGATCCCGCTCTACCTTTTGGACAGCAACGTCGAATCCAATTCGCCAACCGACCGCGAATTGACGGCGCGGTTGTACACCAGCGAAGCGGAGCAACGCATCTCGCAGGAGATCATCCTGGGCATCGGCGGGGTCCGCGCCCTGCGCGCGCTGGGCTACAACCCGACCGCCTGGCATCTCAACGAAGGGCATTCCGCCTTCGCGCTTCTGGAGCGGGCTCGCGAATATGTGGCGGCCGGACGGACCTTCGAGGACGCCAGAGAGATCGTCCGCAAGACGACCATCTTCACCACCCACACGCCCGTGCCGGCCGGCGCGGACGAATTCCCGCTTTGGTTGATGGAAAAATTTTTTTCGCAATATTGGCCGCAGCTCGGGCTCGAACGGGAGGGCTTCCTCGACATCGCGCGCCACCGTCAGACCTGGGGCGAAACCTTCAGCATGCCCGTCCTGGCCCTGCGGCTCTCCGACCATGCCAACGGAGTTTCGGAATTGCACGGCCGGGTCGCGCGAAAGATGTACCATCACCTCTGGCCCGAGCTTCCGGAAGACAAGGTGCCGATCCGCCACATCACCAACGGCATCCACACCGAAACCTGGCTTGCCCGGCAGATGGGCATTCTCTTCGACAAATATCTGGGAGCGGATTGGCGGGAGCGCATCGACGAGCAGGCCGTTTGGGACAAGGTCTGCGATATCCCGGACAAAGAACTCTGGGAGGCCCGGATTCACCTCAAGCGCCGGCTGGCCGCTCACATCCGCGACCGCTCGCGCCAGCAATGGCTCTCCGGGAAGAAACATCCGATCCAGATTGTCAACAGTGGAGTGCTGTTGGATCCCAACATGCTGATCATCGGTTTCGCCCGGCGGTTCACCACCTACAAGCGGGCCGGCCTGCTGCTGCGCCAGCCGGAAAGGCTGCTCGAGCTACTCAACCGTCCGAATTTACCGGTCCAGTTCATCTTCGCCGGAAAGGCCCATCCGGCGGATGAACCGGCCAAACGTCTGCTTCAGGAAGTCTACCGGTTCGCCAAACGCTACGAAACCGGAGGACGGTTCGTCTTCATGGAGGATTACGACATCAACCTGGCGCGTTACCTGGTACAGGGTGTGGATGTCTGGATGAATACACCGCTCCGCCCGCTGGAAGCGTCCGGCACATCCGGCCAGAAAGCAGCGCTCAACGGGGTGCTGAACATGTCCGTCCTCGACGGCTGGTGGCGCGAGGGATACAACGGGCGAAACGGATGGGCGATCGGCGACGACAAGGAGAATAAAACCGCCGAAGTGCAGAATGCGCAGGATACCGAATCGCTTTTTTCACTCTTGGAAGACGAGATCATCCCCCTCTATTATGAAAACCGCACGCCGGAGAACATCCCATCGGAATGGATCGTGCGCATCCGGGAATCGATCCGCACAATCTCCCCTACGTTCAACACCCGGCGGATGCTCAAGGAATATGCGTGCGACCTATACCTGCCCGCCATCCGCCATCCATTCCCGCCGCTCGAAGATCAATCGATGGAGATTCCGACCTAACGGGGCTCTCGACCGGTTTCCATTATTCTCCACGAAGAGCACGAAATTAAAACCTGAAGTGTACGAAGAATTTTTTATTAAAGTCTTCGTGTCCTTCAGGTTTTTTTTCGTGTCCTTCGTGGATTCCTATTCCCCGACGCCGGTCTTGCCGAACTCCACCCACACCATATCCCCCTCTTGAGTCTCGGTCGAGGTATCTTCGACGATCGCGATCCAGGTGACGCCGGGTCTCAGCTGGAAGGGACCATCCTGTCCGAAGAATTGAAGCGGGCGGTCGATCTTCGGCAGCCTCCAAAATCCGCTCTCCATCTTGCCGTCACGGAAAAAGAGCGCTTTCCCGCCGCCGAACAACTCCAACTCGTAAATTTCTCTCTGCTGCCGCCGGATATAATTGGCATACACCACGATCAAATTGGAAACCGAAAGCTGTTCTCCCGTCAGACGGTCCGATTGGGAAGCCAGATCCCCGTTCCCCTTGTCGGTTTCCGACCAGCGGTAGTATTTCTTATCCTGCGGGTTGTAGCGCCACTCCGCAATCGCGTTGTCGGAGACAAACCGCACCCGGACGGTGGAGGCCGAACCGCTCATCGCAGGCGGCTCTTCGTTGAATTGCATCCCGGCCAAATCCGGCACCGTATCGGGGATCTTCAGCACCTTGGCCGCCTTGCGCAGCTCGACCGTGTTCCCGTATATTCCATTGATCTGAAGTTCCTTGGGGTCGCGGCACAAGGCCGGGCAATCCACCGGGCCCACATATAAAAGCAAATCGCGTACATCCTCGAGTTCCATATAATCCCAGGTCGCCGAATATTCGGCGCAAAACACCAGCAGCGACTGGTAGGCTCTCATAAACGGGACGTCGATCTTTCGCCCGGAACGGATCGGACCGACTTTTTCCACATCGCGGCTCAGGTAGATCGCATGCCAGCGGGTCATCCCGGCTTCCTGATAGAACTCGATCAGCAGGTCGGCATACGATAGGCCGGCTTGCGGTCTCGCTGTGCGCGGGTAACTCGAGACTTTAATCGACAGCGGCCATCGCTGAAGAACGGAGATATCCGATACGGCGAGACCGGTGAGCGGGTTAATAATCTCCGGCGTGCTGGTTTGCGAAGGCGTGTCAGTCAGCGTGGCGGTCGGCTGCGGAGATGGAGTGGATAGCGCATTTTCCACGGCCGGCTTCGTTGGCGAATCGATTTGGGGAGGTGTTTTTTCCAGCGAACCCTCCGCCCGGGGAGCCCCGCACGCGGCGGCGAGCAACAATCCGAGGATCAACCATCGATTTCCGGTTCGATGCGGAAATGCAGGCCGGGAAACCGGATGGTTCTCGAAGCGAAACAGATCGCGTCCGTGCATGGTATTCACCTGATTCCTTTTCCCATTCTCTTCAACATCTTTTTACTATGAATTGGCGGCCGGGGAAAGGGAATAACGTACCAATGCGGGGCGATCGCCCCGCATTGGCGGAGAGGCAAGGTTGGTTTTAATCGGCGCTTAACGGGAAATCCAGACCCGGTTATCCGATTACAGCCCGTTCGTGAACCACCATTCCGTGGATGCCGCGGGTGCGCCGGTTGCCCGATCCCCCAGGATGGCGATATAGGTCGATCCGGGATGCAAGGGGAAGTACTGTCCGTTCGAATCGACGAATTGCAGCGGCGCATTCGGTCCGCCGCTCTGCCACCGGCCTTGGATCATGACCCCATCGCGGAAGAAAAACCCTTTCCCGGATTTGGATAAATCCATGTCGAATTGCTCCCCCGTCCCGGATTTCCCCGCATAAACAAAGGTATCCACCACCAGGATGACCAGATTATCCACCGCCAATTGCTTATCGGTCGTCCGGTCGGTGAGCGGTTCGAGCGCGCCGGTGGCCGTTTCGGAAAAGCGCAGGTAGCGCCCGGCGGCGGGATCATATTTCCATTGCGCCGTGGCGGAGGATGAAAAATAAATTCGCACCCCGACCGAGGATTGCGAATCGGCGGGGACCGCGGGATCGAAAACCATTCCATCCAGGTTGGGTCTTCCGGCGGCAAGCAATCCGATCCGCCGGGCATATTTCGTCAGTTCGACGGTATTCCCGAACGCGCTGTTCTCGAGAAATTCCTCATCCGGATCCCGGCAGATGGCGGGGCAGGATGCAGGGAACTCGTTGATGGTATCCACTCCGGTCTTGCTGATTTCAATCCAAACCGTCTCAAAGGCCTGCACATGGACCAGGATGGCATCGTACAGCGGCATGATCCGCGTATCCAGGACCCGGGCGGAGCGGATCGGACCCACCTTCTCGGCATCCTGGCCGTAATACATCGCGATCCAGCGCGTGTTCCCGAATTCGGTGTAGAACTCCCAGAGGATATCCGCGCGCGACAGCCCGGCTTGCGGACGCGCCGTGCGCGGGAAGTTGGATACTTTAATCGCCAGCGGTCTGCGGTCCAACAGCTGCGGATCGCTCACAATCAATCCGGTCAGCGGATTTACATTGGAGGGGAAACCCGACGGACCGACGGGATACACCAGAGGGATCGGGGTCTCCGTGGGTGTCGCGGTGGGCACAACCGGAGTCTCCGTCGGTGTATCCGTCGGGGTGGCCGTTCCCTCAGGGAGAAACGGCGTCGATGACGGCGCAGCCTTGGTTCCTGTCGCCAGATTGCATGCCGTCGCAAGCACTATTAAGATCAGCGGGATTCCTCTTCGCAGAAGAATCTCACGAGGATTGCTCATCCAGCACCTCCATGGTCTGCAAACCGCCGGGATTGTACCGCCCGCATTTTGTCAGGTCAATGCATCTTTGCGCGTGTTGACTTGCATGTCATTTCCCCTATAATTCAACCTTGTGACGCGTGTCTCTAACCTTTTCCGACTGCAAACTCTGGACAGCCAGATCGATTCGCACCGATCCCGGCTGGCGGAAATTGAAGTCAGGTTGCGGGAGCATCCGGAGCTGGACCGGGCACGCGCGGAGGAGGATGCCGCGCGCGGCAGCCTCGGATCCGCCGAAAAAATCGTCCGCCTGGCGGATGAGGAGACCCGACGTCAGCAGCAACGGATCGCCGAGACGGATAAAACCCTCTACGGCGGCGGCGTCAGCAATCCGAAGGAACTGCAGGATCTCCAGGAAGAGGCTGCATCGCTTCGACGGTATCTCTCCGTGCTCGAGGAGCGGCAGCTGCAGACCATGATCCAATTCGAAGACGGCGAAAAAACCGTATCCACCGTGAAAAATAAACGCGAGGAGCTGGAACACCGACGGGGTGAGGAGGAAGCGAACCTCCTCAAGGAGAAGGCGGCCGAACAATCCGCCCTCGCGACCCTCGGAGTGCAGCGGGAAGCCGCGCTGTCAGAGATATCCGCGGAGGATCTGGAAAAATATTCCGCTGTGCGGCAGAGCAAACGCGGGCTGGCCGTGGTCCGTTTGGAGGGCGGTTCGTGCGCCGGATGCGGAGTGGCTCCTTCCGCGACTCGTATTGATTCCGCCCGTTCCGGACAGGAAATCGTGCAATGCGGTAATTGCGGACGGATTCTTTATCTGGGATAAGCATGGCCTTTCTCAGCAGTTGGCAATTTGAACCTCTTTCCTTCTGGATCGGTTTTTTCCTGGCCGCCATCCTAGCGTTCGTTCTGTATCGCCTTCGCAATCGAATCTCCAACCTGCGGGAAGCCATGGCGGAATCCTACCGCACCGCCGTGGAAGCCCTCACCACCAGCGCCGCCCAGGGGTATCGGAACGATCTGATGGTCTGGGCGCAATCGTCGCACATCGCGTCGCATTTATTCGCCCTGGAGGAGATCCTGCTTCCGCCCCGGCTGCTCGTGCACCCCCCGCCCGTGGATCCGGACCAGCCGCCGGAATACGACGCGCCGGCGCTTTTCCCATTCTCCCCCGACTGGCCCCAGCTTGCGGAGGCCTACGGTGCGGCGAACATTCCCGCCAAGCAGCTGCTTTCGCAGAAGACAAACACGCTGCTTGTCGGATTGCCGGGCAGCGGCAAGACGACCATCCTCGCCGCGCTCACCCTGGAGTGGCTGAAGCGGTCTTTGGAGACGGATGCCCCAGCGGCCGATATCCCGCGGGCGTTATTTTATGCCAATGCGCACGACCTGGCGCTGCCGAATTCGAACAAGGACACCATCCCTCCCCTGGTCGCTGCCGTGCAGCAGTACGCGTCCACGCTTTCCACTTCGCAAATTCCCCCCTATATAAAAGGAAGCCTGCGAAGCGAAGGCTCGATCCTCCTGCTTGATGCCGTGGATGAACTTCCCTTCACCGCGCAGGATGAAGTCCGCGAATGGGTTCGCGGTTTCATGGCGCAATTTCCAAAAACCCGGCTGGTCATCACCATCCCCCCCGATGAGGTGGCGTATTGGCGGCCCATGGGTTTCGCCGTCGCCGCTCCGGCCCCGTGGCTCCCGGCCGACCACCGTCTATTCATGGAACAATGGGGAGCCCGCTGGCAGGAACTCATCGTATCGGACCGGAAAATGAGCGAGAAACCGGATCCGGCTTTGCTTATCGGATGGATCTCCAGGCAGACTCTGGGACTATCCCCGCTGGATATCACTCTGCGGATCTGGGCGGCTTTCAGCGGCGACCTGCAAGGCACCACGGCCGCTTCCGATCAACAAGCCTACATCTCCCGGCATCTGCCGCCGGCCGCCGAGGAAGCCATGGCCCAGGTTTCGCGGGGCATGATCGTGGAAAACTTTTCCACCCCGACGCGCAAACAGGTGGAGACAGCCCTGGCACTGGCCTGGCCGCATTCGGAGAAATCGCTTCCACCGGTCGAGGATTTCTTCGACGATATGGTCACCCGCGGCGTCCTGCGCCGAAGGCCGGCCGGCAGGGTCACCTTCGGCCATATGATCATTGCCGCGCGGCTGGCGGCGCGCGCCGCCGCAACCGAGGGAAACCTCTCCGCCTTCTTCGCCGAAACCAAATCCCCGCTGGCGGATCTTACGGCGCAGGCGGTGGCGGCGCAAACCGATGTGGCCACGCTCGTTTCCGCCCGGCTGAGTCCTACGATAAGGAAGGAAGGGGCGGAAGAAGCATCCGGCACGCCGCAAATGCCCCCGATTGTGGAAGACGGATGGAAACTGCTCAAGGTTGCTTCCTGGCTGCGTGATGCTCCTCCCACCGCCGGATGGCGGGTGGAAGTATTCCGGCGGTTGATGAAAACTGTGCGCACCTCGAGCCAGCCTTTTCCACTCCGGGCCCGGGCGCTGTGCGCTTTCCTCAACAGCCGCGATGCCTCGGTAGCCCAATTGTTCCGGCAGATCCTCACCACCCAGGACACCGATCAGGAAGCGCAAATCCTGGCTGCCCTCGGTCTGGGAGCCATGGGGGATCAGAGCGCCGTGGATCTTCTCACCAAGGAGCTGGAATCCGGATCGAGGGAGCTGCGCTGGGCGGGGGCGCTCGCGCTGGGACATATCGCCACCCACGCCGCAATCGACACGCTCGGCCAGGTGCTTCTCCAAGGCGAGGACGATCTGCGCCGCGCCGTCGCCGAAGGACTCTCGCTCGATCCGATCGAAGGTCACGGGATTCTGCGCGAAGCAATTCAGGATGCCGAACTGCTGGTCCGCCGCGCAGCAGTGTTCGGATTGGCACGCTCCGGACAACCCTGGGCGCTCGAGATTCTCGAAAGAGTGCAGGTCGACGACGGCCAATGGGCGGTGAAATCGGCGGCCGCACAGGCGGTCGAGAAGATGCACGGGGAAACCGAAAATCCCCTGACTGTGATTCCCCCGCCCTCCAATCTGCCGTGGCTGGTGGCGTTTGCCGCCGAACGGAAAACCGGGTTGGCTCCCGGCGCTCCGGCTCTGGCCATGCTGGGACGCGCGATCCGCGAGGGCCAGCCGCGCCAGCGCGCCGCCGCCGTGGAAACCCTCGGTCACCTCGGCGACCGCGAATTTTTGCAGGATCTTTGCATGGGCTTGAGTGACAACGAGAGTTACGTGCGCAGTATGGCTTTCGAAACCTTGTGGTCTCTCCGGACGATGCACGAGGAAACTCCGAAGGAATAACCGCCCGCGAGATCCCCGGGAGAGGGATCCTTCCCATGGCGCTTTCTCTACACGATTACGAAACATTCTTACTCAGCACCCAGGGAATTATCTTCTTTCATGGATGGATCCTGCTGATCGCGCTGGTATCGGCGGTTTTCTTTTTGGTAAAAAAACCTCGCGGGGAATGGGCCCGCGGTTTCCTGCTGGCCGGCGGATTGATCCTGGTGCAAGGGATCGGATTGGCCGACGATCTCCTCGCTCCGATGTGGAATATGCCTTCCCTGTCGGCGGTTTTTGCCAACATCGACCGGTCGTTGGAACTCCTCTCCATAAGCGGCCTGGTTTGGTTTTTCCTCTTCCCCCGGCGGAATAAATCCGGAGACGTTCTGACGGTTCTTTGGATCTTGCTGATCCTCCTCGCCGCCGGCGGAACTGCGGCCTACCTGTACTTCAACCCGGCGGAAGGAGCTTTCAACAGCAACCTGTTTTCCTTCATCTGGGATTTCACCCGCTGGATCTTCCTTTTCGTCGGGCTTCTCCTGGTACTGCTGCGCAGGCCGGGAGGATGGGGGTTGTCTTTCCTCTCGTTGTTGCTGTTTCTCGCCGGCGTGACGCTGCAACTTGCCTTCGGTGACGGGACCACCCATCTTCCGGGACTCGCCCGCTTATGCGACCTGCTCGCCTTTCCCTTTGCGGCCATGCGCCTGGCATATTCGGCGACAACCAGCGGCGCCTTCGTGAGCACGGGTAGTCCGGCCCGGCAAATCCGGCAAGCCGTCACGGAATCCATTCCCTCACTTTCAGATTTGATCCTCACCATTGAACCTCAGGATTTGCCGCAGGCCATAACGGCTTGGGTCTGCAACGCAATGCGGGTGGAAATCGCGTATTTCATCGCCTCCTCCGAGAAAGGGGACGGCGTCGAGTTCATCTCCGGTTATGACCGGGTCAACTCCCAAAACCTTCCCGGCTTCACCTTGACCTCCGAAGGCATCCCGCAGCTTCATTTTGCGGTATCCGGCCGGGAAATCATGCGCCTGGGCAAACAGGAAGCAGAACAGGCTCTCCGGGGAATCGCTGAAAAAGCCCAACTGCCGCAAGCCGGCCCGGCACTCTACGCGCCCCTCCCACTCGGCGACGAAGCCGCCATGGGGATCCTGCTTCTGGCTTCCTATTCCGGCGAGGAATGGCGCGAAGAGGATGAAGCCGTCGCCCAGGCGTTTGCCCAGGCTTGCAGTTCAGCACTCCAGCAGATGCACAGCCACAATGTGATCGAGCAGGGGTTGGACGAATCGCAGCAGGAAACCGCGCGGCTTCAGGAGGATAGCGAGCGCCTGCAAACGGAGCGGATGAACCTGGAAACCCGGCTGGAGCAGGCGGAACAGGAATGGCGCAAAGAACGCGAACGCGCCGAGGGATTGGCATCGCTGGTGAAGGATCAGGATGCCCTGCCGGGCGCGACGGTACCGATTCCCGCAGCCGGAACCGATGCGGAAAAACAATGGATGCTGTCGATCCAGCAGAAGGACGGATGGATCACCCGGCTGCAGGAGGAACTGGAGACCACCCGGGCCGAGCTGCTTGCCGCGCAGCGCGAATCCTCGCAGTTCAAGGAATCCGCCGCCTCCTCGGATACCATGCGCATTGAAAATCAGCGCTTGCAGGGGGAATTGCAGCAGATCCAAACCATGACCGGCGCGATTCCTACCGCCGGGGACGCCTTCGCCGGCGTGGAAATCACCCGATTGAGAAACGCGCTCGATGAATCCGAGAAGAAATATCAGCAGGAAGTCACACGGATCCAGAATGAATTGCGCAAAACCCTCACCGAATACGCGCATCTGCAATCGGCATTGCTCCAACCGCCCCCGCCCCCTGAAGCCGGAAAGAAACTGACCTTCGGAGCCGACGTCGGAATGGTCACCGGTTTGATTTCGGAAATCCGCCAGCCGTTTTCCTCCATGGTGGGCTACACGGACCTGCTGCTTTCTGAATCCGCGGGAATCCTCGGTGCCATGCAACGGAAGTTTTTGGACCGGATCCGCGCCAGCATCACCCGGACCGAAGCCTTGTTTGAAGACCTTCTTCAATTGCTGCTGCTGCCGGAGAAAATCGCCGCTCCGCGGATGCAGCCGGTGGACGTGGCCAGCATCATCGACACCGCCATCACAGGAACCAGCGAAACCGTCCGCGAAAAGAACCTCGTCCTGCGGCTGGACGTCGACGAGGAAATGCCTCCGGTTGAAATCGACCGGGACGCCCTGCAGCAAATCCTCAACCACCTGGTGCAGAACGCCGTGCTGATCACGCCGCCGGAAAAGGAGGTCGTGCTTACAACGCACACTCCGTTGGCGGAGCAGAACCAACAACTTGCGCTGCTCATCACGGTCAAAGACAGCGGGCCGGGGATCGCCGCCGAGGATCAACCGCGCGTGTTCACCCGGTTATACCGGACGGAAGGGCCCCTGATCGAAGGCCTGGGGGACACCGGCGTGGGGATGGCCGTGGCCCGAACCCTCACCGAAGCCATGGGAGGTCGGATCTGGCTGGAAAGCCAGATCGGCCACGGGACCACCTTTTTTGTCCTCCTTCCGGTGCAAGTGGGACAGACCTTACCCCCCGAGATGCCCAACCCGGAAAATATCACCTGACCCCGCCGGACGACCGGAGGAATATCCTGCTTCTCCTCCGGATCAACAGAACGGACAGGGACAAGCATGTCGCCGAAAATATTGATTGTGGAAGACGAAGAACAAATCGCTTCCTTCCTGCGACGCGGGCTGACCTACGAAGGATACGAAGTGGACACGGTCCCCGACGGACCCGCCGCGCTGGCCAAAGCGCGCGATGCGCGGCCGGATCTGGTCGTGCTCGACCTGATGCTTCCCGGCATGGACGGCCTGGAGGTGTGCCGGCGGTTGCGGACCGCCCACTCCTCGCTGCCGATCCTCATTCTCACTGCGCGCGATTCCGTTTCAGACCGGGTACAGGGATTGGATGCGGGATCGGATGATTACATGGTCAAGCCCTTCGCGCTGGCCGAACTTCTGGCGCGGGTGCGCGCGCTGCTCCGGCGGGCCGGACCCGGGGAGCCCGAGATCCTGCAATTCGCCGATTTGCGGCTGGACACCGGAACCCGCCAGGTGCACCGCTCCGATTCGCAGATTGAATTGACGTCGAAGGAATTCGATCTGTTGGAATTATTTTTGCGACATCCGCGGCAGGTTCTCACCCGGGAGACCATTTACGACCGGGTCTGGGGATACGATTTCGGCGGGGAAAGCAACATCATCGAAGTTTATATCCGTTACCTGCGTCAGAAACTGGAAGCGGATGGAAGAAACCGCCTGCTGTACACCGTTCGGGGTGTGGGCTACGTGCTACGGGAAGAGACTTAATACCCCTGGAAAGCGGATAAGGCATGTCGCTCCGCGCCCGATTGATACTCGGATATTCCGCCCTTCTGGCTACGATTCTTTTCCTTTTCGGCGCCGGCCTGTATCTCATCCTGCAATACACCCTCACCCAGCAGATCGACCAGGCGCTGCGTGAATCCGCCACGGATATCCTGAAATCCACCACCGTCCATGACGTCGAGGATCTAAAATTCCTGACCCTGCCGCCTTTGCCTTTCCCCTCCTCCAACGCCTATGTCCAGGTTTGGAGTGCGGACGGCGAACTGCTTTCTTCCTCTCCGAATCTGCAGAGCGTTAACGAATCGATGGATCCCAGAGTAATACCCGCGAAAACGGAGGAAAACCCGCTTCCCGTTGGCCCCCTATTGCAGAACGCCACCCCAACCCTCGATTACACACCCCTGCCGGCGGAGGAGGAGAGGTTCTCCGATAACATGATCCGCGGGCTTCACATGCGGGTGATCACCAAATCGATCTGGATCGAAGGGAAGTACCTCGGTTTGCTGGAGGTCGGCACTCCGCTGACGGTGGTCGATCGGGCCCTGTCGATCCTATTCTTTGTATTGGCGATCGGGGGCGGGTCCGCCGTTCTGCTCTCGGTGCTTCTCGGCAACTGGATCGCGCAAGGCGCGCTGCAGCCTCTCGAGGCAGTGACCACGACCGCGATTCAGATCACCCACGCGGACGATCTTTCCCGCCGGATCCCGCTGGAAGTCCCCCCGTCGAGTGAAGTCGGCCGGCTCATCCAGGCGTTCAACGATACCCTCGAGCGGCTGGAAAAACTTTTCTCGGCCCAATCCCGTTTTTTGGCGGATGTTTCGCATGAACTCCGGACACCGCTGACCTCCATCCGCGGCAACGTCGATCTGATCCGCCGGATGGGAGCCGACGCCGAATCACTCGATGCGATGCAGTCGGAAGTGGATCGGATGAGCCGTCTGGTTGGCGACTTGCTGCTGCTATCGCGCGCGGAAGCCGGAACCCTGCCCCTGGCGAAAGTTCCGGTCGAGGTGGATACCCTCCTCCTGGAGGTGCTGCAGCAGGCGATCGTCCTGGCGCAGGGAAAGGTGGAAGTCTGCATCGGGAATCTGGAACAGGTGGTGGTCAACGGCGACCGCGACCGGCTGAAACAGCTTCTATTGAACCTGGTGGTGAATGCGCTGCAATACACTCAACCCGGCGGCCGGGTGGTGCTTTCCCTGCGGGTGATCGCCGATTGGCTGCACATCACGGTATCCGATAATGGGCCGGGGATTCCTCCGCAGGAACTTCCGCATATTTTCGACCGGTTCTACCGCGTGGAAAAATCACGCAGCCGCAGCGCACTCGGGGGGTCCGGACTTGGATTGTCAATCGCGCAATGGATTGCACACAGCCACGACGGGCGGATCGAGGTTGCTTCGGAGCCCGGGAAGGGAACGACCTTTTCGGTTTGGCTGCCGCAGACAAAAACCGACCAGCGACGGTAAACCATGGAATCGGGATCATGGATTTCACGGAAATGGATCTTGGAACACACAAAAAAAAAGAAGAAATCGCTAAAAAAGTCACCCTGAGCACAGCAAAGGCTTAAAAATGCTGTTGTTGTCCGTGCAAACCGTGGCAGAAGAAGATCAACCCCCTTCGATCGAAGCTTCCTCGCAAAGTGTTTCCCCGCCTGCGGCCAGCCATTCCTCCAGACGCGGGCTGGATGCTTGCCCGGCGGCCGCGTCGGAGTAAATCCCCTCGCCCCAATACGCGTACCGCCTGGTTTCCGCCGGCCACTGCGTCGGATCCCAGTGGATCACCCCATGACCGCCGTTATACCCGGCAAGCGCGAGGCGGATATCGCCTTCGGATTTAATAAGTGATTCGCCAAGATAAACCAGACCGCGCTGGGCATTGATCTCCGGATCCTGCATGTCCTCCCCGGCTGAAAAATGGAACGGCATGACCTGGAACAACCCCTGCGCGCCGGAGCGTGAAATGGCATGCGGGTTGCCGCAGGATTCGATCTGCATGACCGTAGCCGCCAAATTTGGATCCAGCCCGAAGCTCTCCGACCAGCGAACGATCTCCCCCTCCCATGCGCGAACGGAGGGTGTGAACAGCGTGGCAACCGGGGCCGCGGCGAGCGGGAGATCCGCCGCCGGCCGGTTCGGAGCAGCACTGCCCGGCCGTATGCTTAGCCCGCATGCGGCTATCCCTGTCAACAAAGTGACTCCCAGCGGGATGATTTTCGCAATCGTTTCGGATTTCATGGCATCCGCTTCTTTTTGGAAGAAGATTTTTTCATCGGGAAAATCAGCCGGCCGCTCCTACTTCAGGCACTTCCGAACTTCTTTCCGCGCCCAGATGTAGTGACTGCTGGTACTGCCTATGAAATACGCCGCCAATGCATTTTTATTGGTCCAGGCATACCGGCCGCGCGTGAACATCTCCACTTCGGAAATGCCGCTCGCTAAATTTTGGATCTTTGTGAAGGAGGCGCGGTAACTCCGGAGAACATCCTTGATACCCCGGTTATGATGCTTATCGAAGATATGTTTGTTGAGCGCAGGCAGCTGCGCCCAATTGAAGCCCTCCGCCGGGACGGCGGGTGTTTTCCCCTTCCGCCCGGCTTCATACCAGCCCATCACCATTTGTTCCCATTCCGTCAAATGGGCAAGCACATCTTTGATCGACCATTTCGTCGTACGGTTGACGGTTGAGATTTGTTCTTCGGTCAACTCCGCCAGAGTTTTTTCCAACGCGTCGTGCTCTGTTTGCATCGCGGATAATAATGCCTTCTTACTGGTCGGCCTGGGCATGTCTATCTCCTTGAATAAATAAAATGGGGAATTTATTCCTGCCGGGAAATCATACCCGAATTTGGACGCTTCCCCGGACCCGTATCGGATACGGATCCGGGGAAGCGATGAACCCAATCCGTCGAATGGGTCAGGACCGGCCGCCGGTGAACGGACGCACCATCGCGGAAGCCTGCCCTCGCAAAGCGGAGGCCGGCATTTGCACCGGGGAAGCTGCCTGAATGGGCAGCGGCCTTTTCACCGCCGGGGGATTCTTGGGGGTGCCCGGTTTTCCGCCCGATATGGTCAGCGAACCGATCAGCAGGATCCGGATCAGCCAGACCGCGCCGGCGACAAGGATCGGAACGTATAGGATGAGATCCTGCCGCGAGACCAATTCATTGCCGAGGACCGGCTGCGCAAGCAGCGCGACGGTCATCGCCCACCAGGTCGTCGCGGCGTTTATCACGCCCGCCAGCAGCCACGCGGCCAGCAGGTAGATCCCTTCCAGGCGTCCATCCGCTGTGCGGTCTTCCGGCGAGAACAACCGCGCAATCCCGGCAAAATCGATCACGCAGAACGCCAATGCCAGAATGGTCGCCCAGGAGATTCCGATGAAGCGCAGCCCACCCATCACGCCGCCTAATGCGTGCTCGGTTGTGCTGTAGTTGAACGCTTCAAAGAGCACCGTCGCACCGACAATCAGGGCCAGGAAAGACGCCCCTCGTTCCGGAAGACGGATATTCGGGATCAGTGACCTAATCGAGAACTCGTAAGGTTTTTGGGATTGTATTGTCTGCATGGCTCCACCTCCAAATTTGCCAGTATTATAGAACATATGTTCTGATTGTCAATAAGGCAAGGATTATGCCAGTTTTCGGCTGTATATCAACGGAATCCACCTATAATTGATTCCATCCCCCTTCGCTATTGTGAGGGAATTTTCGAAGGAGTGTCACTCTGCACCGAGACACCATAGAAACGGAAACCCGCCCCGGCGGGAGCCTGTCCCGAGGAAAGCGAGGGATCGGGCCGGGGACACCGGAAGCTCCAGGAAAAACCACACCACTTATTCTTTTATTTACTGTCTTCGGTGTCTTTGGCTTTTTCGATATCTCGGTGGACAAGACCAACACACCATGAGACTTCCCCTGCCATCCAAGCAATGGTTTTCCTCCGACACCGCGCTTTTAATTTACATCGCCGCCGGCAAGTTCCTGCTGCACATGCTGGTCAGTTCGCAATACGGATATTTCCGCGACGAGCTGTACTACCTCGCCGCCAGCCGGCGGCTGGATTTCGGCTATGTGGATTTTCCTCCGCTGATCGCGCTGATCACGGCGCTGGTGCGCGTTACGCTTGGCGTATCGCTGCCCGCGCTGCGGTTGCTGCCGGCGCTGGCAGGCGCGGGAGTGGTTTTCCTGGCCGGAAGAATGGCCCGCATGTTCGGAGCGGATAAATTCGGCCAGGCGCTTGCCGCCGTGTGCGTTCTGGCAGCCCCGGTATTCCTCGGGATGAACTCTCTCCTGACGATGGATTCCTTCGAGCAGTTCTTCTGGGTATTGGCGTTGTATCTCCTGATTCGCATCCTGCGCGAGGACCGTCCTCAACTCTGGCTGGGTTTCGGGCTGGTGGCGGGAATCTCACTCACCGATAAGATCAGTTTTCTGTATCTCGGATTGGCACTGGCCATCGGGCTGCTGCTGACCTCGTGGCGCTCCCAACTCCGGCGCTGGCAGTTGTGGGCGGGCGGGGGAATCGCGCTTGGATTCTTCATGCCGTACATCCTGTGGAACATCGCGCACGGCCTGCCCACGGTTGAATTTTGGGCCAACTACGGCGAGAAGGTTTATCGGGCCGGGCCGCCGGAATTCATACTGCAGCAGATACTGACGATGCATCCTCTCACGCTGCCGGTCTGGCTGACCGGGTTGATCTTCTTTTTCCTACCCGCCGGCAAACGATACCGGCCGCTGGGATGGATGTACCTCGTGCTGCTGATTGTCTTCATGGTCCAGGGCGCCAAGTTCTATTTTCTCGCCCCGTTTTATCCGGGCCTGCTGGCGGCCGGCGCGTACCAGGCGGAGCGTTTCTTCGCAAAGCGGCAACTGGCCTGGGCGCGGCCTGCCTCTCTACTTGCCGTCGCGTTCGGCGGCTTGCTTTTCGCGCCGATGGCCATGCCGCTTCTGCCTCTGGACTTGGAAGTCCGGTACCACACCGCACTCCGCCCCTATCTCCATGCTCAAATGGAGAACGAAGACAGCGCCCTCTTCCCGCAAAACCTCGCCGACCAGTTCGGCTGGGTGGAGATGGCGGACACCTTCGCCGCAATCGTCAATCGGCTTCCGGCCGAGGACAAGGCGAAGGTATGCATTTTCACCAGCAACTACGGAGAGGCCGGCGCGCTGGAATTCTTCGGCCCGACACGCGGCCTGCCGCCGGTGATCAGCGGGCACAACTCCTATGATTTATGGGGACCGGGCCAGTGCACCGGCGAGGTTGTCCTTTTTTATGACTCGGTATCGGCCGAGGATCTCGAACCTCTGTTTGAGTCCGTGGAATGGGTCGGGCAATCGGACTGCCAATACTGCATGCCGTATGAAAACCATAAACCGATCTACCTGTGCAAAGGGATCAAGCGGCCGCTCGAGGAGCTTTGGCCGGAGGTGAAGCTATTCATTTAACATAAGCGGGATTCGCGAAGGGCCGACCGTCCGCGAACGCATTTGCGATCTCCGCCGTCCACGCGGACGCCCGTTCCACTTCTCCCCCTTCCTTTGGACTCTTGGGTTTGCCGGGACCCTTAGGGTTGCATTTACCCTAAGGGTCCCGATTTTTGGATCCCCTACTCCCAGCGGAAGAACCGCACCGCCAAGACCGTGCAAACCGCAAGCCATGCGGCCAGCACGAGCAGGTCGGTGGGCAACGGGTGCAGCGGCGTCGCCCCGACCATGATCTGCCGTAGCGCATCGGCCAGATAGGTAAGCGGCAGGGCGTTGACCACCGGCCGGATCCAGGTTGGCATCGTATCGACCGGAAAAAACAATCCTGAGAGGAACATCATGGGGAAGTTGATGAGCTGGCTGACGCCGGTGACGCTTTCCTGAGTCTTGGCCAAGCCGGAGATAAAATAACCCAGCCCGACGAACACGAATGCCCCAAGCACAACGAAACCGGAAAGGAGTGCCCAGTTCCCGATGATGTGAACATGGAACACCAGACTGCCGACCAGGATGATGAGGACGGCCTGAGTCAAGCCGATGGTGATCCGGAGACAGACCTGGGCGGCCAGGAGCACCGTGCGGGAAAGCGGAGTCGCGCCGAAACGCCGCAATACCTGCTGCTCGCGCAATTGTACGAGCGGAGGCGCCGTGGCAAAGATGCCCAACTGCATCAACGCCATGGCCAGGATCCCCGGAAGGAGAAAATCGATGGTGCGCAGGGAGGATACGGTGGTCGTGACCGGTTTAATTGCGAACAGGGTGGATTGGTGGACCAGCGCCTGCTCAAAACCGGCGATCACTTTTTCGACGATGGTGAGGACAATTTGGGCGGTGGTTTGATTCGACGGGTCGTAATGCACCTCGATGTCGGCCGTCTTGCCGGATTGGATTTCGGCGGAAACGCCTTCCGGGATGATGACCACCATGCTCAGGTCGCCATGCTTGAGTTTCTCCAGCAATTCGGCCCGGGTCCCTTCCGCTACTTGAAAGGCCTGAACTCCGTCGAACGCCTGGGCCAGCGCGGAACCGATCCGACCCGAGTCCTCAACGGCCACCCCGATCTGGAAGGTAGCGTCGCTATCGCCGCTGAAGATAATTCCAAAAAGCAGCATAAAGAACACCGGGAAGGCGATGGTCCAAAACATCGCCATGCGGTTGCGGCTGAATTCCTTAAGATTGGAAATGTAAAGTTGGATAAATGTTTTCATGGTTTACTCCCGAATGCGTTTTCCGGTTAATTTGAGGAACACGTCTTCCAAGGTGGCCCGGCGCAGGTGCAGGTCGTCGAAGCGGATCGCGCCGGCTTCCGCCAGATCCGTCAATCCGCCGAGGGTTAGGGTGGCGTTGTCGGTATAGATCGTGACATGGCCGTTTTCGCGCACCGCCGGGCGGGTGACGCCCTTCAGGCTGCGGAAGGTGCCCTCCGGCGCCTTGTCGCCCTTCTGATCGAATTCGATCGCGGTTTCGCGGAAGGACTGCTGGATCAATGCGGCCGGCGAATCCAGCGCGATGATCCGTCCGCCGTCGACGACGGCCACGCGGTGGCAGAGGGTTTGGGCTTCATCCATGTAGTGAGTCGTGATGAACACCGTCGTTCCCTCGCGGTTGACGCCACGGATGACTTCCCACAGGCTGCGGCGCGCCTGAGGATCCAGGCCGGTCGTGGGCTCGTCGAGAAAGAGGATCTCGGGTTTATTGATGAGCGCCAGGGCGACGGAAAGCCTCTGGCGCTGGCCGCCAGAGAGGTCTTTGCTCTGGGTGTTCCGTTTTTCGCCGAGGTTCATCATCTCGATCAGTTCGCCGGTGCTACGCCTCGCACCCCGGTAAAAGGTGGCAAACAGATCGAGCACCTCACGCACCGTCAGGCGCGGATAAAGCGCCGTCGTTTGGAGTTGCACGCCGATTCGCTCCTTGATTTTCTGCGGCTGGCGCGCAACGTCCAGCCCCAGCACCCGAACCGTCCCGGAATCGGGCGCCCGCAGCCCTTCCAGGATTTCCGTCGTGGTCGTCTTCCCGGCGCCGTTCGGTCCGAGCATTCCGAATATTTCCCCCTGCCCGACGGACAAGCTCACCCCGTCGACGGCGCGGGTGGCGCCGTAGGCTTTTTTCAGATCCCGTGCTTCGATCGCAGACATAAAGGTATCCTCCGTATCCAAAAGATCGGTTTTTCGTTCTGAATTTCGATTGTTTCAGGTTAAGCGGGGTTCAGTCTTTCAACAGGTCTTCGATTTCCCGCTGTGCTCGTTCCAGTATCGCCCGGATCTGCTGCAATTTCTCCGGGCTCATATAACGCCGGTTGTGCTTGACCGTCCTCAACATATCCTTCATCCGGCCCACCATGTCTTGCACCTCGACGGAAGAGGATTTTCGGTCCCACCAGCCGCTCATCCGTTCGCGGACATCCGCCACCTGGCTCTTTTGTTCTTCAAGGAACTGGAGGCCGGCCGGGGTGATCGTGTATATTTTCCGCCCCTCCGATTGCAAGGAGGTGACATATCCCATTTCCTCCAACATCTGCAGGGTCGGATACACGGTCCCGGCGCTGGGGGTGTACAACCCTCCGAACCGGTCTTCCAGCGCCCGGATGATTTCATATCCGTAGCTTGGCCGATCCCGCAGGAGATCGAGGACGACATACTTAATATCGCCCCTTTCAAAGCGGCTTTCTCTTCGTCGATATGAATATCTATTCAATAGCCCGCCTTTCTACGATACTATCTCGATATATCGTGATAGTATCGTAAATCCATTTTTCCCATTTGTCAAGGAGTTACTATGAAATACCTTGTTCTGGAAACTCCCTGAAATTAGGGTGATTTTCGTAGCGACCGGAAAGAAATCAGAAACGTACGAAGTTTTATCATTTTTACTCGGAAGAAAGATTCAAGAGGACTTCTGTTTCTTGGGCTGACGTTATGCCGGAAAAATAGACCTGATATAATCCTCAAGGAAGCCTTATTCTGCAGCTTTTACGATAGCGGGAAACCGATTTCCAGGGGATTGGTCCAAGGAATGTTCACCTTTCGGGTGTTTTCACCTCCGGCCAAGAACTCCACCCCCAGTTTCAATCCTGATTCTCCCGAATCTCCTTTTTCCGAATGGATCGTTGCAGTCCTTCCGGCTCATCCAAGCCGCCGGGGAACCGAACGCCTGCCATGAAACCGACACCGTTTCCCGACGCGGCAGGGTTTTCCTCGAAGCTGATCTCGGAAATCATCCGATCCTCCACCGGCGAACGTGACATCATCCTGGATCCCCTCAGCGCATCCGGGACGACGGCGGTCGAAATCCTTCGCCTGGGCCGCCGCGTGGTCGCGTTGGAGCGCAATCCCGTCACCGCGTTCTTCGCCGAAACCCTCCTTCGCCCTGTCAGTCTTCCCAGTCTGCGGTGGGCGTTCCAGGATGTACACGATGCCTGCCGGGAAAGCCTGTCGCAATGGTTCGCGACCACCTGCCCGAAATGCGGGAAACAGGGGATCATCAAATCCGTCCACCGCGGAAACGGGAAACCCGTCCGGATCGAATATTCCTGCGCCTGCTCGCGCAAACGGTTGATGAAGAAACCGGATGCGGACGACCGATCCGTGGATGCGGATATTCCCCGGCTTGAAATCCCCTTCTGGCATCCGGTCCTGCATCTCTACTCGGGAAATGCCTCTCCAAGCCGCCCCCAGGATTTCATCAACCGGCGTACGGTCGCGTCGCTTTCCATCATCTTGCATGCCATCGAGGAATCGACCGTTTCCTCCGCGCGGGATGTGCTCAAGGCCGCCTTCGCATCGGCACTCCCGGCAAGTGACCCGCGGGAATCGCTTTCCCCGTCGGAGTCGATCGGCAAGCGAATGCGCATGGAATCGCAACGGGAAGAAAACCCCTGGCCGGCGTTCGATGGCGCTTTCCGGAAATTGTATGAGGCGAAGAAGGAAAACAATCGGATTCTGAAAGACGCTTCGATCGGCCGATCCTTCACCGAGTTGGCATCCGGACGCGCCAGTGTCTTAATTCTTACCGGTGAAGATTCGGGCTCGCCGGCCGACCAGTTGCCGGAGGGATCCATCGACGGCGTTGTATGCGCGTCGCCATCCGATCCCTCCGCCCGCGAGCGTCTCCTGACCGCGATCCAAGCCGCCTGGTTGAAATTGGACTGGGCGGAGGATGCGGCAACCGCGACGGCCGCCGAAAGCATGTCGGCCGCATTCCGCACCATCCGCCGGACGGCAAAACCGGGATGCAGCGCACACATCTTCTGCGGGAGTGATGGCGCAACCGACCTTCACAGGCTGTTGAACCTGCTGGAAAAAAGCGGGCTGCCCGTCGAGCAGATCTCTTATACGCCGGCGTCGAACCGGCGCGATCCGCGCAGCGGGTATCTCCTCCGGTCACCAGTTCAAAAAACCGAATCGATCCCCGCCGGTAAGGTCGCCGAGTCCTCCCTGCGGCGGACACTTGCCGACGCGGCGCGGATCCGCTTCCTGCTTCACGGTTCCAAAACCTCGGCCGATAAAATCCTGCATGCGTTTTATCCGCTATTGGGGAAAGAGGAAATCGCGTCCGTCGCCAAATATTCGATCGAAGACCTATTGGCGCAGGCGACAGAATCCATCGCACGATATCGGAATGGAAAATTTATCCTCCATAAGGGGAGGGTTCGATCGGGCAGCGGACGCAAGATCCCCGCCACTTGGCGCCGGATTGCGCTTGATGCGGAGTCTCTCGCGGCGGGCGATCATGGAGAAGTCCACTTTGCCCGCGAAATCCTGGTCCGGCGGTTGGCGCGTGAAGGCCTGACGCCGGAGGATACGGACGCGATCCGTGCGGGTATACGGGCGGCGGAGATCGACCGCCTCCGGAAGACGCGCACCACGAGTCTGCTGAGTGCGTTGGGCAAGGCGTTGGGTTATCCCGTCCGCGCGCGGAAAGGCTCCGCGAGCGGCATCCTCTGGAAAACCGCCCGTGACCGGACGGTGGAATTCACTCTTGGCGGGAAGGAGATCCTCGTTGGCAGCCGGCGCAAGGACGGAAACATTTCCCATTGGGGGGCGCTTTCCTTCCTGAACCTGGAACGCGGGATATGGGAATGGAGCAGTAATCACCCTCAGCTTGGAAAGAAATTATCGGCAGGATTGATACCCCTGGAAGAAACTCCCGGAACGGGGGATACCAGTGCGCAACCCCATGGTGCGAGTTCGGCTGATTGGAAACTGAAAGTCGTTCAAAACAGAAAAATTTGCGACCGGCATTACTTGATGACCGTGGAATTGCCGAAGGGCGCCGAGTTGGATTATCGTCCCGGCCAGTTCTTCCACATCATCTGCGATCCAAACGCCGGAAATGCGCGCCGCTATCCGCTGACCCTGCGGCGGCCGCTCAGCATTCACCGCGCGAAATATCCCGGGTTCGACTCGGCTGCTCTGGCCTGGGCAAGCGACATTCCGGAAGAAGTGCGCCGCGGCCTAGTGGATCACCCGTCGCGGCTCGATTTCCTGTACCGGGTGGTCGGCGAGGGAACGGAACTCCTGAGCCGCATACGCAAAGGGGCGGTTCTCGACGCGATCGGCCCATGCGGAAACGGATTTTCCATCGGCGAAGAACACACCGCGGTGATCGTCGCCGGCGGGATCGGAATCGCGCCGCTGGCCGCGCTGGCTGAATGGCTCCGGTTTTGCGGAAAGGACGTGCTGGTCTACGTCGGCGCGGTCGAAAAAGAAATGCTCAACCTGGCGGTCACCCGCGGCGCGGAATCGGAAGACAGCGGCCGCGAGATCCTGCAGGCGGTGCGGGAGGAGTCCCGCGAGATCGGCGCCCAAATCCTCACCGTTTGCACCGACGACGGCTCCGCCGG
This sequence comes from uncultured Anaerolineales bacterium, assembly GCA_964521085.1. Classification (GTDB taxonomy): domain Bacteria; phylum Chloroflexota; class Anaerolineae; order Anaerolineales; family RBG-16-64-43; genus JAFGKK01. The sequence continues at coordinate 112,065 of CAZFPL010000001.1, read as the reverse complement.
CGAGAAGGGGCTCGTCACGGAGATGCTCGAGCGGGGCATCCGCGGTGGGTGCGTCCCACGCGAAAGCGTACGCCTCTACGCCTGCGGGCCGGCAGGGATGCTGCGGGCGGTCGCGGAGATTGCCGCACGATATTCGCTTGAGTGCGAGGTTTCGCTCGAGGAACGCATGGCGTGCGGGATCGGCGCCTGTTATTCCTGCACCGCAACGGTTATGCTTCCGGACGGCACCACCCGCAAGAAGCGGGTTTGCCGCGAGGGACCGGTTTTCCAAGCGAGGGATATCGTATGGAAGGATTAGACGTCATACTCGGCGGATTGCGGCTGGGAACTCCACTCGTCTCGGCCTCGGGCGTTTACAGCCTGGACTATGAACCGCTGGCTGCTTGCGCGCCTTATATGAGCGCGGCCGTGACCAAGAGCGTATCGCTTCACCCGCGGGCGGGCAACCCGGAGCCGCGCATCGCCGAAACGCGGGCCGGGATGTTGAACGCGATCGGGATACAGAACCCGGGGATCGCGGTGTTTGTCGCGGAAGAGATCCCCAAACTGCGTGCGCTCGAAGTACCGGTGATTGCCAGCGTATCGGGATCCGAGATCGATGAGTACGTTCAATGCGCACAAATTCTTAACGCCCGGGAGGAAATCCACGCCATCGAGCTCAACGTCTCCTGCCCGAACCTCGAAAAGGGCGGGATCGAATTCGGCTGTGACTCCTCGGTCCTGGAAGAGCTCGTCGGGCGCGTGAAGAAAGTCGTCCCCGGAAAAACGCTGATCGTCAAACTGACGCCCAACGTCACCGACATCGCGTCGATCGCCCAGGCAGCAGTCGACGGCGGGGCGAACGCGCTGTGCGTGATTAACACCCTGCGCGGGATGGCGATCGACGTCGAGAAGCAGAAGCCGGCGCTGGCGAATAAAATCGGCGGGTTGAGCGGGATCGGGATCCATCCCGTCGCGGTGTACGCGGTGTATAAGTGCTACACCTCGTGCTGCAAGAAAAACAATATCGGGATAATCGGCTTGGGGGGAGTCACGAACGCCGAGGAAGCGCTGGAGCTGATCCTGGCCGGCGCGACCTGCGTCGGGATCGGGACGGCGATGTTCCGCCGCCCGAACGTCTTCGAGGATGTGGCGAAGGGGATCCTGGCGTATATGAAACGCAAGGGGATTGCGTCGGTGAGCGAGTTGATCGGGAAGGCGGTGTAACCCTCTCTTCATCTCCATTTTCCCGCCGGGATAAATCCCGGCACTGATAAACGATGCCCGCCCTCGGCTTCTCAGCCGAGGGCGGGCATTTTTTGTCGTCTTCCTTTGCCCCGAACGGGCATCGTTTATTAGCGCGGGCATTCATGCCCGCGCGGAAAACCCCTCCCCCCGAAATCACGTCCCTCCATATCACGAAGTGAAATGGGGGGACCACAGGGGGTCACCCTTCCATCACCTGCTTCACCTGCTCGGCGGTAAGTTTGTTCTGGGATTGCCAGATCGGGAGCAGATCCCGCAGGCGCGCTGCCGCGTGCAGCTTGACGCCCATTTCCTTCAGGCTCTCGGCGCCGCCGGATTCACGGTCGACCAGCACCACCAGATCTTCCACTACCAGGCCCGCGCCGCGCAGTTTTTCGAGCGCCTCGAGCTTCGCCCCGCCGGTGGTCACCACGTCGTCGACCATCACGATGCGTTCACCCTCGTTATGGTCTCCCTCGATCTGCGCCTTGGTCCCGTAATCCTTGACTTCCTTGCGCGGGTAGATCATCGGCCAGCCGGTCTGCAGGCTGATGGCGGTGGCGATCGGAAGCGCGGCATACGGCAGCCCGGCGATGCGGTCGAATGACAATTCCCGCAAGAGCGGGACATACACCGCCGCCGCGCGGGCCAGCAGGCCGGGGTAGGAGACAAACCGCCGGAGATCCAGGTAGATCGGCGATTGTTTGCCGGATTTGAGTGTGAAATTGCCGAATTTGACGCAGCCGGACGCGCTCAGGATTTCCGCCACTTCGATCTGCGTCGGAGAAGGACCTGTTTTCTTTCCGCGCGGGGCTTTCATCGCCTCGCGCATAACCGCGACCAACCCCTCGGCTTCCGCCCGCGGATTTTCCGCTTTGGCCAGCGAGCGCGAAACGTTGATCAGCATTCCCAGCCCGTCAGAGCGCAAGCCGGCATCCAGCGCGGCGCGCAAATCCCCGCCCTGCGCGCCCACCCCCGGGACAAGCAGCCACATATCTGGAGCAAGCATCCGCACACGCCCGACCGCCGCCGGATCGGTCGCCCCCACGACCAGCCCAACGTTGGCGCGCGTGTTCCACGACTTCGCCAGTTCGACCACCCTCTCAAACAGCGGGATCCCGTCCACGTACCGCAGCTGCAACTCGGCCGCACCGGGGTTCGAGGTGCGGCACAAAATAAACGCCCCGCGCTCCTCTTTTTCCAGAAACGGCGCAACCGAATCCCCGCCCATGAGCGGATTGACCGTAACCGCATCCGCATCCAGTATTTCAAAGGCCATTCGCGCATAGGCTTTCGATGTATCGCCGATGTCGCCGCGCTTGGCGTCGAGGATTACCGGCACGGTGCGCCCGCGGCACTCGGCGATCACCTCCGCCAACGCGCGCAAGCCTTCCGATCCGAACGCTTCAAAGAACGCGATATTGGGTTTGAATGCAAGCGCCACCTCCGCCGTTTCGCGGACGATCCGCAGGCAGAATTCCTTTGCCGCGGCGGCCGTCGGGCCGGAGAGCAGATCCGGATGCGGATCCAAGCCGACGCAGAGTAGAGATTGAACCGCATGCGCTCGTTGATCAAGCAGGGCTGAGAATTTTGTCATGAGATGGATTCGCCTCCTCCAGGAACACAGACCGTAGACGATGGACCATGGCAAGCAATCCACGGGCAATGGTCCATCGTCCATCGTTCATGGTCGGTTTAGGCCTTCCCCAGCACCATCGCCAGAAGCGCCATGCGGGTGTAGAGGCCGTACTCCATCTGGCGGAAATAAGCCGCCCGCGGATCGGCGTCCAGTTCCATCGCGATTTCACCGACGCGCGGGAGCGGGTGCATCACGATCATCTGAGCCTTCGCGGCTTTCAACGTCTCGGGCGTGATGACGAAGGCGCTCTTGACGGATTCATACACCGCCGGATCCTCGAAGCGTTCCTTCTGCACGCGGGTCACATACAGCACATCGGTTTCGGGAAGGACTTTTTCCAGAGTGGTATGCTCCTGGATCGACATCCCCCGGGCTTTCAGTTCGGCCACGAGGTCGGCCGGCATGCGCAGAATGTCGGGCGAGACGCAGTGGACCTTGGTCTGGAACAGCGAAAGCAGCCGCGAAAGCGAATGCACGGTGCGGCCGTACTTCAGGTCGCCGAGCATCGTCACGGTGAGTCCGTCGGTGCGGCCGAGCTCCTCGCGGACGGTGAACAGATCGAGCAGCGCCTGGGTGGGATGCTCGCCCACGCCGTCGCCGGCGTTGATGATCGGCTTGCGGCAGTACTGGGCGGCGATGGCGGCGGCGCCCACCTCCGGATGGCGGATGACAATCACATCGGCGTAGGATTCGAGCGTGCGCACGGTATCCGGAAGGGATTCCCCCTTGGCCACCGAGGAATAGCGCACCTCGTTGATCGGGATCACACTCCCGCCGAGCCGCTGCATCGCGGCCATGAAGGAGGAGGAGGTGCGGGTGGAAGGTTCGTAAAACAGATTGGCCAGGATCTTCCCTTTGAGGAGATCAAACGTTCCGACATGCTCCACCATGGAACGCATTTCCTCGGCCACGCCGAACACGTATTCCAATCCGCTCCGGTCGAATTGGGAGACGGAGATGATGTCTTTTCCATAGAACGGGGTCTGGCGCATATCCCCGAAGGGAAGATGCGGGCTTTTTTCACGCCGCTGGGTGGGTGGGATATAGGTGGACATGGTCGCATCCTTTCAATGGCCCCGCTCGCGCATTCCTCCCGATTTACATCGGAATGGGCCTGATCGGTTCCGGCGGGGGATTCATTCCAAATAAGTTTCTGCCGTATCCGGGTTCCACGAGCACATCCGGCTCCTGATACACCGTTTGGCAGCGCAGATCGACCTGCACCACCCGGCCCCGGACGTTCATTCCCTCGAAGGGAGTCCAAGCGCAGAGGGATTTCAGGTACTGCCCGCGGATCGTCCACCGGGCGTCGAGGTCGACCTGGATCAATGTTTCCACCTGGTGGGGAATATGGAAGATCCGCCGGGGATTATCGTGCATGCGTTTGAGCAGTTCGTCGATCGTCAAACGGCCTTCCTGGACGGCGGTCAGGAACAGCGGCAGCGCGGTCTCCAGGCCGGGAAATCCCGGCGGGGGATTCTCCCCATCCTTCTCGGCCAGGGTGTGCGGAGCATGATCGGACGCAAAGCAATCGACGACCGCCAGGTTCTCCCACAACGCCTGCTGATCTTCTTTGGCGGCCAGTTTTGGCCGCACTTCGCTGCGTCCTCTTCCGATTCGGGGGATATCCTCCTTGGTTAGAAAAAGGTGATGCGGGGTGACTTCGCAGGTGACAGAGATCCCTTTCTCTTTTGCGGATTTAATCAGGAGGATCTCCGTCTTGCGGCTGACGTGGGCGAAATGCACACTGCGTTTAAGCCGGGCGGCGATTTGGATCGCGAGCGCGATTTTTCGGCCTTCCGCATGCACGACGATCGGCTTTTCGGCCGGCCAATTGGACATGTGGGCGAAGACGGTCGTTTTGTTTTTCAGTTGCAGATCGCCGAAGGTCAGGTCAAGGTACATCTTTAATCCGGCGGTCTTCGGGGCAAGCTCCGCCGCCGTTTCCACGTTTTCGCTTCCGGCGCCGAGAAATAGCCCGAAATCGCAGAGCGCCTTTTTACGGGCGCTTTCTTCCGCCATTTCGAAACTCGGCGGATCGGTCAGCGGCGGCTGGGTATTCGGCATCGCCAGCACGCAGGTGAAACCGCCGGCGAGCGCGGCGGCCGTGCCGCTCCGCCAATCTTCTTTGTGGACTTGGCCCGGCTCGCGCATGTGAACGTGTGGATCAATCAACCCCGGAAGGCTAAGCAACATATTATCCGTCCTGCGGAATGAAAAAAGAGAGCCATCCGGCTCTCTTGTCAGGGTAGAAAAAACAAAACGCCCGTGCGGGGGACAATCCCCATTCGGGCGTTTATGACTTTCGGAATGGATATATTCTTCATGCCGGGCGAATTATAGGCGGATTTCTTTTTTCGTCAAGCGGAAGGGTTTTACGGAGAAGTTGTTGTTACGCGCTCCAAGGATTTCCAAAAAGCGGGAAAATGCTTGACCTTATTCCCCCGGCGGACTTTCCCCGCGTAACTTCCTCTTCAAATCACCCGGCCGGGATCCGGATTCATCCTTCTCCAAACTCACGCCCGTCACCCATGCCACCGCCCGCAGCCAGCTGTCGCCCTCAGCGCCCATCTGCTCCTTGGTGAACCGGTAATCGCACTTGCGGATGAATTCCTTCAGCTCGGCGAGGAGTTTCTCCGCCCGGCGCAGGCCGTGCCGCCGCAGGATTGCCTCCACTTTTTCGCCGGCACCCATCGCGAGCGCCAGATCCAGATGGTACAGGCAGAATCCCTCGCATCCCTCCACCGCCTCGAGCATACGGCCGTCACCCTCTTGCAGCGTTTCCACAAGCGTATGCAGCACCCCCTGCTCGGTATCCTGTTCCACTTTGCACGCCAAACAATCCGGATTATCGTCCTTCGACAGGCTTTTTCTCCGACCCTTTGGGGAGAACAAATCCAATGAGAATCCACTCCGCTTTTCACGGCCGAGGGCTTCCCCCCGCCCCGCCTTCAATGCCTCCGCCGCATCCTCGATCAGACGGTTATAGAGAATGGCCACGCCGAGGGCCGATCCCCAGGGGATTTTCAGGAGCATCTCGGCATGGCGGCGGCAGTATCCCCCGGTTTCGGCAAACAAGTTCTGCGCGTGAGGATCGGTCACCAGACCATAAAGTGCGTGGTCGATATAATGCAGCGGCTTCTGCCGGACCAGCTCGCACGCGGGGCAGTGACCTTTGGCAAGGATTTCGAGAATGTCGAAGTAAAAAGCGGGGGTTTGGGCCATCACTCTGCGGCGGGGGGATTATGTGGTCCCCGCGGCCAGCCCGGCCAGGGCTTCGAACATCTCCGCGACGCCCTCGCCGGATTGCGCACTGGTCTCCACGTACGGCGCGCCGATGGAATCGGCGAAGGCTTTGCCGAGTCCGCGCGCGGAGGCGAGATCCAGCTTGTTTCCGACAACCAGGATCTTCGTGCCCTTCGCGTTGGTCTGCGCCTCCGCGCACCAGGCGGGAAGGTGCTCGAGCGTGGCCGGATTGGAAAGATCGAACACCAGGGCGGTCGCCCGGCTGCCGCGGTACATCCCGGTGCGCACGACTTCAAACCGCGCCTGCCCGGCCATATCCCAAATGGAGAGCTTGACCGTGCCGGAGGCCAGGTTGACGACTTTGGTCTGGAAATCCACGCCGATGGTGGCGACGCGCGACGTTTCGAACTTGCCCTCACAATAACGGCGGATCAGGGAAGTCTTGCCGACGGCTTCGTCGCCCCCCACCGATACTTTGAATAAAGGTATATCCGACATTCCCGAGACTCCTAAGCCGGCCCGGCGGACGGGCGCATGTTTTATTGCAGATAGTACTCGTGAGGAAAGACCAGCCCTTCGACGGAGATGGGCGATTGCTGCAGACGCGGTTTGTTGGCGCGCTCGAAGAACAAATGCATTTCCTCGAGCAGCTGCAATTGGCGCGCAGCCGGTTCGGTATTGTAAAGCGCGATCAGCGTGGTGATCTGGCCTGAAACGAAACACACCCAGCGGCCGCTTTCGATCTGGGTCGAGCGCATCCGCGAGCCGAAGATTTCGCGCGTGGCCTCGCGGTAGGAGGAAAGCATCGGAACCATCAGCGCCGGGTCCAGGTCGAACTGCCCCAGTGTGGTCAGCGGCATCCCCGAGGCGTTTTCGTAAATGGAAAACCCGAGCGCTTTGGCGTGGTGTTCGCGGCGGATGGCGATGCTCATCCCCTGACTCACCGCTTGGCGCCATTTCTCCGGCGAGATCTCCAGCATCCGCTCGATGGCCTGCCGCTGCTGCTGGTAGTGCTGGTAGAGGTGGATGAAGGTGGCGCGGTTGACTTCCCCGCGGGCGAAATCCTCCCCCAGCTTGTTGGTTTTGTCCTGCACTTCCCGGAGGTGCTTTTCCGCGTCGATGCGCGAATCGGCTACCGCGGAGGAATCCAACCCTGGGGGCGGGACGGCGTTTGGGACGGGAGGAGGGGGTTTTGCCTTCTCGGGAGGTTGTTTTTCCGGCTTGGAGAAAAGCCGCTGAAGCCAATTCATGGAACGCCACCCAATCCGCTGCGGATGGGAAGATTATATCCTATCCATTCATGAGAAAAAACAGAGAAATTGGGCGACACCGGCCGTTCTACGCTCGCCTGACCGGATTTTCGGTCAACGTCCGACGGTCGTACTCCGCCTTTCAAGAAATATGACATCCCGCCAGCGGTTGTTCATTTTACCGATTCGTTCACGCCGGCCCACGATCCGGAATCCGCATTTTTCGTGAAGGGCGAGGCTGGCCTTGTTCTCGGGGAAGATCCCTGTTTGGAGGGTCCAAAAACCTTTGGCTTCCGATTCCCTGATCAACTCGCCGAGCAGTGCTTTTCCCACACCCTTTCCGCGAATTGTGGAGGCTACGTAGATGCTGAGTTCCGCCACGCCGGCGTACACGCACCGGCTCGAGACGGGAGTCAGCGCCGCCCAACCAACCACCTTGCCGTCCGCCTCCGCCACGAGCCGCGCGTCGCGCAGGTGTTTGGAATCCCACTCTTCCCATCCGGGGGCATCCGTTTCGAAGGTGGCATTGCCCGTGGCGATGCCTTCCAAATAGATGGCTTTCACGGACGGCCAATCCTGCGGAAGGAGAGGACGGATCTCGATCGGGATGCTTTTCACCATGGGAGTTTTTTCGGACTGTCCGACTTCCGGATCAATACCGCCTCCGCAAGGCAAAGGCCAGAACAGCCAGAAGAACGGCCGACAGCCCGAGAAATCCTTCCAGGTACGGGGCAAGAGACTGAAAGTCCGGAAGAGAGAATGCCCGGGAAGTCGGCGGGGTAATCAAGCCGTTGGTCAATTTGCATCCCTCCACCGCCTTGTTTGCGCCGAGATCGGCATTGCATACAACCGTTTCTGCAGGCGGCGTCGGTGAAAGGATGATCGTCGGTTCCACAATCCCCCCATTCCTCGCGCTCTCTTGCGTCGGGTAAACCGTTGTCGGGGGGGCCATGAGAGTCGGTTCCGCGCTAAATCCTTCTCCGGTGCTGTCGACTTCTTGGGGAGCCTCGGAAACAGGCATGACCTCGGGCGCCGTCAGGCGTGCGGCTTGCGGCATCAAAGATCCGCGCGAGAAGACGTCGAAGGACATCACAACGACGAACGCCAGCGCGGCAAACGCCGAACCGAACGCCATCCGCCGCGAGGAAAACGCACCAGGCCGCCGGACCCGAGTCCCGGCCTGAGCCGGAGAAAGCGTGAGAGCCCGCGGCGGTTTTAAGGGGGGCAAGGAGCGGAGGGAATCCCGCACCGCGCGCAATTCCGAAAGCTGCGTACGGATGGATTCATCCCGCTTCAGTTGTTCCTCCAAGCCGGCAAGTTCCGCGCCTGTCAATTTTCCGTCCAGGTATGCGGAGAGGGCTTCCAGCAAACGGGGGTCATACGGCGCGCGGGGATTCATGCTCGGGCCTCACTCTCCAGACGGCGCGCCGGCGGCGGAAGTTCCCCTTTCGCGCGCAGGCAATCCCGCAGATCAGCCCGGGCGCGGGCGACGCGGCTTTTAACCGTTCCCAGCGCCACGCGCAGCGCGCGGGCCGCCTCGGAATAATCCTGCGCGTGCACGTCGACCAGCAGGACGGTCGCGCGCTGGTCGGGAGGAAGAAGCGCCAGGCAATCCTCGATCGCGCGGCGTAGATCCGATCGCACGGCGGCCGCCTCCGGGCCCTCGGCCGGATCGGCCAGGATCGAAAGCGATTCCTCGCTGCGGTCCTCCTCTTCGCCGGAAGCAAGGTCCTCCAGCGAGACCGCTGGGCGGCGCTTGCGGCGCCGCAGTTCATCCAGGCAGGCATTGGCGACGATGCGCAGCAGCCAGGAGCGGAAGGATTCACCGCGCATCTCGTTCAAATGGCGGTAGGCGGAGAGGAACGCCTGCTGGGCGGCGTCCGCGGCACCCTCCGCTTCCCCGAGCATCCGGTAGGCGAAGGAATAGGCAAGGTTCTGGTATACCAGCACCAAACGGTTGAAGGCTTCCAGATCGCCGTTGCGCGCATCTTGGAGAAGCAATCGCTCATCCATGGTTTGCAATGATACCCGATTTTTTCCACGAAGTGCACGAAGAACACCCGGAAGGACACGAAGATATTAATAAAATATAACCTTTGTGTACTTCTGATTTTCCTTCGTGTTCCTCGTGGATTCACGGAATCCACCTAATGGTATAATCCGCCCGTTCTGAGGGCTTCGAACCTTCCGCGCAATTGCGCTAAATTCCAGGAGAATCCCCTATGTCCGGCCATTCCAAGTGGGCAACCATCAAACGCAAGAAAGGCACAGCCGATGCCAAGCGCGGCCAACTCTTCACGCGCCTGGCACGCGAGATCGTGCTGGCGGCACGTGAGAGCGGCGGCGACCCAGAAAGCAACTTTAAACTGCGGTTGGCGATGGACAAAGCCCGGGCCAACAACATGCCCAAGGAGGGCGTCGAGCGGGCCATCAAGCGCGGAACCGGCGAAGACAAGGAAGGCGGCACGATCGAACAGGTGGCCTACGAAGGCTACGCCCCGCACGGTATCGCCCTGCTGATCGAAGTGGTGACCGACAACCGCAACCGAGCGGTTGCCGAAGTGCGGCGGGTGCTCACCCGCGCCGGCGGCAGCCTTGGGGAAACCGGCTCGGTCAGCTGGCAGTTCGCGCGCAAGGCGTATTTCTCCATCCCGGCCGCGGGAAAGAATCCGGATTCGGTGTTCGAGCTCGCGGTCGACGCCGGCGCCGACGACGTGCAGATCGGAAAAGAGTACATCGAAATTTTCGCGCCGGTGGAAAAGTTCAAATCCATCAGCGAACGGTTGCGCAAGGAAAGCATCGCGCCGGAAGAATCCGCCCTGCGCATGGAGCCCAATCAGCACACCGAACTGGATCCCGAACAGTCCGTGCAAGTGATGAAGGTCATCGAGGGGCTAGAGGAACTGGACGATGTGCACATGGTCTATTCCAATCTGCTGGTGACCGATGAGGCTGTTGCGGCGATGGAAACCGCCGGCTAGGCGGGGAGGTTCATGCGCGTCGTCGGAATCGATCCCGGAACCGCCACCACCGGATACGGCGTGATCGAAGAATCCGCCGGCCGTTTGATCCTCATCAGCTTCGGGACGATTTGCACGCCCTCCGATATGGCCATGCCCCAGCGGCTGCTGGAGTTGCACGACCGCTTGATCGAATTGATCGCTCTCCACGCGCCGGAAACGGCGGCGGTGGAGAGTTTGTTTTTTCAGAAGAACGTGCGCACCGCCCTTTCGGTCGGCCAGGCGCGCGGCGCCGTGCTTCTGGCGCTTGCGGAAAGCCGATTGCCGGTGAGTGAATACACCCCGCTCCAAGTTAAGCAGGCTGTGACCGGCTACGGCGGCGCGGAAAAACGGCAGGTGCAGACGATGGTCCGAACCCTGCTTGGGCTTGCGGAATTTCCCAAGCCGGACGATGCGGCCGACGCGCTCGCGGTGGCCATCTGTCACGCCCATTCCCAGAAGATCACGCGTCTAATGGAGGCCGGATGATCGCATCCCTTCGGGGCACCGTACAGCAGACGGGGGGTTCCTGGGTGGTCATCGAGCTTGGCGGCATGGGAATCAAAGTCTCCGTGCCGGTCCCCCTCGCGGCGCGCGCCCGCGCAGGCCAGGACCTCGCCTTGTTCACCCACCTTCTGGTGCGCGAAGACGCGCTCGCGCTTTTCGGTTTCGAGACTCCCGACCAACTCGCCTTCTTCGAATTATTGCTCGGCGTGAGCGGGATCGGCCCCAAGGTGGCGCTCTCGCTTCTTTCGCACTTCTCCACCGACAGCCTGCGCCAGGCCGTCGCCCGCGGTGCGCCGGAACGGCTGTCCGGAATTCCCGGCGTGGGAAAGAAAACGGCCGAAAAAATCATCTTCCATCTAAAAGACAAGCTGGCGGCCGAGTCGGGAGCGGGCGCGCCGGGCTGGAGCGAGACCGATACGGAAGTCATCGCTGCGCTGACCTCGCTCGGGTATTCGATCGTGGAAGCCCAGACGGCACTGCAGCGGATCCCGGCGGATGCGCCCGCCGATGCCGAGAGCCGTTTGCGATTGGCGCTGCAAGGATTGGCCAGGAAGTAAAAAAACCGCGCATGGATTTTCTGTTCCTATTTGCTAGACAAATCCCATCCGTTCCATTATTATGTCCGAATTCCCGGAGAATTCCCCATGGATAACACCGCTCTTCTTTTAAAAGAACTCACCGAAGCCAACGGCGTTTCAGGGCATGAAATGGAGATCCGCGCCGTGGTCGAAAAACATCTTGCCGGTCTTGGCACTCTCGAGAAGGACAAAATCGGCAGCTTGATCTGCCGTAAAGCGGGCTCGGCCAAAACCCCCTGCGTGATGATCGCCGGGCACATGGACGAGATCGGGTTCATGGTCAAACTGATCACCAAAGAGGGTTTCCTTAAATTCATCCCCCTGGGCGGCTGGTTCGACCAGGTCCTGCTCGGCCAGCGCGTATCGGTGATGACCGCCAAGGGCATCGTCGAGGGTGTGATCGGCGCCAAGCCGCCGCACCTGCTCCCGCCCGACGAACGCGAGAAGGTCGTGCTGAAGAAAGAAATGTACATCGATATCGGCGCGACCTCGAAGGAGGAAGTTGAGACGATCGGCGTCCGACTCGGCGATCCGGCCGTTCCGCAAGCCCGGTTTTCGGTGTTGGCCGGCGGAAAGACCTACCTTTCCAAAGCCTTCGATGACCGGGTCGGGGTGGCGCTGATGATCCAGGCGCTGGAGGCTTTAAAATCCGAAGGGCATCCGAACACCGTGTGCGGTGTGGCGACCGTCATGGAAGAGGTCGGCGTGCGCGGGGCGACCACCAGCGTGGAAGCGGTCAATCCGGACGTTGCGATCGTGCTCGAATCCGATATCGCCGGCGACGTCCCCGGGATCACCGAAGAACAATCCGCCGTCAAACTCGGCAAGGGACCGACGGTTGTGCTGTTTGACGCGCGGATGATCCCCAACCTGCGCCTGCGCGACCTGGTGATGGACACCGCCCGCGACCTCGCGCTGCCGTTGCAGACTTCGGCGCTGGAGGGCGGTGCAACCGACGGCGCGGCGATCCACCTGCACAAAACCGGCGTGCCCACGGTGGTGATCGGCGTTCCCGCACGCCACATCCACTCGCACAGCGGGATCCTCCACCGCGACGATTACGACGCGGCGTTGAAACTGATCGTGGCCGTCCTTCGCAAGCTGGATTCCACCGCCGCCGCCGCACTCACCGCATAAGGATCCCGCATGTCCGACATCCCCGAGAACATCACAGAGTTCCTTCAAAAGCAGATCGCCCTCTTCCAGCCCGAGACGACGGCGCACGAAACCGGATCCGTCATCGAAGCCGGAGACGGGATCGCCCGCGTGCGCGGCCTCTCTCACGTATCTTCGCAGGAACTGGTCCAGTTCGCCGACGGCACGATCGGCATCGCGTTCAACCTCGAAGCCGAACAGATCGGCGTGATCATCATGGGAGAATACAGCCGGATCGAGGAAGGCATGGAAGTGCTCGGCACCGGACGCATCGCCTCCATCCCGGTGGGCGAGGGATTGATCGGCCGGGTGGTGAACGCGCTGGGCGAACCGGTCGACGGCAAAGGGCCTCTCCGCTCCGAACGCTACCGCCCGGTCGAACGCGTCGCGCCGCACGTGGTCGATCGCCAGGACGTGGACACGCCCGTTCAAACCGGATTGAAGGCGATCGATTCGATGATCCCGATCGGCCGCGGCCAGCGCGAGCTGATCATCGGCGACCGGCAGACCGGCAAAAGCGCGATCGCGATCGACACGATCATCAACCAGAAGGGCAAGGACCTGGTCTGCATCTATGTCGCGATCGGGCAGAAAAAATCCTCCGTCGCGCGGACCGTGGACACGCTGAAGCGTTACGGCGCGATGGATCACACGGTGGTCGTGCTCGCCTCGGCCGACGAACCGGCGGTGCTGCAATACATCGCGCCCTACGCGGGCTGCGCCATCGGTGAAGAATTCATGGAGAATGGCCGCGACGCGCTGATCGTCTACGACGACCTTTCGAAGCATGCCTGGGCATACCGCCAGGTATCGCTGCTCCTGCGCCGGCCGCCGGGCCGCGAGGCCTACCCCGGCGATGTGTTCTACCTGCATTCGCGGCTGCTGGAACGCGCAGCCCGCCTGGCGGACCGTTATGTGATCGTGCCGTCGACGTTTTCCGGCGAAGCCGGTGCACAGGATTCGGCGGATGGGAAAACGTACGGCGGCCCGCGCGGCCGGGACGAGGCGGAAACCGCTCTGGCGGCGCGAGCGGTTGACTCGGGGAATTATAAAATCGCGAAGGTAAAAGGCTCGGGCGGTTCGCTTACCGCGCTGCCGATCATCGAAACCCTGCTCGGAGACGTCTCGGCCTACATCCCCACCAACGTGATTTCGATCACCGACGGGCAGATCTATTTGGAATCCAACTTATTCTACGCCGGCATCCGGCCGGCGGTGAACGTCGGCATTTCCGTTTCGCGCGTCGGCGGCGATGCGCAAACCAAGGCCATGAAACAGGTCGCGGGAAAACTTCGGCTGGATATGGCTCAATTCCGCGAGCTGGCGGCGTTCGCACAATTCGGTTCCGACCTCGACAAGGCTACCCAGACGCAGCTCGACCGCGGCCGGCATCTGCAGGAAATCCTCAAGCAGGCGCAATACGAGCCGATGTCGCTGGGGCACCAGGTGGCGGTGCTCTTCGCCGGCGTGAACGGGCTGGTCGATTCCGTGCCGCTTGAGAAAATGCGGACCTGGGAGGAAGGATTCCACCGGTTTCTGAACACGGCCCACAGCGGGTTGCTCGAGACGATCGAACGCGAGCGGAAGCTCTCCGCCGAAAGCGAAGCCGGATTGAAAACCGCGATTTCCACGTATAGCGCCTCCTGGCAATAGACACGAATGGCTTCCCTTCGGGAAATGCGGCTCCACATCCGGAGCGTCCGCAACATCGCCCAGGTGACGCGCGCACTGCAGACGGTGAGCGCGAGCAAAGTCCGCAAGGCGCAGGCCGCGGTGATGGCCACGCGCCCCTATGCGGATAAGGCGCTCGAGGTGCTCGACCATCTGGCCGACCGGCGCAGCACAATCCGGCACCCGATGCTGGTGCAGCAAAAACGGGCCGCCGGGATTCTCGTGATCGTCGTCAGCGGAGATCGCGGGCTGGCGGGCGCCTACAACGCCGGCGTGGTGCGCCAATCGCTTTTGCATTTCGCGGAGGTAGCGGAGACGATCCACTACATCGTCATCGGCCGCAAGGGGCGGGAGATGCTCCAGCGCGCAGGGGTTCCGATCACCGCCGAATTCAGCCGCCTTCCGGCCGCGCCCTCCTACAGCGACGTATCCGCAATCGGCCGGCTGGCGATCGAGGAATACTCCGGCGGGAAAGCGGACCAGGTTCACATCGTCTATACAAAATTCATCAACATGATGCAGCAGCGCCCGACGGTGCAGCAACTGCTTCCGATTCCCGATATCAATTCTTCGGCGCAAGCCGCTCCGGAAGGGGTCGTAGAGCGCACGAAGGCCGCAGGACCCGGATACATTTTCGAGCCGGGACAGACGCAGCTGCTCGATTTGGTCATCCACCGGCTGGTCTCGCTTGAAATCTACGAATGCATACTCGAATCGCTCGCCAGCGAGCACGCGGCCCGGATGGTGATGATGCGCAACGCCACCGACAACGCCGTCGAACTGATCAACGGGCTGCAGTTGGTCTATAACAAAATGCGCCAACAGAACATCACCGGTGATTTGCTGGATATCGCCGCCGGCACCGAGGCGCTCACGGCGGAATCCACGAAGCGCGGAAAATGAATCCACGAAGAGCACGAAGGACACGAAGGAAAGATCGGAAGGGCACGGAGTTTTATAAAAAATAAAAAAACCTTAGTGACCTTCTTTTTTCTTTGTGCTATTCGTGCTCTTCGTGGATATAGAAAATGCCGCTACAAAGGAACTGATTATGGAAAAAGCGACCGGCAAAATAGTGCAAATACTCGGCGGCGTAGTCGACTGCGAATTCCCCGCCGACCACCTCCCGGAAATCTATGAAGCGGTGGAAGTGGTGCGTGAGAGGGGCGAACCGGTCATACTTGAGGTACAGAACCACCTCGGGGGAAACTGGGTGCGTTGTATCGCAATGGACACGACCGACGGTCTGCAGCGCGGCCTGCCCGCCCGCGCCACGCACGCCTCGATCCGCGTTCCGGTGGGAACGGCCACCCTCGGGCGGATGTTCGACGTACTCGGGCGGCCGATCGACGGGCTGGGTCCGGTGCAGGCCAAGGAATACTATCCGATCCACCACCTTGCCCCTTCGTTCAACGAGCAATCCACCCGGGTGCAGGTCTTCGAAACCGGGATGAAGGTGATCGACCTGATCGCCCCATTCACAAAGGGTGGAAAGACGGGCATCTTCGGCGGCGCGGGCGTCGGCAAGACGGTCATCATCCAGGAGCTCATCCGGTCGATCGCGACCGTCCATCAGGGCAACTCGGTGTTCGCGGGCGTGGGGGAACGGACCCGCGAGGGCACCCAGCTCTACCGCGAGATGCTGGAAAGCGGCGTGATGAAGGACACGGTGATGGTATTCGGGCAGATGAATGAACCGCCCGGAGTCCGATTGAGGGTGGCGCTGACAGGCCTGACCATGGCGGAATACTTCCGCGACCAGGGGCGTGACGTGCTGCTCTTCATCGACAACATCTTCCGCTTCAGCATGTCCGGCTCGGAGGTTTCGGCGCTGCTGGGACGGATGCCCTCGGCGGTCGGGTACCAGCCGACGCTTTCGACCGAGATGGGCGAACTGCAGGAGCGGATCACCTCGACCAAGCGCGGTTCGATCACCTCGATGCAGGCGGTGTACGTCCCGGCCGACGACTATTCCGACCCGGCTCCGGTGGCGACCTTCACCCACCTGGATGCGACGATCGCGCTCGAGCGCTCGATCGTCGACAAAGGGATTTACCCGGCGGTGGATCCGCTGGCCAGCACCTCGCGGATACTCGATCCGAAGATCGTCGGGCCGGACCACTACCAGACCGCCCGCGAAGTGCAACGCGTGCTGCAGCGCTACAAGGACCTGCAGGACCTGATCGCGATCCTGGGGATCGACGAGTTGAGCGAAACCGACAAACAAATCGTCTCGCGGGCGCGCAAGATCGAGCGCTTCTTCTCCCAGCCGATGTTCGTGGCGGAGAAGTTCACCGGCCTCAAAGGCGCCTATGTGCCCCTCGCGGACACCATCCGCGGGTTCCGAGAAATTCTCGAGGGAACGCACGACGCGCTCCCCGAAGGCGCCTTCCACATGGTCGGAACGATCGAGGACGCGCAGGCCAAGGCGAAACAACTGAACGCGTAACCCCCTCATCCCCAACCCTTCTCCCAGCATAAGCTGGGAGAAGGGAGTCGGTGGTCTTCCGACAGGATGAGGGAAAGAAAAGGACTCTCCAGTGCCCATTCGCTGCGACATCGTCACCCAGGATCGACCTCTTTTTTCCGGAGACGTGGACATGGTTGTCGCCCCCGGAAGCGAGGGCGTGCTTGGAATTCTCCCCCACCACACGCCGCTTCTGACGACGCTTTCGTACGGCATCCTGTTGGTTAAATACGCAGGCAAAGAGGAAGCCTTCGCAATCGCGGGCGGGATTATGGAAGTCCTGCCGGATGAGGTGACCGTGTTGGCGGACGTGGGGGAACGGGTCGAAGAAATCGACGTGGCGCGAGCCGAGGCCGCCAAGTCGCGGGCGGAGGAACTGCTTAAAAATGCTCCTGCCGAGAAGACCGAAGCTTACCTCAAAGCGCTTTCATCTCTGCGGCGTTCGCAATTGCGGCTGGAAGCGGCGAAGAAATACCGCAAGTAGCATCCGCCGTTTTCGGAGGCTGATTCTCCACGTCGGGCAGAGAAGCGTTTGATCTCCGCCTTTGATTGCCTGGAAACCGCTGCGGGGGGAAAACAGATTTATGGATGGTGAAAATCGTCTTATCGATAGACCTTAATCACTAAAGATTCATGTTGCAGAATTGTCATACGACCGTAACACATTCCAAATAGCAATTGAATATACTGCACTTATAAATATAATTCGATTCCGAATCCGGAGTCAGGATAACAGGCAACTCTCATGGTTAATGAATTCTTGAAGGTTGATAACTTTGAACACAGAATCAACCAGCGGTCACAACCGGCTTTGCCTGGCGGGGCTAGAATGACACCCAGCAGCAGTACGGCAAGCGGTTGAACCGCCAAACGAGTTCTAAGGGATGGGGACAAGCTCCACCCAGGCAATGTGAGAGGATGAGATGACCAAAAACTCGATCAGACTAAGTCGACGGCGATTCCTGAAATGGTTGGGCGTAAGCGGTCTGGCGGTGGCGGCCTCTTGCAGCCCGCGCTCCGACGAACACACCCCCAGCCCAACGGAACTCACCGCTTCCTTCACCCGCCTGCCTCCGACAACCACCCCTACCCTCACCCGCACCGCATCACTCACTCCCCCATCGGTGACTTCCAGTGTGGTGCCGCGCGCCACCGTGGCTTTGGGCCGGGCGAAAACCTACGACGCCAAGGAATTGCGCACGAAATGGCGGGCTATGCTTGACGGCCTGGGCGGATTGAGCGGTTTGGTCAAATCGGGCGCGCGGGTGGGACTCAAGGCCAACCTCACCGGGGGGCCTTGGTGGGATGATCCGGATAAACCCGCAGCTACGGAATTGTTTGCAACCCACCCCGCGGTCGTCGGAGTCTTATGCGAGTGGCTGACGGACGCGGGCGCCGGTCCGCTGTATATCATGGATGGGATCGCCGACGAAACCTCCTGGGACAAATGGGGCTATGCGGAAATGGCCCGCCCGCTGGGTGCCAAATTGATCAATCTCAGCAAACCGGCGCCCTACTCGGGTTTTGCCGTATTTCCCGTGGGCAAGCAAGCCCGAATCTACAACGAGTTCGCTCTCAACGGCCTTCTGCAGGAATTGGATGTGTTCATTTCAGTGGCCAAATTGAAATGCCACTCCGTCATGGGCGTGACCCTGGCGATGAAGAACCTGATCGGCTTGACCCCCTTATTTGAATACATGCTCCGGGCGGATGACAGCTCCCGCACCGCGCTGCACGGCTCCCACGACTACGACACGCGCCTGCCGGATGTGATACTGGATCTGAACCAGGCGCGGCCGATTGATCTCGCCGTGATCGACGGCGTGATCACCTGCGAAGGCGGCGCCGGACCGTGGGATCCGGCGCTGACTCAAATCAAACCGGGAATATTGGCCGCCGGCAGGGATCCAGTGGCGACCGATGGCGTGTCCACCGCCCTGATGGGTTTCGATCCGCAGGCGGCATCGAAAACATTGCCCTTCACCCACACCAACAACTACCTCACCATGGCCTGCAAGAGCGGATTGGGGACGAACCGGTTGGATGAAATTCCAGTAACGGGAGAAAGCCTGGAAGCGATGCGTCATCCCTTCCTACCTGCCAAAGCCTGCTCCTTGGGAGGTGTGGGATTCGGATACCTCCTCCGCGTCGCAGCCGGACTCAGCCAGAAAACACCGCCAATAACGGCATCCGCATAGCATGGTGATCCGGTTATCCGGAATGCCGCCGGGAAAGGAGATGGCCGCAGAGTGCAAGAAGATCATGCAGCCGCTTTCCGATTCTTCCCCGCTGATGTTAAAATCCTGATATGCAACTTCCTCTCGTAGCCACAAAATTGGTCATTCCCCCGATTCGAAGCGGGACGGTCCTCCGCCCGCGGCTTCTGGAAAAGCTTGAGGCCGGCGTGGAAGGCCGGGTGATCCTGCTTTCGGCTCCCGCAGGATTCGGGAAAACGACATTAATGGCGCACTGGTTGCTCGGCGACTCCGGACGACCCGCGGCCTGGCTGGAACTCGACGAGGGAGACAACGACCCGGTGCGCTTCTGGTCGTATTTCACCGCCGCGCTCCAGAAGCTGTGGCCGACGGCAGGCCGGGATATCGTGCCGATGTTGACCGCCTCGCGTCCCATCCCGCCGCAAGCGATTCTCACAATCCTGATTAATGAGCTTTCCGCTGCGCCTTCCGACTCTCCCTGCCTGCTTGCGCTCGATGACCTGCACTTGGTGACCGCCGCTCCGATCCATGAAGGATTGGGATTCTTCATCGAGCACATGCCCGAAGAGCTGAAAATCGTGATCGGCACCCGCACCGACCCCGAGGACCTGCCCCTGGCCCGCTTGCGCGCGCGCCGGCAATTGGCCGAGATCCGCCTTTCGGATCTGCGTTTCACGCCCGAGGAAGCGGCCGAGTTCCTGACCCGGTCGATGAAACTCCCGCTTTCCGCGGCCGACATCGCCGCGCTCGAGGAACGCACCGAGGGCTGGATCGCCGGATTGCAGATGGCCGCGCTTTCGATGCAGGGCAATCCGGATCTCTCCGGTTTTATCCAGGCCTTCACCGGAAGCAACCGCTTTGTCTTGGATTATCTGTTGGAAGAAGTGCTGCAGCGCGAGAGGGAGGAAATTCGCTCCTTTTTGCTGAACACATGCATCCTCGAGCGGCTGTGCGCTCCATTGTGCGACTCCCTGACCGGCCGGCAAGACGGGCGAACGATGCTCGAGCGGCTTGAGTCGGCCAACCTCTTCCTGCTCCCGCTGGATCAGGATCGGCGCTGGTACCGCTATCACCCTCTTTTTTCGGATCTGCTAGTACGGCAACTGCGCGAGAAATCACCCGCTGCGCCACCCGATTTGCACCGCCGCGCGGCGGACTGGTTCGAACAAAACAATGATCCTGCCGGGGCGATCCACCATGCCCTGGCTGCGAAGGAGTTTGAACGCGCGGCGCAGATAGTTGATCGGAACTTCTTCGACATGTTGGCCCGCAGCGAACTCGGAACACTTATTAAATGGCTGCGCGCCCTCCCGGACGAAACAATCCGAAATCACCCCTGGTTGTGCGTGCTCGATGCTTGGCTGCTCATTCTGACCGGGGAGGCCGGCAAGATCGAATCCCGCCTGCAGGAGGCGGAGGCGGCGCTCCAGGCAGGCAAGACTCCCGCGGCCGAAGCAGACCGAATCCGAGGGTATGCCGCCGCCATCCGCGCGCAAGTGGGTTTCCTACAAGGAGCTATTCCGGAAGCCATCGGCCATGCCGGCGACGCCCTGGGGCGGCTGACGCCGGAGGATTTTGTCATCAGCGCCACGACGGCAATGATTCAGGGAGCTGCCTTCGGGTATGCCGGCGATTTTTCATCAGCCATTGGTTCGTTTGAACGGGCCAAATCACTCAGCCTGGCAGGCGGAAACCAATTCAATGCCATGCTCGGCAGCGTGGGGCTGGCACAGATTTCCGCCGCGCGGGGGCGTCTGCGCGACGCCTATCAGATCTACGAAGACGGCCTATGCCTGACCGATTCATCCGTCATGCTCGCGCCGGGCTATGCCTACGCCCACCTGGCGGATATCCTGCGCGAATGGGACCGCCTGGACGAAGCCCTGGAATATGCGGTCAAGGGCGTCGAAATGTGCGAACTGCTCGGCCAAGCCGATCTCCTGATGACCGCCTACATCGTGCTGGCGCGCATCCAGCGCGGGCGGGGCGAGTTCAATGCCGCCGGCGCGATCCTTGAGAAAGCCCGCCGCGTGGCCAGCGAGATTTCAGCTTGGTCGTTGGATTCCGTGATGCTGCAGCAGGCGCGGATTTGGCTGGCCTCCGGAAATCCGGAAGCGGCCGCCCGCTGGGCGCGCGAGAGCGGGTACTCCAAGGATGAGACCCCGGTCTTCTACCGCGAGGCCGGCCTGCTTACCCTGGCACGCGTGTTGACCGCGGAGGGAGAATTCGATCAGGCTGACAGCTTACTGGAACGGATCCAGCAGAAAGCGGCCGGCAGCGGCAGCCGCACCTCGGAGATTGAATCCAGCCTGCTGCGAGCGGTCAATTTTGCGGTGCAGCGTCCGGATGATCCGCGCGCGAAGGAACAGTTGGAGCGTGCCATTTCATTGTCCGAGCCGGAAGGTTATACGCGGATATACCTTGACGAGGGAGAGCCTGCGGCGGCGCTGATCCGCAGGCTGGCGCCGAAATCCGGCCTGGCCGAACGCATCGCCCGACCTGCTCCCACCGGTCAATCTCAGCTGGTAGAACCACTCAGCGAACGCGAGCTGGAAGTGCTGCGCCTGCTGGCGGCAGGCCGTTCCAATCCCGAAATCGCCGAAAGCCTTTATGTTTCTCTCAACACGGTGAAGGCGCACGTTAAGAGCATCTTCACCAAACTGGGAGTCCACAACCGCAGCCAGGCGCTCTTGCGTGCGCAGGAATTGAACCTTTTGTGAGTTCAGTGTCCTCCGCCTGTTTCCTTCCAACGATTAATTCCATATCCGAGCCCCTATAAAACCTTTTTACCGCAAAGCCCGCCCTCGGTGGTCGGGCCGGGGGGCGCAAAGAACGCGAAGGAATCTTTGAGATTCTTTGAGGCGAGAAAGATTTTTTCACTAGGGACAACCATGTAATCCATGGTTACAGAACCACCCTCCCCGATCACCCGATCGGGTGAACACAAATCACCCTCCCAACCGCTACCATGGGCGCAACACAGAAAGGACCGCCCATGACCGACTCGTATGCCATCCAAGTGCAAGGATTGCGAAAAACCTATGGCGGTTTCACCGCCGTGCAAAACCTCGATTTCACCGTCCGGGAAGGCGAAATCTTCAGCCTGCTCGGCCCCAACGGCGCCGGGAAAAGCACAACCATCTCCATGCTTTCCTGCCTTCTTCCGCCGAGCGCGGGCGACGCCCTGCTGATGGGCCACTCGATCCTCCGCGCGCCGCAATCCGTCAAGCGGAATCTCGGCGTCGTCCCGCAGGAGATCGCAATCTACGACGACCTGAGCGCGCAGCAAAACCTGGTCTTCTGGGGCCGCATGTACGGCCTGCGCGGAAGCCGGCTTAAACGCCGCGTCGATGAAGTCCTCGACCTGACGGGCTTGACCGACCGTCGGAACGAACGCGCCGGGAAATATTCCGGGGGCATGCAGCGGCGGCTCAACATCGGCATCGCCCTGCTCCACGAGCCGAAAATCGTCATCCTCGACGAGCCGACCGTCGGCATCGATCCGCAAAGCCGGCGGCGCATCCTCGACGGGATCAAAGAACTCAACGCCCGCGGCGTCACCGTGCTCTACACCACCCACTACATGGAAGAAGCGCAGGAACTATCGCACCGCATCGCGATCATGGATCACGGCAAACTCATCGCCCAAGGCACGCACGGCGAACTGATCCGGATTGTCGGCGGGCTGCATCGCATCTCGCTGACCCTCAGCCGCAAACCGGCCGGCCTGCTCGGGATGTGGCGCATGCTGGCCGGAGTGCATTCGGTGAGTGAAGAGAATGGAAGCGTCCGTCTGCTGGTGAAGGACAGCACGCGCGTCCTGCCCACCCTGTTCGAATCCGCCGCCCGGGAGGAGACGCACATCACCGGCATGGACGTCCAGGAACCGGATCTGGAAGCGGTCTTCCTTCATTTGACCGGCAAAGCGCTGCGGGATTAGGAGAAAATCATGAGCATCGCATCCATCACCCTCAAAGACCTGGCACGTTCGCTGCGCAGTCCCATCGTGCTGGCCTTTATGCTGATCCTGCCGCTTTTGGAAGCCGGCCTGCCCTACCTGGCGTTCAGCAACCTTTCGCAGGGATTCGACGTGCAGGCAACGCGTGTGCGGATCGTAAACCTCGACCGCCCCGTGAAGGAATATCCCGATTTCCTGGCCGGGGATTTGCTCGTAGACATGTTTCATGCTGAGGGATTGGGGGATCTGGTCGAAGTCACCGAGGAAAAATCCGAAGCCGCCGCGCGCGCCGCCGTGGACAATCGCCAAACAGACGTCGCCGTGATCATCCCGCCCGGTTTCACCGCGGCCCTTTTCCACGAGGAGGAGCGGGCCGATATTGAAATCTATCATGATCCGGCACTCACGCTCGGCCCCGCCGTCGTCCGCGACATCGTGACCAATTTCCTCGACGGATTCGCCGGCGCACTCATCGCCGCCGACACGGCCGGGGCGGGTGCCGCGGAACTGGGCGCACCGTTCGACCCCGCTGCGCGCCAGATCGTCATGCAACGGTATGGGGAGTGGGCGCAATCGATCGGGGAGAGCCTCCAGCGGGATGTCCATCCAGCCCTTCACTACGAGACCTCGGCAAAAGCGGAAAAGTCCGAATCCGTCATGAAGGCACAGATCGGTCCTGTCATGCTCGGCATGCTGGTCTTCTTCGCCTTCTTTGTCGGAGCCATTTCGGCTCAGTCGATACTTCGCGAACAGGAGCAGGGCACCCTGGCACGCTTATTCCGGACTCCCGCAACAAAATCCGCTATCCTAACCGGTAAATTCGCCGCCGTCGCGCTCCTCTTGAGCCTTCAGACCGTCCTGTTGATCGGGATCGGGAAGCTTCTGTTCGGGATTGATTGGGGCGACCCCATGCCGGTCATCCTCAACGGGCTGGGGTTGGTTGTCTCCGCCGGCGGTTTCGGGGTGATGTTGATTGCCTTCATGCATTCCACCCGCCAGGCATTCCTGGTCATGGGCGGCGCGGTGATCCTCACCGGAATGGCCGGCGGGACGATGACCACCTCGTTTGCCAATGTGCCCGCGCTTTTTAAAACGATCAACCTGTTCACGCCCCAGGGTTGGATCGTGCGCGGATTTACGGCAGCCATGCACGCCGGCAGCTTGGGGGAAGCGGTCGTTCCAGCCGCCGTGGCAACAGGAATGGGTTTGATCTTCCTGCTGATCGGCCTCAGAAAAATGAACACAAAATTCGCCTAAATCCTTTTTTTGAAAGGCAAACACCATGCGTATCTTTCACATAGCGATGAAGGATCTTTCTCAAATATTGCGGCAGAAGAAATCCGCATTGTTCCTTCTCATCATGCCCGTGCTCTTCACCGGATTGATGGGCGTCATCTTCGATCAGAACGGCGGGGACGATCCGCGCCTGCCGGTCGCCGTAGTCGTGGAGGATGACGGCGTCCTCGGCGCGTATTTCAAAACGCTCCTCGATTATTCGGAGACAATTCATCCGACAGACCCGGGGCAAAAGGACACGGCGGCGCTTGACAAACTGGTCCGTTCGCAAAAAGCGGCCGCAGCGATCGTCATCCCGGACGGATTCAGCGAATCGACTTTGGGGGGAGGATCGCCCCAAATGACCCTGATCATCGACCGCGGTACGCCCGCCGGGCAGGCGGCGGACCGGGCGATCCAGCTTGCGGCGACGCGGCTGCTCGGGGCGGTGCAGGCTGCGCGGTTGAGCGCCGAAGTGCACGGCCGTTTCGAAAGTGATGCGGCGCGGCAGGAATACCTGCTCCAGTCGCTTGCGGATGCGGTCCGCGCGTGGGGGGATCCGCGCGTCAAGGTTTCCTTGGAGTCCTCCGGGCTCGCCGCCGGCGAGCCGGACGGTTTCGCGCAGGCCTCACCAGGCATGATGGTCATCTTCGTCACCATCGGGATGATCACGCCCGGCTACCTCCTGCTGGCCGAGCGCCGCTCGCGGACGCTGGCCCGCATGCTGACGACAGACATCCGCCGAGCCGAGATTATCGCCGGACACACCCTGGCGATGTTTGTGATGTGCTTCCTACAGCTGATTCTTTTAACCATCTTCGGCCAACTCGCCGCCGGCCTGGACTACTGGCATGATCCGGCGGCGGTGCTGCTCATGGCGGGCGCACTCGCCCTGTGGTCGGCCGGTTTCGGTTTACTCATCGGCGCCCTGGCCAGGGATGAAAACCAGGTGGTCCTTCTCGTGATGGCCGGCACGCTGGTGTTCATATTTCTGGGCGGGGCGTTTATCTCCCTCGACCTGGCCGGCAAGACCTACGCCGCAATCGGCCATGCGACGCCCAGCGCATGGGCAATCCAAGGATTTCAGGATATCATCCTGCGCGGCGCGGATTGGAAAACCATTCTTGTTCCCGCAGGAATCCTGGGACTCTACGCGCTGGGAGCCTACGTTCTGGCCGTCTTGCGCTTCCGGTTCGAGGAGGCGAGATAGATCGATGGAATGCGGTGAGCCGCCCTGTGCACGCCACGGCCGGATAAATAGGCCGAAGGCGCGAGGGTGCACATCCGACCATCCAGGTGAAAATGTCCGAACCGAATAACGAATCCGTCGCAGGGCATCCTTTCTTCTGCTCGTGGAGCGGAGGGAAGGATTCGTGCCTGGCCCTGCACCGGGCGATCCGGGAGGGCGGCTCTCCCAAGCGGTTGTTTACCATGATGAGAGAGGATGGCCGCGCGTCGCGCTCTCACGGGCTGCCCCGATACCTGCTTGAGGAACAGGCTCGGCAAATCGGGATTCCGATCGATTTTCGATCTGCGTCGTGGGAGGCCTATGAAACGGTGTTTTCGGAGATGCTTGGCGAATTCCAAACAGACGGTATCGAAACCGGCGTGTTTGGAGACATCGACATAGAAGATCACCGCGATTGGTGCCGGCGCGTATGCGGCGCACGCGGCATGCGCGCCCGCCATCCGCTGTGGAAACACCCGCGCCGGAAATTGCTAGAGGAATTCATCCGGCTTGGTTTCAAGGCGACCATCGTCGTAACCAAGGCCGATACCTTGGGATCGGAATGGCTGGGGAGAATGATCGATGAGAACGCCGTCTCGGAGTTGGAGAAACTCGGGGTCGATCCTTCCGGCGAGTCCGGCGAATATCACACCTTAGTGACCGACGGTCCGATCTTCCCTTCCCCGATTGAAATGCACTTTCGCGAGCATGTTCTGCACGATGGGTATTGGTTTTTGGGAATTTCCGGCATGACCGATGACGATCGAAACATCGGAGCCACCCCCGACGCTGCAGGATATTCGCCGGCCGCACAATAATGGGCAGGTGATTTTTACCGGGATTCTTTCCGGGGATTCACTGGAAAGCCCGGCGTCCATCCGCGGGCGACGGCAGGGATTAGAAAACGTGCGCTTTCACAGAATTGCCATCCTCTTCCTCCTTTTACTCATAGGATGCAAACCGTTGGATTTCCTCCGGAATTCTCCACCCGCGACGCCGTCCGCTCCTGCATCCAGTCCCGCATCGCCTTCGGAAATCCGGGATAATCCCTTCGGGCTGATGATCGGAGCGCCGAAGATGACGATCGAGAAACGCCTGGAACTCGTCCGGCAGCTGGGAGCGGCCTCCTTCCGCCCAAATGCCATTTTCGTCGAGAGTTGGGCGGGTGCCAGCGAAGAATGCGACGCCGCCCAACGGGCCGGCTTAAAGGTCATCCTGACCGTGCGGAACAAAGGCAGCGGCGGGCAGGCATCCACGCCTCCGCAGGATTTATCCCGTTTTGCCGAGACGGTCGGATCCATTCTGGACCGGTGCCGCCCCTCCCTGCTGGTCGTGGAAAATGAAGAGAACTCCGACTTGTTCTACCAGGGCAGCCCCGCGGAATATGGAGAGGAATTGAAAACAGCCTGCGACGCAGCGCATTCCCGCGGCATTCCGTGCACCGACGGGGGCATGGTCAGCCTGCTGGCGGCATCGCTGGGCTATGACCATTACCTCGAAATCGGAGCGGACTCCAGCGCGGAGGAGTTTTCGCAGCGGGTTTTTTCTCCCGACGAACAAAACCGGCTGGATTCTCAGGCGGCCCGCGAACAAATCGAAAGGGGAAAAGCTCTTCTGGCAGTCATCCCCGCTTCCGGCGCGGACTATATTAATTTCCATTGGTATATCGAAGACCCCAAAGCCTTGGAAGAAACGGTGGACTTCCTGCAGGATCAGATCCGGCTGCCCGTCATCACCAACGAAATCGGGCAGCACGAAATCGATCCCGCTGTCGTGACCGCACTGATGGGAAAAGTGCTGGAGTTGGGTCTGTCGAACGCGGTTTGGTACAGCATCGACGGGCCCAAAGCGAAAGCGCTGATGAATGAAGACGGTTCCCTGCGGGAGAATGGAATGGCTTTTCAGCTATTCATATGGGAGACGTACGAAGTCATTTCGATGTCTTAACAAAAAGCAACCATCGGATGAAAACAAGCCCCTCCCACGATGAAATCGTTCTCATCGGATATAATTTCCGGACATCCCTCTGACGAAGGACAGACTACGGTTTTCCGACGTGGAGGAAAAAACCCCTTTGTGGAGATATTAACGATGAATGTGTTGTTTACCAATCAGAAAGAATTGCGGTCGGGGTGGAAAATCGTGCGGGTCATTGTTCTTACATTCATCTACGCGATCCTTTTCGCCCTGCTTGCTACCGCGCTGAATATCGAGGCAGGCGGGGAATATGCATTTAACCTGGCGATACTCGCGGCGGTCGGCTCGGAACTGCTGATCTCTCGAAAATCCCCGGCCTTTATCGGACTCAACCTCAGGGATGACGCCTTTTGGAAAGACCTCCTCTTGGGATTGGTATGGGGGGGCCTGTCGATCGGGTTGGTCGCGGCGGGAATGGTGTTCCTCACCGGTGAGATCGATCCCGGGGAGATCGGCCGGGGGTTATCCTTTCTTTCCCTCCTGGGCATGCTCGTATACTGGCTGCTGGTGGCCCTCACTGAGGAGACTCTGTTCCGCGGATACATTCTCTTGATCCTCAAGAATCCGCTTGGCGTGCGGACCGCGATGGTCGTTTCGGCGGTGGTGTTTTCCGCTCTCCATTTTCTGAATCCGGATTACTACTTGTTCGCTTTCCTCTACGCCTTTCTGATCGGCCTCCTGTTCGGCGAGGTGGTGATCCGGCGCGGAAATCTGGGATGGGTGATCGGATTTCACTTCGTCTTCAATCTTATGCAGGATAAAGAGTTGTTGAATTTTCCCATCCAGGGCGGAGAAGCGGTTTTCACCGTCGTCCTACTCATCAACCTGGCCCTGATCCTTTGGAGAATGCCGCGCCGGGCGACCGCGTTGGATTTGGATTAACCTTGCAGACGTGCGGTCCTTATCATTCGAAATTCTGCCGGAGGAAGAATGATGGATACGAAATCGATGGATCCATTTGGACAGGCGTTGATCGATTTTCAGCACGGCGAAAAGGAGGCGACGATCATCGTCCACCGCGATGATGGATTTACGAGTACGCTGCCGGCCGCGGTGTTCTTCCGGAAATTCTCCGCATTCTCCGAAATCGAACAGAAAGCGATGGAGCTTTGCGCAGGGGACGTGCTCGACATCGGCGCGGGCACCGGATGCCACAGCCTGGCCCTGCAGGAACGGGGATTAAGCGTCCTGGCAATCGATATTTCGCCCCAGGCGGTTGAGATCATGAAGCAGCGGGGTGTCGTGAGCACACGGCTTGTGAATGTGTACGACTTCAACGGCAGCCCCTGCGACACCCTGTTGATGATGCTGCACGGGATCGGGATGGTGGAAACAGTTTCCGGATTGGATCGGTTCCTCCGCCATGCCCGCACTTTGATAAAAACGAACGGCCAGCTTCTGTTTGACTCGCTCGATGTCCGGCGGACCAATGACCCCATGCATCTGTCGTATCACGAGGCCAACCGCCGGGCAAGCCGCTACTTCGGAGAAATCCGGATGCAATTCGAATACAAGGGGCTGCGCGGGCCGCTCTTCGGCTGGCTGCACGTGGATGCGGAAACCCTTACCGAGCACGCCGGGAAAGCGGGGTTCTCTTGCCGGGTGGTTTCTCAAAAAGAAGACGGGAATTATCTGGCGCAATTGACGCCCGCGGGATCGAAATAAAATTCCACTCGGGGGCATCCGCCCCGGCGAACGGTTGAGGATATGCGCAATATCCACAAGGCGCTCAGAGTACATCCCCTCGGAAAATAAACGTCAAAACAGGAGTTCCGTCATGTCGAATGCACTATCCATTTATAAAAATCCCATCCGCGAGGCCGATTACATGGCAGCCTACGATGCGGTCTTCAGCCGGTGGCCTGTGCCGTCCACCGGCATACTTATACCGACCCGCTTCGGAAAAACACATGTCAACGCCAGCGGTGCGGTCGCCGCCCCTCCCTTGATTCTCCTGCCCGGAAATTTCACCAGCTCGACCGACTGGTTCCACAATATCGCCGGCCTGAGCCGGACCAACCGGGTGTACGCAGTGGACGTGATGGGCGATGTGGGGAAAAGCATTCCAGACCGGATGCCCGCCAGCCGCGTCGATTATGCCGACTGGCTCGACGACCTTCTCACGGGTTTAAAAATCGAAAAAACACAGCTCCTGGGGATGTCGTACGGGGGATTCCTGGCTGTCAATTTTGCCCTGCGCTTCCCCCAACGGGTCAACCGTCTCGTGCTGCTGTGCCCAGGCCTGCCGCTCGCCCCCTTCACCATTCACTGGATGATCCGCGGAATGCCGATGCTGCTTTCCTCCTCGCGCGGGGCGGCGGAGTGGTTCCTGGCCGGGGCGTCCGTCAAAGGATATACCCGCGGCGATCCCGTCCACGAAGCGTTCGTAACCGGCGTGACGGCTTTGCGCTCCAAGAGCGTGATGCGGCCTGTGATCGAGACGGCCGAATGGAAACAGCTTCACATTCCGACTCTCCTCCTGGTGGGCGAGAAGGAAATCCTGTACGATGCCCGTGCCGCGTTGCAGCAGGCCAAAGCCCTTATCCCGGGCATTGAAGCAGAACCGGTGCCGGATGCCGGCCACCTCCTCCACTTCGACCAACCCGGACGCGTCGGGGAATCCATAACAAGATTCTTGAAAGCAAAATAACCGCGGCCGGCATCCGGATTTTCTGCATCAGCAAGGAAAAAAAGATGACTCCCAAAGAACCGTTCGAATCAGATTCCATTCCCACCTCCGCGGGCGATCTCACGATCACCTTCCTCGGACATGGGAGCCTGCGGTTCACCTTCGCCGGAAAAGAAATCTACGCGGATCCATTCAGCGAAGTGGCGGATTACTCCGCCCTTCCCAAGGCGGACATCATCCTGATTACCCACGAACACGGAGATCATTGCGATCCGCAGGCGGTCGCCGGAGTTCGCACGGAAAAGACACAGCTGCTGCTCCCCATGGTTTGCATCTCCAAACTCGCCGGTTGGATCCTGATCGGAAACGGCGACACGCGCACGGTCGACGATATCAAAGTCGAAGCGGTGCCGGCCTACAATATCGTCCACAAAAGGGGAAACGGGAAGCCCTTCCATATCCGGGGGGAAGGCAACGGCTACATCCTGACGTTCGGGAATATACGGGTGTACATCGCCGGGGACACCGAAAACATTCCCGAAATGAGAAATCTCAAGGATATCGATATCGCATTTCTGCCGGTAAATCTGCCCTATACGATGTCGCCCGAAATGGCGGCGGACGCCGTCCGATCGTTCCGGCCCCGGATTCTCTACCCGTATCATTACGGAGAAACCGACATCGCACGGGTTGCGGCGCTATTGAAGAATGAAACGGGAATCGAAGTCAGAATCCGCAGGATGGCATAGTCCAAAGACCAAGGCGGTCTTGTAGACCGCCTCGGTTTACTCGGAGACATGAATGTATACCGGATACCTTCGCCCGGCTGGAGAAACCGATACGATCGTGTCACTCACCCCTTCATCCCTGACCTGCGTCTCGTGCAAGAAACCTTGTCAGGAGCTGCTCGTAGTCCCGAAGAAGGCGGTCGGCCGCGGCGAGAGCGGATGGTATCGCATCATCCGATGCTTGGATTGTTACTATGAAGATCCGTTTTTTGTTCGATTCGAGGGCGAACCGGCGGTGGAAATCCTGCGGGCGCGCCATTTTGACAAGCGCGGATTTATCGAAGACCAATGCAATCCCGAGAGCAAAGCCTCGATTGCGTGGGGGGGAAGGAAATGTGCCGGAGAATCTCGATTACACGCCGACCCTGGCGGGAGGCGATCCGGTCTGGCTGCAGAGTCCAGAACATCCTTCCTGCCCGAAATGCCGGAAGCCGATGCGGTTCATCCTTCAACTTTCATCCGATTCGCTGGATATCCACAATCGGAACAAGGATCTGGCGGATCCATTCAACAGTAGTATCGAATACTATGCCACGCTTTACTTTTTTGTATGTGAAGCCTGCCAAATCACTTGTTCAGAAACCCAATGGACGTAGATTTTTTTTAACTCCCATCACTCCAAACCGATCACATCCACCGGCATGTTGCTGTTGGAAGTGGCGCCGTTGCCGAGTTGGCCGTAGATGTTGTTTCCCCAGCATTTCGATTGCCCGTCGGTCGTGACCGCGCAGGTGGAATAAAATCCCGCCGCGAGGAAGATCACCTTGTACTTGAGCCCCCGCACATCCACGGGCGTCTGGTGGGTCGTGGTGGACCCGTCTCCAAGCTGGCCGAACTCGTTGTTTCCCCAGCAGCGCAGGCTGCCGGAGCGCATGATGGCGCAGGTGAAATCGTACCCGGCTGAAACAAGGGCGGGGGTGCCCGCCAGCCACATGACGTTCGCCGGCATGGTGCGGTCGGTGGCGGTGCTGTCGCCCAGCTGGCCGTACGCATTCCACCCCCAGCATTTCAAAGTCACCCCGGAGACCATCGCGCAGGTATGGAATCCGCCCGCCGAAACGGAATTGACATCGGCGGTCAATCCGCTGACGTCGACCGGCGCAGAATGGTTCTCCAGCGTGCCGTCGCCGAGTTGTCCGTATTTGTTCGAGCCCCAGCACTTCACTCCGCCGTTCCTGGTCAACGCGCAGGTGTGGCCGCCCCCCATGGCGATCGCGCTGATCCCTTCGGAGAGTCCGCTGACATCCACCGGTTTGGCGCTGTCCGCCGTGGTTCCGTTTCCCAGCTGGCCGAACTCGTTCGCCCCCCAGCACTTCACCCCGCCATGGAACGTAAGGGCGCACGTATGATCCTTCCCGGCCGCGACCGCGACGACCTCTTCCGGCAAACCAGCGACGTCGATCGGCGTGTTCTGATCCGCATTCGTCCCGCTGCCGAGCTGGCCGCGGTCGTTGCGTCCCCAGCACTTCACGCCGCCCCTTCCGGAAAGCGCGCAGACGTGGGCGCCGCCGACCGCCACGGAAATCCTCCCGGAAGCGAGCCCGCTCACCCCCACCGGGGAACTGCTGTCGGCAAACTTCCCGTCACCCAGCTGGCCTCCTCCATTCAATCCCCAACATCGAATCCCGCCGGTTGTCATGAGGAGCGCGCAGGTGTTCGACCACCCGACGGAGATCACTGCAGCCCCGCCGGTGAATCCCAGCACGTCCCCGGGGATCCGGCGGCCTTTGACCGTTCCATCGCCCAGCTGGCCTTCGGTATTCCATCCCCAGCATTGGATACGCCGGTCCATCATGCTCGCGCAAGTGTGGCTGAACCCCGCTGCGATATGATCGACTTCGCCCGTCAGCCCGCTGACGGCCACCGGAGTGCTCCGATTATCGTAGCCACCGTCGCCCAACTGACCGGATTGGTCGTCGCCCCAGCATTTCACTTCCCCGTCGGTTAAAAGTGCGCAGGTATGCGCGCCGCCGGCGGCAATTTCCAAAGCGGCGGACAAACCGCCGACCGGGACAGGCGTGCTGCTCCGGTTTCGGGTTCCGTTTCCCAATTGACCGCTGGCATTCGCGCCCCAGCATACAACCGATCCATCCGCAAGCAGGGCGCAGGTGTGCTGATCGCCCGCCGCGATAGACTGCGCAGGTCCCGGGAGGCCGCCGACATCCACCGGAAGCCGGCTGTCGGTGACGGTTCCATTCCCCAATTGACCGCCGGCATTCCATCCCCAACATTTCACAGCGCCGCCTTCCATCAAAGCGCAGGTGTGGCCGGCGCCGGCCTCGAGCGCCGTCGCGCCGCCGGTCATGCCCGGCACATCCACCGGGGCGCTGCGGTTGATGCTTGTCCCGTCGCCCACTCCGCCGGATGCGTTCTCCCCCCAGCATTTCACCCCGCCCCCTTCCATCAGCGCGCAGGTATGGCGGTGCCCCGCCGTGACAGACTTCACCCCTCCGGAGAGTCCGAATATCGCCACCGGCGAACGGCTGTCGGTGGTGGTGGAATCACCCAATTGACCCTTCGTATTGGTTCCCCAGCATTCCAATCCGCCGCTGCTTCGGAGCGCGCAGGTATGCGCCCAACCGGCCGCGATCGCGATCACACCGGAGGTCATCCGGCTGACCTCCGTCGGGACACTGCTGTTGAGGAACGTTCCATTCCCCAATTGCCCGTACCGGTTATTGCCCCAGCACACGACCCCGTCCCCGATGGTCATCGCGCAGGTGTGGTTTCCGCCCAGTGTCAGGGGAAGTACGGCGCTGCGTTCCAACGGAGGAACCGTCGGCGATGGGGATGCGATCCGGATGGTCGCCGTCGACGCTTTTACTTCGGAAGTAACCGTCAGCGTGGCTTTTTCGGAGGAGCCGCAGGAAGCTAGGAACGCCCCGAAAGACGCGATGAGAACCAACCTGATCCAAAACTTTTTCGTGGACATTTCCACTCCCGAAGCATAATTGTAATCGAAGCCGGATCGAGACAGTCTTAAGACCGCCCCGGTCTAATAGGGTACAATTACCCCCCGAACCCAAGAAAAAACCTGCACTATTGCCGGGAGAGTGACCTGACACAATATGGCTTTATTCTATAAAGAACTGGGGATCGACCTGGGCACAGTCAACACCATCATCGCCGAGGGCGGGCAGATCGTCCTGAGCGAACCGACGATGGTGGTGATCGACGTGGATGAACAGAAAGTCGTGGAAGTGGGCGAGCAGGCCCGGCACATGTACGGCCGGGTGCCCGAAGGGTATGAAGTGGTTCATCCGCTTCAATACGGTGCGATCGCCGATTTCGAAGTCGCCCAGGTGCTTCTAACCTGGTTCATCCGCAAAGTGTGCGGTGCGATCAGCCTCTTCAAGCCGCGGGCGATGGTGACCATTCCGCACGGGATCACAAGCGTGGAGCGCCGCGCCGCCAGCGAGGCGGTTCTGCGCGCCGGTTGCCGCGAAGTATTCCTGGTTACGCGGACTCTCGCCGCCGCGGTCGGCGCCGGCCTGCCGATTTCCACCCCCTCGGGCAACATGGTCGTATACCTGGGAGGGGGCGTGGCCGAGGCATCGGTGATCACGATG
This sequence comes from uncultured Anaerolineales bacterium, assembly GCA_964521085.1. GTDB lineage: Bacteria > Chloroflexota > Anaerolineae > Anaerolineales > RBG-16-64-43 > JAFGKK01. The sequence continues at coordinate 77,689 of CAZFPL010000001.1, read as the reverse complement.
AACGGCCCGGTGGTGGCCAACACCGTCCGCATGGGCGGGAGAAGGCTGGATGAACTGCTGGCCGCCTACGTCCGCCGGAAATACGGCGTGGTGATCAGCGAAATGGTGGCGGAGGAAGTCAAGCTGCGGATCGGCGCCGCCACACCCATCGAGCCGAACGAAAGCCTTGAAATCCAGGGCCGGGATCAGGTCAACAATCTTCCCCGGACGGTCAGCATCTCCACGGCGGATGTGGTGGAAGCGTTCGAGGAACCGCTGGAGGAGATTGTCGGCTGTGTCCGCACCACCCTCGAACATACCCCCCCGGAATTGACGTCCGACATCATCGACCGCGGCATCATGCTGTGCGGCGGCGGAGCCCTGCTGCGCGGCATGGACCGCTACCTGACCGACGTCACCGGAATTCCGGCCTACCTGGCCGAGGAACCGGTCGGCTGCCTGGCCATCGGAGCCGAGCTCGTTTTACACCAGATGGAGGCATTCAAGCGGTATTTACCGACCGCTTGAGATTTTCACCATCACGATATTATGTGATCGATCCATCCGCGCTTTTTTACATACTCCCCGCACATCGGCAACCGACACCATCCTGCAGATATTCTCGCACTGATATCGGAATTCCATGAAGAAGAAACCGCTTCCCGAAATCGTCTTCTTGGCCTCCGTCATGCAGCTGATGATCTTCGGCTGTATCGCCTCACCGGCGCGTCCAATCACGCCCAGTCTGTTTTCCGCCTCCTCGATATCGACTGCAAACCAATCCCCCGTCGGCGATTCGTTTACCCCCTGGTTCGTCCTCCGCGGCGGATCCAAGCTGGATCAGGGCTGGGGAGTGGATGTCGATCGCGCCGGAAACATCTACTTCGCTTCATTTCAACAGGCGGTCAAAGAACCGTTCGCCGATATGGTGATCTACAAATTCGCCCCGGATGGAACCGAACTCTGGCAGACGCGTTGGGGTGGAAAGTTTATGGAGAAAGCATTTATCGTAACCGTCGCCGGAGCCTACGCCTACGTCGGCGGACTCACCTACACCTCGGCCGTCAACCTGATGGAAGCGGACATGGCAGTGTTGGCGCTAAATACCGAGGACGGCAGCGCGGCATGGGAATTCACCTGGAGCCAGGGATTCGGCTATGAAGAAGTGGACGGACTGGTCGCCGATGGAGATTATCTATATCTCTCCGGTTGGACAACCGGAGAAACAACCGGGAACGATCTCGCCGTCCTGAAATTGGATCGGCAGGGGAATTTAATCTGGGCGAACACCTGGGGCGGAGGCGGATGGGACCAGGCGGATGGACAGATGGTGGTGGATGCCGATGCCATTTATGTCGCCGGACGGTACGACGGAGAAAATTATCTCCTGGGCGGACAGGGTTTGCTTGCCCGTTTCTCGAAGCAAACGGGCGAATACCTTTCGCATACCGTCTGGGACGGTCCGATCGGCACGGACGCACTGGGGATGACCAGCGACGGAACATACCTGTTCACCGTCGGGTTGACGGTCGACCGGGGCAACGGCGGGCAGATTTTTCTCAGGAAGTGGGATAAAAACCTGAAACTGATTTGGGAACAGTTGTGGGGAGGAAAGGGAAGTGAGGATGCGCGAGCGGTTGCGATCGGCCCGTCGGGGGACATTTTCATCGCCGGCGCTTCCGACAGCTACGGCGGCGGGGGCGGAATGGATTTCGTACTCCTGCGGTATGACCGCGACGGCAATCTGATTTGGTCCCGGATGTGGGGCGGCCCGGAAAACGAAGGCGCCCACGGGATTGCCCTGTTCCGAGACCGGGTATATATCGCCGGCAACACGCAAAGCGCCGGCGCCGGACAGGATGATGCGATCTTGATTTCCGCCGGCGCCGGCGAGGGATCGTTTCCGACTTTCCCCTAAGCCGCCGGGAAGGTAACGTTTACCGGCGTGTTGCTGCTTGTATTGGTGCCGTTCCCCAACTGGCCTTCTTCGTTCTGCCCCCAGCATTTCACCGAACCATCACTCATCATCGCGCAAGTGTGGCTTCCTCCCGCCGCGATGGCAACCACACCGCTGGTCAACCCGCTGACATCCGCGGGAACATTCCGATCGGTCGTCGTGCCATCTCCCAATTGGCCGCCGGCATTCCCTCCCCAGCACTTCACACCGCCCGCTTTGGTTAACACGCAGGTATGACTGCCCCCGACGACAACCGCTTGGATTCCTGCCTCCAAACCGCCCACTTTCACCGGGACCGGGCTGCTTTGATAGGAGCCGTCACCCAGTTCTCCCGATAAATTCTCTCCCCAACACCACACCTCTCCCCCCGCCGTCAGCGCGCAGGTATGGAACACTCCCGCAACGATGGCTTTAACCCCGGACGTCAATCCGAGAACTTCCCTTGGATCCAAAGAACTGGTGAAGGTTCCGTCACCCAATTGGCCGGCGTCGTTCAATCCCCAACATATCGCGCCCCCGTTGTGGATTGCGCAGGAGAACTCCACCCCCGCGCTTATTCCCTGGATCCCGTCGGTCAATCCGGTAACATCGGCGGGCGTGCCGGGATCTCCCTCCGTATCGTTTCCCATACCGGAAAGGGCGTTTCCACCCCAGCACTGCGCACCTCCGGCGCGAGTCACCAGGCAGGTGTGGAAACCACCCGCGGCAACCGCCCGATATCCTCCATCCGTTCCGCCTTCCAAGCGGCCGGTCCAACCGCCTCCCCAGCACATCACGTCGCCGTTTTTGGTCAACACGCAGGTGTGCTTGTATCCCACCGAGATAAAGGAAATTTCGTCCGCCAGGACCGTCACATCGACCGGCGTGTTTCTATTCTCGAACGTCCCTTCTCCCAACTGCCCGCCGTCGTTTTCCCCCCAGCATTTCGCTTTCCCCTTATCCACTATGCACGTTTGGTTCCCGCCGGCCGCGATCCTGGAAACCGCAAGCGGCTCCGAGACGGGAACCTTGGGTTTGCATGAGGATGCAAAAATAAAAAGAATCACGGATGCCGCGATAAGACTGACAGACTTACTGTGCATTCTTCCTCCTGCAGGATACAGCATGATGTATTCGATGCGCTTTCCCGGCTCTGAACCGCCTATGGGATGCCCGATCTCCAAGGCGCAGTATATTGTAAACCAAGATTTCATTTTTCCCCCAGGCGCTTTTCCATGCGCTTAAATTCGCATCCCGGATAGGATGGCAGCCATCGTCACGAGAATTTCACGGTCCGGCTGCACGAATTGCAGCGGACACCGGCTGGAATTCGACCCATGCATCGCAGTACCGCTTCGGGGAAAAACACAGTATCATATACCTCATCCGTCTGCGGCATTCACAAGGGCAAACGAATTATGTCCCAACCGATTGCTAAAATCCTTCTGGTCGACGACGAACCTTCGATCACGGAGCACCTGAGCGCGTTTTTGGAACGCGCGGGATACAGCGTGCAATGCGCGGCCAACGGCAAAGCAGCGCTGGAGGGCGTGGTAAAAGATTCTCCCGACCTGGTCATCCTGGACGTACTCATGCCGGAAATGGACGGCCGGGCGGTGCTCCGCACCCTGCGTTCCCAGGGCAACCACCTGCCGGTCATCCTGCTGACCCAGGTGGGAGAAGCCGGAGAGCGCGCGATGGCCCTCGAGGAAGGGGCGGACGATTACCTTAACAAGCCGTTCGATCCCCGCGAACTGCTGGCCCGCGTCCGGGCGGTTCTGCGGCGCGCGCAAGGCTCGCCGGTCTCGCTTTCCTCCGCCTGGAAGATCACCTCCGCCGGTTTGGTCCTTGACCGGCGCGCGCGGCGGGTGACGCTGGGCGGGAACATCCTGCCCCTGACGCCCAAAGCGCTTTCGCTTCTGGAATACCTGATGACTCATCCGGACGAGTTGATCACGCGCGAACGGCTGCTGGATGCGGTCTGGGGATGGGATTACCCCGCCGGGACGCGCGCGGTGGACACCCGCATCGCCGAGCTGCGCCGCGCGCTGGGGGATGAAGCCGAGGAACCGCAGTTCATCGAAACCGTCACCGGCGAAGGATACCGGTTCCGCGCTCCGGTGGAAGGCGAGCAATGAAACTGCGCGTCGCAATCGCTCTCGTGCCGGCGGCAATCGGGCTGGCGATCATGACCGTCCTGCAACAGACGCTTCGACCGCTCCCCCTGCTCGTGATCAAGATCGATTTCGGCCTGCTGGCGTTCTTCAGCGGCATTCTCATCAGCGTCGTGTGGGTTTCGATCGTCCTGATCCGGCATCGGAACGCCTCCCGATCCGAACTCAGCCTTTCCCGCGAGCGGAAGAAACAGGCCGAGGCTCAGCGGCGCTTCCTGCGCCGGCTGGATCACGAATTAAAGAATCCGTTGACGGGCATCCGGGCGGCGTTGGCCAATTTGGAAGGCGCCGGCGCATCCGGTGCCACGCCTTCGGCCATTCCCGATATCCAGCACCAGGTGGAGCGTCTGACCCGACTCACCGCCGGATTGCGAAAGCTTGCGGATTTGGAAGAAATCGCGCTGGAATATGACAAAGTCAACCTCGGCCAATTGCTGCAGGAAACCGTAGACGCCGTGCGGGCGCACCCCTCGGGAAGCGGGAGGGATCTGCGCCTGGTGGTTCCCAGCGTCCCCTGGCCGCTGCCGGAAATCATCGGCGACCGCGACCTGCTCAGCCTGGCGTTTTTCAACCTGATCGAGAACGCGATGAAGTACACCGGCAAGCAGGATACGGTGGAGGTGCGGGCGATGGAACAAGCCCGCCATGTGCAGGTGGAAATCGCCGACACCGGTCCGGGGATTCCAGCGGAGGAAATCCCGCGCCTGTTCGAAGAACTCTACCGCGGCTCGAACGCGCGCGGATACGAAGGCAGCGGGCTCGGGCTGGCGCTGGTCCGGCGCGTGGTGGAGCGGCATGAGGGGACAGTGACGGTCCGCAGCCGGCGGGACGGCGCGCGGGGTACCGTGTTCGCGGTCACACTGCCGGTATCGATGCACATTCTTCAGAAGACGAAACAAGGGGAATAAAAAAACCGCTACCCCAGGGATTTTCATGGGGAGACCGGGCTCATGCGCCAGGGAGCCGACTCGCCCTTAATGACAGTGGACCCGATAAATTATTCTTATCTTCCAAAACCGACCTGATTTGCTTCGGAAAATCTCCAACTTCTACATTGGTACCGATTACCCCATACTTGCGTTTATGCCCCATACGATGACAGGTTAAAAATTTTTATCGAGAATGAAGGTATGCGTTTTGCCATTGGCAACCGCACGAAATCGGAGTTATGGGCGTTTTCGATCGTGTCGGTGCAGGGGTCACGGTCTCTTCTGTGGTTTCGGTCGAAGTCCGTGTTGGTGTACGCGTTGTGGTTAGGGTACGTGTTGGCGTATCCGATGTTCCCGTCATTGTCGATGTACGCGTTTCGGTCGGTGTACGCGTTCCAGTTCGCGTCATCGTTTCTGTCCGGGTACATGTGGCGGTCGGTGATTGGGGTTCCAAAATAATAGGAGTTGTGGTCTGGGTATCTGCTATTGCAAGAGTGTCCGTCGGCGCAGGGGTGTCGGTCAGCGTCTGCACCTTTTCGGGCGGCGCGTCGGTTCGGGTGCGCGTGGAGGTCCTCGATGGGACAGTGGTTGCCGTATTTGACGGCGAGGAGGTGATTGAAGGGGAAGGTGTTGCCGTATCGGACGGCGCTATCGGCGGAGAATACGTCGCAGGAGTGTCGGGAACAAAGTCTGGGAAAATGTTGACGTCAACATGTCGGTAATCACGGATGGGCTCGAGACGGCGGGGGTGGAACTCGGCTTGGAATGCGAAAGGGTCAATTGGGAATCCAGGTCAATTTTCACCGTGCCGCATCCAGCAAGGAATAAAAGCAAACCAAGGGTAAATGTCAATCGGCGCAGCATCGCCAGACTCTGCAGGGTTTTCCCGGCGGCGGACGGCGTCTCCAATCCCGACTTCGGGTGCAGGCTGAGCCAAGGTCCGACCGGCCGGTGTCTTCGATGTGAATTAACGAATATTATTTTAAGTTGGTTTCGATTAGTCGTCCCGGATCATGTCCCGTTGTTTTACCGTCCTTCATCGGGACTGCAACAGTTTTGAAACATCCGGCACGGAATCATGCGGTTTCTATTAATGCTCCGGGGTGAAGGTATTCGTCGGTTTGGTCAGCCCTCTTGGAGAGGGGGTCGACGCCGAAATGGTGTATGTATGATCACTGGTTGCGGCCGTCTTGGTTCGTGTCGGAGTTTTTGATTTTATATTCGTACTTGACGGTGCAGGGGTTGCGGAATTCGAGGGTTCGGCCGCCTCGGAAGGCAACGGGGCTCCGCCCATCCCGTCGACCGTCAGCGGCACCTGGCTGTCGAGGTTCGTGCCGTCACCGAGCTGGCCGGATTCATTCGCCCCCCAGCATTTCACGCCGCCGAGGTCGGTCACCACGCAGGTGTGGGCCCAGCCGACGCCCATCGCATCGACGCTTTCCGATAATCCGTAGACATCGACCGGCGTGGTCCGCGACGCCTTCGTGCCGTCGCCCAATTGCCCGAAGTAATTCCAGCCCCAGCATTCCATCCCGCGGCCGCTGACGAGCGCGCAGGTGTGGTTCCAACCGGCCGCGATATCAATCACGTCCTGGGTCAACCCCGCGACCTGCACCGGGCTGTTCCGGGTTTCCGTAGTTCCATCACCCAGCTGCCCGTATTTGTTGCTGCCCCAGCAGCTTACCCCCCCATAGATCGTCAGCGCGCACGTCTGGCCGCCGTCCGCGGAGATCCGCACCACGCTGCGGACCAGACCCATCACATCCATCGGTGTGAATCGGTAATCCTCCGTTTGGCCGTATCCCAACTGCCCGTATTCGTCATCGCCCCAGCACTTGACGCTCTTCTCGTCGGTCAGGACGCATGTATGTCCCCAACCCGCCACAACGGCCGACGCCCTGCCCGAGATTCCCTGAACCGCCACCGGGACGCTTCGGCTGGTCGTCGATCCGTCGCCGAGCTGGCCAAACCGGTTGGATCCCCAACACTTTGCTTCGCCCTGGTCGGTGAGCGCACAGGTGTGATCGTCCCCCGCTTCGATCGCCCACACACCCGAAGTCAGGCCGCTTACATCAACCGGCACGCCGCTATCATTAATTACCCCGTTTCCCAATTCGCCATTCTGGTTGAATCCCCAGCATTTCACCCCGCCGGCGTTTGTCAGCGCGCAGGTGTGCTCCCAGCCCGCCGCGACCGCCTTCACATCGCCCAGGCCGTTCACGTCCACCGGAATATTGCTGTTGACCACGCCGCCGTTCCCCAATTGGCGGTGTTCATTCTTCCCCCAGCATTTCACCCCGCCGGCGTTGGTCACGACGCAGGTATGCGCCCTGCCCGATGCAACAGCTGTCGCCCGCAACACAGGCGGAACGCCTGCCGTTGCCGTCGACTCGGAAGGCTGTGCGGCCGGCGGCGTTGCGGTTCCGGTCGGGGTATCCGCGCCGACAACCGGAAGGACCACGGGGGTCGGCGTAGAGCCCGCTTCAGAATTGCCGGGCGTCGATCCAAAATCCACATCGACCTTCAGCGTGCCGCATCCGGCGAGAAACAAAATCAGAAGCAACGCGAAGCACTTTCTGTGCATGGGCATCCTCATCGAGCGAAACCGTGTCAGGATAACGATTAAAGCCCAGGAGGCGATCCAACGCGGATCCTTACAGCCCCGCCACCAGAACGGGGATATTCCGATCCACCGTCGTGCCGTTTCCCAACTGACCGTATGTGTTCGAACCCCAGCACTTCACCTGCAGGAGAGTCGTCATTGCGCAGGTGAAGTTCGATCCGGCGGAGACAGCCACGCCGCCGGTTTCCAACCCGATAACCGCGACCGGAAGGGGACTCCAATCCACCGCGGAGTCGCCCGATCCGTAGAAGAACATCCCGTCTCCCAACTGGCCGTACGTATTGCTCCCCCAGCACCATACGCCTCCCTGCGCGGTTAATGCGCAGGTATGATTGTCGCCGGCGCCGACAAGGATCATATTCTCCGTCAATCCGGCGACGATCACGGGAAAGGTTTTTTCTTCCCCCTGGGTGCCGTCCCCGAGCTGGGCGGTTCCATTCGCGCCCCAGCACAGGATTCCGCCTTCGATCAACACCGCGCAGGTATGGGACCATCCGGCGGAAATCCCGCGGGCGCCGCTTGTAACCCCGACTACAAACCCCGGTTTCCCCCGACTCACCACCTTTCCATCCCCCAGTTGTCCATAATCATTCGACCCCCAGCACTTCACTCCACCGCTGGTCGTCAAAACGCAGGCATGTTCCGCACCGCTGGCGATGGCGGAATTATCGCTTCCCAATCCCTCGACATCCACCGGAGTGAAGCGGTCCGCCGTGGTGCCGTCTCCCAAAGCTCCTTTTTGGTTGTACCCCCAGCACTTCACCCGGCCATCCTCCATCAGGGCGCAGGTGAAACCGCCTCCGGTTGATACGGCGAACACCCCGCTGTTTAATCCGACGACGTCCACTGGCTCCGACCGGTCGCTGATCGAACCGTCTCCCAGCCCGCCGTACAAATTCTGCCCCCAGCATTTCACTCCGCCGGCGCTTGTGAGCGCGCAGGTATGGGTCATGCTGGCCGATACGGCAACGACCGCCTGGGTCAACCCGATGACGCTCACCGGGGCAAGGCTTGCCGCCTGCGTGCCGTTGCCCAACTGACCGTGGTCGTTCCTCCCCCAGCACTTCACGCCGCCAGAACCGGTCAGGGCGCAGGCATGCGCGGCGCCGGCCGCCACGGCCCGCGCTTTGCCCGCGGACCCGTTGGTCGGCGGGGGAATGAGGGACGAGCGCAACCCGGTTATGCTCAGCGGCACAATGCTGTCGAGGTTGGTGCCCTCGCCTAACTGCCCGGAATCATTCCGCCCCCAGCATTTCACCCCGCCGGCAGCCGTGATGGCGCAGGTGTGCGCCAATCCGGGGGCCACATCGACCGCGTCCTCCATCAATCTCCGGACGTTCACCGGCCGGCTTTGGGTGGCTTTGGTTTCATCCCCCAGCTGGCCGTAATAATTCCAGCCCCAGCATTTCAATTCGCCGTTCCCCATCACGGCGCAGGTATGATTCCAACCCGCCACCACCTTGGCGACGCCTTGCGCAAGGCCGTCGACCGCGACCGGGCTGTATCGGATTTCGCTCGTCCCATCCCCCAACTGGCCGTATTTATTGTTGCCCCAGCAGCGAACCCCGCCGCCGGTGGAAAGCACGCAGGTCTGGCCGCCGGCGGCGCTGATTCCGATCACTCCGCTTTGCATTTCCAGAACATCCACCGGCGAAAGGCGGAGGGTGACCTCCTGGCCGTACCCCAATTGGCCGTACACGTTGTTTCCCCAGCACTGCACGCCGCCGCCGGCTGATAACGTACAGGTGTGACCCCAACCCGCGACCGCTTCCACGGCATTGCCCGTCAATCCCTGGACATCCACCGGCACACTGCGGCTCGTTTTGGTTCCATCCCCCAGCTGGCCGAATTCGTTGTAGCCCCAGCACTTCACCGCGCCCGCTTCGGTGACCGCACAGGTGTGATCCTCCTTCGTCGCGATGGCCGCCACCCCGGAGGAAAGGCCATTCACCTCCACCGGAAGGCTGCTGTCTACGGTTTTCCCGTTGCCCAGCTCGCCGTTCTTGTTGTATCCCCAGCACTTCACCCCGCCGTCTTTGGTGAGCGCGCACACATGCGCCCAGCCCGCCGCAACCGCCTTGACGTTTTCCACCCCCTTCACCTCCACGGGAACGTTGCTGTTCACCATGGTCCCGTTCCCCAGCTGGCCGTGTTCGTTGTTCCCCCAGCAATTCACGCCGCCCATGTCCGTTACCACGCAGGTATGCTTCTCGCCGGAGGAGATGGCGACCGCATGCAGGATGAGCGGAACGATCGAGGTCGGGGAAGGGGTTTGCGCTGTTGCGGCCGTGGGTTGTACCGTGGCTGTTGAAACGGGAGTTTGTCCATCCTCCACCGGGGAGGAGACCACCGCGGGTGTGGATTCCGATCCGGTAACGGCCGGGGTCCATCCGTAATCAATATCGATCTGCAGCGTCCCGCAACCGGAAAGGAGAAGGCATAATCCCAGGGTCAGGCAACGTCTTGCTTTCATATTCCACCTTCTGACAATATCATGGCGCACTCTTTCATCGCAGGATAAAATTCACCGGACGTCCGATCCGAGGCCGATGACCGTGAGCGGGACCATGCTGTCAGCCCAGGTGCCGTCGCCGAGTTGGCCGGATCCGTTCAAGCCCCAGCATTTCACCCCGCCGAGTTCGGTCACCATGCAGGTATGCCCCCAGCCCAGGGCGATTTCTTTCACCCCGTTCGTCAGATACTCCACGCGCGCCGGCACGTTCTGGTTGACCGTCGTCCCGTCGCCGAGTTGGCCGTAGAAGTTCCATCCCCAGCACTTCATCTCGCCCCCGCTGGTCACCGCACAAGTATGATTCCAACCGGCTTCGATTTTTCCAACGCCCGAGGTCAATCCCGTCACTTGGACCGGTTCATACTGCTTCTGGGTCGTTCCGTCCCCCAATTGGCCGTAGCGGTTGTTCCCCCAGCATTGTGCTCCGCCTCCGGCGGTGAGCGCGCAGGTCTGGCTCCCATCCGCCGTGACTGCGAGCACCCTCCCGTTCAGGTTGACCACATCTTCCGCAGGAAGGTGGATATCCGTCAGCTTGCCGAAACCCATCTGTCCGTATGCGTTGTTCCCCCAGCACTTCGCCCAGCCTTCGGCTGTCTGGACGCATGTGTGACCCCATCCCGCCGAAACGTCCGCCACCCCGCCCCCAAAAAAAGGCGATTCGACCGGCACGCTGCGGTTGATTTTCGTCCAGTCGCCCAATTGGCCGAAAGCGTTCTTTCCCCAACACTTCAGTCTGTTGGAGTTGGTCACCGCGCAGGTATGATCGTCGCCTGCATCGATGGCGACTATTCCCGAAGCCAGCCCCTGGACATCCACCGGACTGCTGCTGTCCGCGTTTTTACCGTTGCCCAATTCGCCGTTGGCATTGTATCCCCAGCATTTCACCCCGCCGCCGGCGGTAAGCGCGCAAACGTGCCCCCATCCGGCCGTGATCGCCTTCGCGTCCGTCAATCCGATCACGTCGACCGGAATGTTGCTATTGACCATGCTGCCGTTTCCCAGTTGGCCGTGCTCGTTGTTGCCCCAGCACTTCACCCTGCCGGCGTTCGTCACCGCGCAGGTGTGATTCCGGCTTGCCGCCACAGCAACGACGTCATTCTTCACGGCTGAAGGAATAATCCCCGTCGGAGTTTCCGAGAGCGCGGGAGACCCCGAGGGGGTCGAGGTCCACGTGGAAATCGCGTCAAGCGTCTCCGCAAAATCCGGTCGGGATTCCGAACTCGCGGGAACCGGGGTGTTCTGGTAATCGATGTTGATCTTCAGCGTGCCGCAGCCGGAAAGGAGAAATACCACGCTCATGGCGGTGGAAAAATTCTTAACCATGAAATCCCACCTCAGGGAACGCACGCGGTCCTCATCGGTTTTTGTCATTCGGGCGGGTTAATAGCCTCTTCCAGCATCGCGTGAATCGCATCGTATTTCGGAAGGAGGACCATTCCCCCTTCGGGGGTCGTCCAATTGCTGCAGCCTTCCGGGAAGGTGACCCGGTAGCGGCGGAGCGAGGAAAGCGACACGGAGCCCGCCATATCCGCAAAGGGGGTGATGATGTCGAGGGTCAGGTCGCTTTCGAAATACTCCATGAAAATCCTGAAAAAGCCCGGCAGGTTGGGAATCGCGCGCATATCCATCAAGCGCTGCGCGATCGCCATGATCACCTCCTGCTGGCGGCGCGTGCGGTCGAAATCGCTGGTGGTTTGCCGCGCGCGCACGTACCACAACGCCGTCGATCCATCCATGTGCCGCTCCCCAGCCTCCATCGTGTAGTTGCCATATCCCATCCGATAGTCGGTGAGAGTCCTGGCGACCTCCACGTCGATCCCGTCGAGCCGGTCGATCATATCCTTGAAACCCTGGAAGTTCATCAGCGCGTAATGATCGATCCGCAGGCCGAAATTGTATAGCATCGTATCCCGGAACAGCGCGAAGCTTCCGCCTGGATAGTTGAGGGCCTTGCCCTCCTGAAATGCGATGTTGATGCGCTGCATGCCGTAGGCGGGGATGTATACATACAAATCGCGCGGAAAGGAAATCACCGCGACGGTTTTGCGCGCCCGGTCGAGGTAGAGGATCATGATCGCATCGGTGCGGTAGGCGCCTTTGGTCTCGGTTTTATCGATCCCGAGCAGGGCAAGGGTGAGTGAATCCCCGCCCGGATCGATCTCTTCGGCGGGGGTGGGGATTTGCGTGGAAGCCGGATGGATCGGACCGGCATAGGGAGCCCAGGGCGGAGCGATGCCCGAGGGGGTCGGCGTGGCGAGGGGCAGCGGAGTGGGAACGGTTACGGTCGGTCCCCGGGTGGGAGAAGGTCCGGGCGAGTCGGGCGTGTCGGTTGCGGGCTGGAAAGGCGTCAAGCTCGCCGTCGGCTCCTCGTGCGGGGCGGCGGGCGCGTAGGATCGGATCCCGGCATACACCCCGATGCACACGAGGGCCAGAACCACAGGCATTGCCAATAGAAGGTTGCGCGGCCGCAGCAACCCTCGCAGCCGCATTCCGACACCCGATATCCGCTTAATAACCCTGTTTTCACTCATCAACGGGGATTCTATCAGAATCGCGTAACAGGATTGCTACGGGGATGTGTCAATTTCGACACGCCCGGACCGGATTGAACCGGGAGGCAAACAAAAAGAAGGCGGCGGTTTTCGACTTCGCCGTCTTCTTTCTATACAAATCCAATCCATCCGGATTCCTCCAATTATCCAAATTCCCAGCATGCCACCCTGGATGGATTTCCGGTTCAGGAACTCCTCATCCCGAATTTCCTGGAAGGGTTCTCATCCCACCGGCTGCCAATCCGGGTATCTGGCGCCTTTCGCCTGCAGGACCGGAGAGATCGAGCCGCTTAGGACCTTCGCCGAATTGAGGATGTAGATATTCCCACTTTCCCAGCCCGATCCGCAAACGGCTGTCGCATACATGATCCATTGGCTGTCCGACGACCAACCGGGTTTCCAGTTGGGAGACCAGCACGCATAACGTACGCTGGGATCGAGCTCTTTGGCCGCATCGGAACAATCCGAAAGCTCCGCAAGAGTGACGGGATCATCACTCCCGATGGGTAAAAGCCGCAACACCGCCTTGCCGCCCTCGCTTTGGACAAAAAGCAGGCGGGTGCCGTCCGGCGATGATTCAAGATCGCCCGCCATCGGGGTGAAAATGCCGATTGACTCCAACGGTCCGGTATATAGAACCGTCTCTTGCCACGTTTCCCCCTTCTGGAGTCCTTCGAGGCGGGCTTTTTTCAGGGTGAAATCCGTGGAAGTGTAGGTCACATAGAACAGGTTATTTCCATCCGGTGAAATCGAAAAAGTCTGATGGCTGAAATCCGGCGCCTGCGTATCGCCCATCGTAATCCGTTCCCCCGTCGAGATGGACGCGATGGTGAACAGGCCGCCCGGATCCAGGAAACCCAAATACTCGCTGTCCGGGAACCATTCGATGTGGGATTCGAAATCCCTGACATCGGCGATGCGCTTCATCGTATCGGAACCGTCGGACTTGAGGACATACACCGCCGCGTCCGAGTAACTGAGGCCGTTGGGGACGGCTTCCATCTTGCATCGGACCACGGCGATCCACCGGCCGTCGGGCGACCAAGCAAACTCCCACAACCGGTCGCCGGACTGCATCTGGGTCAGTTTTTTAAAGCCGCTTCCATCGCTGTTGATCACGCCGATATCATCCACCCAGGTCATGGAGCCGGACGGTGAGTTCTCGAACCGGACCACATGGACAGCTATCGATTTCCCATCGGGCGACCAAACGGGTTCGAATCCGGCGCGGGTCAGATAGCTCAGCGCACCCGGCTTGGCCGCATTGGCGGCCGCCAGATAAATTCCATCCTCCCCATAAGTTCCCCGATCGTAGGCGATCGATCCCTTCGGCACGGCATCCGGATCCAAGCTGATAGGAGTGGCAGGCACCCGGCTGTTGGTAGGGGTCAGCGTGGGCGGCATGGCGGTAGGCGAATCCGCCGCCGTAAGGGTGATCGTCCGGGTCAGGGTGATGGTTGGCACGACGGGAGTCGAAGTCGGGTCGGGCACCAGCGAGAGCGAAAAAGTGCAGGCCCCGAGGGCCAATCCGCCCGCCAGCCATGTGAAAAAGAGAAAAGGTTTGCGCATGGTTTTCATCCTTTGTTGAGTATCTCGTGAATGTTATCCTGGTTCCCGAGAATAATTTTATGCAACTTCTGCAACTTGGCTGTTACGAGCCTGTTACGGAATGGATACACAGTAAATTCGGCCGCTGCGTCTTTCATACCGCCGGCTGCCAATCCGGCCGCCTTCCGTGCTCCGCCACCAGGATGGGTTCGATCGTGCCGGCCAAGGCCTGATCGGCGTTGACGATGTAGATATTCCCGTTTTCCCAACCCTGCCCCGAGATGGCCGTCGCATACACGATCCACTCGCCGTCCGACGACCAGCCGGGTTTCCAATTCGGAGACGCGGGGATGAGCCTATCGATTTGGGGATCCAACCGCTCCAAATCGGGAGAGTAATCAGTAAGCTCCGCAAGGGTGACGGGTTCGGAACTCCCGATGGAAAAAAGCTGGAGGGTGGCTTTTCCGGGTTCGGTGAGGAAATAAATCTCTCACCCGCCGTCCGGCGACAAGGAAAGGTCACCCGCCATCGGAATAATTAATTTAATATCTTCCATCGTGCCTTCGAACAGGATCACTTCCTCAGGCTCGTCGCCCTCTTGGAAGCCCTCCAGGTTGACCATGCGAAGGGAATATTCCTTGTCGGAATATTCCAGATACGCCACTGATTTTCCATCCGCCGAGACATCGAAGATCCGATACTTCTCCTCCGGCGAATCGACTAAATCCATCGTTATCGTCTCGCCGGTGTCGATGGAGGCAATCACCAGCAGTCCCCCCGGATCCAGATAGGCCAGACGCTTGCTGTCCGGGAACCAATCCACATGGGCATCGCTGCTTGTGGTATCTCCGATCTTTTTCATCATGCCGGACCCGTCGGTCTTGATGATCCATACGGCGTGATCGTAGAAGATGTAATTGGGGTCCATCTTGGAGCGGACCACGGCGATCCAGCGGCCGTCGGGCGACCAGGTGAATTCCCACAACCGGTCGCCTTTCTCCATCTTGGTCAACTTTTTAAAACCGCTCCCATCGCGGTTGATCACGGCGATATCATCCACCCAGTAGGAAGAAGTCTCCGAAATCTCCCTCCACCGGTACAATCTCAAAGCAATCCGTTTTCCGTCCGGCGACCACTCGGGATCGGACACCTGCCCGTACAGAAAATCGAGTGTTCCACGGCCTTTGATCTTCGGCGTGACCAAATACACGCCGTCCTCGTTGTAGGTTCCCTTCTCGAAGGCAATATCCCCTTTCGGCGCGGCCGCCGGATCCAGCGTGACGGGGGTGACGGGCGTCTTGGTACCGGTGGGGGTCGGCGTGGGCGGAACGGCGGTGGGCGATGCCGTCGCCGTAACCGTGCTCGTCATTGTCCGAGTGGGCGTAGGCACGATGGGGGTCGCCGTCGGATTGGGCACCAGCGAGAGGGAAAACGTGCAGGCACTCAGAACCAATCCGCCCGCGACCCATTTGATGAAAGAAAAATTTTGGCGCATGGATTTCGTCCTTCCTTGTGGGATATCGTGACAAATATCCCTATTCCCGATAATAATTTTATGCGGCTTCTGCAACTTTACTGTTACCGGCATGTTACAGAATTGAAACACGGGATATTCCATCGTGTGAAGCGACGGAAATCGGCGAACAGCCGTTGATCGCCCTTCGCGCGGCCTACGAAAAAATGCGCCTTGGAAGAATCATGGCGCGCTTGATCGAATTAAAAAAGGAAAGAACGGCCGATCTGGTGCAGGCCGCCCTTTCCTTTCCCGGCGTTTCTTCCCCTGGTGCCGGAGTCGTTCTCTGCGCTTCCTATTCCGTCATCCGTTCCCGATGATTCAACCGCTTAAACCGATCACATCCAAGGGCAGATACCCGTTTTCGGTTGTGCCGTCGCCGAGCTGGCCGAACTCGTTCAATCCGAAGCATTGCACGCCGCCCGTGTCGGTGATCACACAGGTATGCCCCCAACCGAGCGCGGCATCAACCACCCCGTACATCATTTCGCCCGCCACCACCGGCCGGGCGCTGGTCGTACGGATTCCGTTCCCCAGCTGGCCGTAGTAATTCCATCCCCAGCAGGCCAGCTCTCCCGCCTCTCCTATCGCGCAGGTGGTGTTCCATCCGGCGACGAGTTTCCAGACTTTCATATTCAATCCGGCCACGGCAACGGGGACCTTGCGGATCTCGCCGGTCCCGTCGCCGAGCTGGCCGTACTTGTTGGCCCCCCAGCACATCACAATCCCGTTTGTCTTCAGCGCGCAGGTGTGGCCGCCGTCGGCGGTGATCGCGGATACATCGTAGGTCATGCCGGACACATAAACCGGCTTCGTCCGGTTCTCCGCGTCGGATCCATCCCCCAACTGGCCAAGTTCGTTATTTCCCCAGCACTTGACTCCACCGGTCGCAAGCAGCGCACAAGTGTGCCCCCAGCCGGCCGCGACCGCATGCGCCCCGACCGGCTGACCGGGGACATACACCGGCACATTTCGATCGACGGTCGCGCCATCCCCCAACTGGCCGTATTCGTTGTAGCCCCAGCATCCCACATTACCGCCGGCAAGCACCACGCAGGTGTGATCGTCGGCCGCATCGATGGAGATCACGCCGCCGTCCAGCCCGCTGACATCCACCGGGATGTTGCTGTTGCTGTTAAAAGCGTTGCCCAGTTCGCCGTTATCGTTATACCCCCAGCACTTCACCCCGCCGGAATCTATCAGCGCGCAGGTGTGCCCCCAACCCGCAACCACCGCCCGCACCCCACGCTGCAACCCGACCACATCCACCGGGACGCTGCTGTCGCTATTGGTTCCGTTGCCCAATTCTCCATGTTCGTTCTTGCCCCAGCATTTCACGCCGCCCGATTCGGTGACCACACACGTATGATAGCGTCCGGCGGCGATGGAGACTACGAAGTTGGATGGTTCCGGAGTGGGCGTCGGCGCATCAGGGGTCTTTGGCGGGATGATTGTTTTGGTCCGAGTCGGCACAGGCGTACCTTTGGTGGAAATGGCGCTCTCCCCCAACTGCCCGAACTTATTGTTCCCCCAGCACTCAACCCCGCCGTTCTCGGTCAGGGCGCAGGTATGAGAACCGCCCGCAGCAATCGACCGGAATTTGCCGGCAATGTCCGCGATGTTTCCCAAAGCCGTCTGCTCTCCGCCCAGCTGGTGATACCGGTTATCGCCCCAGCACTTGGCCCCGCCGTCGGAAAGGATTGCGCAGGTATGGTATGCACCCGCCGAGAGATCGGTCACATATTTCAAGCCCGCAATTTTCGCCGGCTGACCTTCCTCGCCGGTATGGGAACTACCCAGTTGGCCGTACTTGTTGTATCCCCAACAAGCCACCATATGGTCATCCTGGATCACGCAGGTATGCGACCCTCCCACCGCCAGTTTGACAACGGGGCCGGTAATTCCAAGGACCCTATCCGGAACATTATCGGCGTAGGTGGCCGGCCCCCGGCCGAGCTGGCCGATGTCGTTCCGCCCCCAGCAATACACGCTTCCCTGATCCGTAAGAACGCAATCATGCGCAAATCCGGATCCGATCGAAATGATCTGCTCATCGGCGGGGATATTGCCGACATCGACACGGTAGGGCTTGAAGGAGATGCCCACCACATCCTCGCCCTCGAGATATTGGTATTCCACGATGCCCCAACAATAAATCTCGCGGCGGGTTGCAGCGCACGAGTGCAGGGTTCCGGCGGAAACAGCGACTATGGAACCCGGAAGCGGAACCATCACAGGCCTGCTGCGGCTGGTCTGGGTGTCATCGCCCAATTGGCCGAAGGCGTTATTCCCCCAGCATCGCACCCCGCCGGAGCCGGTCAGGGCGCAGGTATGGTTATACCCGGCCGCGATTTCGGTTATGCCTTCGTCCAGGCCGAGGACATCCACGGCAAAACTTTTCTGAACGGTCGTCCCGTCGCCGAGCTGTCCATCCTCGTTCTCTCCCCAGCATTTAACGTTGTTCTTGTCAACGATCACGCAGGTATGTCTCCGGCCCGCGGCGGCCGCGATTGCCGACAGACTTGAAGCCGGCGTACGCGTAGACGTCGAAGAAGGCATCGGTGTTTGCGTGTTGTCCGGCAAAGCGGTCCAGGATGAAACCTCGGACAAAGTCTCCCTGCCGGCGGCCGCTGTTCCGTCGGCCGGTCCGGGCCCCCCGCAACCGGCGAGCGTCAGGAAAATAAAAGGGATGATCCACTTCATGGGATTGAAATAATGGATTTTCATGCCGTCTCCTCGCGGAAGGACGTTTCAACCTATTTTATCGGTAATCCTGTTTCCGAGTTGTTACGGGGAAGTGACAATCTTGAAACAGGCATATGACGGCCGCCCTCGAGTAATTAAAAAAAACGGCTGATTTCGGCCAGCCTGTACCCTGATGCGTCTCGCATGACAAATCAGTTACATCGATTTGCAATTGCCTTGATCATGACATCTCAATAACATCACCTACATTTGAGGAAATTACGGCCACCTTCGTCCATGACCCGTCATCATTGCCTTGTTAAAAGTTGATTTTTAATTTTCGGCCGACGGAAACTCCGATTAACCGGTGCGATCTTCGATCTCCCACGCATGGTCCAGCGCATGCCAGGCGACGCGCCGGACAAAGTAGCGCGCCGTCCAGCGCGAGCCGCCGCGCGGGCCTTTGGACGGTAGTTTGCCCGCCGCTGCCGCAACCAAGCCGTCGAGGATTGCCGCGCGCATACGGCGAAACTCAGCCGCCCCATCCCCACCCGACTCCAGTTTACCCGGCCAACCGATCTTTCCCAGGTAAGCCGTGTCGGCCTCGAGCAAATGGCGGGTGATTTCCATTAAAGTGCGACCGCCGCCGCGCGGACCTTTTCGAAGTTCCCGGCCGGCCGTGGATTCCGCCGCCCGGTCGAACGCCCGCCAGCAGGCTTTCAGGATCGCGCCGGAACGCTCAAGCTCCGATTTGCCCATCGGTTGCGAATCCGCTGACGGGGGCTGACCAGGCGATCCGAAATCGGTTGTCGCATCCCCCATCAGGCGTTCGATGACCACAAAGGTCGATTCATCCGCCGGCGGCTGGAAATCCAGCCCCGCCGCTTGGAGGACGCGCCCGTATCGCGATCCATACCCGGCCAGTGTCCGGATCGCCGCCGCTTCATCCCGGCCGGAACGGCACCAGCCCGGCCAATCGAGCGCAGCGGCGAAGGTCTTTTTGATTCCGGTTTCAATATAAACCTGGATTTTTTGCGAATGGCCGCTCATGGAACATCCCTCCATGCAAAATTATTTTGGAAGGGGAAAATAATTCAATCTTCAAGCGGTGAAAAAATACAGGACAAGCTTTTCTATTCGGAGGCAATCCAATCCGTAACATCATCCCCCGGGTGGAAATAAAATAAGCTGCAGGTCGGCGATCAATTGGTCCATTTCGCATCCAGATTCAAGTCGGGGGTGGTAAGGATCAATTCAAGGAAAGAATCCATTCTGGCTTCTGCTTTCGCATTAACCACTGCCGGACCCCCTTTGGCGTCTTTTTCAGCAACCTGTTGATTCTATTAGAATTTCTAACCTTTCTTTCCCTTGCCCTCAAACTTCAACGTAGAATTAATGGGATACTTAATCTCTCGGCCGGAGAATCGACACAACCGATTCGGGAATCCGTTTATTAGGGCGGCTGACATCCATTCGTGGGCGGGCTGCAGAATCCGCTCGCCGCCGATCCCTTCAGGGAATCAGCCCTTAGATGCTGATGATGATATCCGAAAAAACGTTGCCGACGGCGGGTCCAAGCAAGGACAGGAGGACAATAATACAACAGGGTAATACGATACAAACAGCCAGAAGGATTAACAGGATCACGATTATGGTGGGTATTTTTCCCTTGGTCGGTGCGGCAGACGGCGGATTGGTCATGGTTCCGTCCTTTCCCTAATCGATTGGTCGTATGCTTCTGATGCAAGTAGAAGAGGGTAGTCCTTCGTACCTGTTTCTCTTTTTCGCTTACCGGATGATACTTCCTTCACTCCAATGTATCATAATTCAAACATTCCGGCCTCCATTGTCGGGAAAGTCGAGCCTCAGACCGAAAGGTCTGACGGGATTTCCCCTTGCATTTATACACTCCAAGGAAAGGGGTTTCGGCCGGCCTATTGGAAACACAGTCGGGTAAACCGCTGCCTTCACCCCGCATCCGCCTTCTCGATAAAAAACAGCGGATCCCGGCGCAGCGCTGCTAGCGCCGCATCCCACATCGCCGCCGCGTCGAGCAGGATCGACACGGCACCCGCAACGGTGGCGCGGATCAAATCCGGGGGGCGCAGGATCTCCGCCACGCGGTCGTAGCGCTGGCGCCACCCGCGGAAGTTGTGCGGCGTGTAAGTTTTCGTCTGCGACGATCCGTCGGCGAGGATCAGCCGGTACTGGATCGGGGGATCGTAGAGATACGAGGGCACGACGATTTCTTCGACGGCGTGCATGGACGTGTTCGCTTCCAGGCCGCATCCCAAAAAGAGTATCTGCCCGCCGCGTTCGGGAAGCGCCCGGAACGGCGAGTTCGGACCGCAAGGGGTCGTATCGGATGCATGTGCTTTAATCAGCGCCGCGGCCAGCGGCCCGGCGGCGCACACCGAATGCGTCGGATGCAAACTGCGAAGTGTGCCGGGACGCGTGCGGAAGGTTTCGGGGATGACCCCCACAATGGAAGGCGTATAGCGGATGTCGAAGACCGGATTATCGGGCGTCACCCGCTCGAAGGTCAGCGCGGGCATGAGCAGCGTGCCCTCCGGTCCGAGCGCGGCAAGCAATCCGCGGACGACCGTTTCCGCCCCGTCGGGCACCCGCCCCAGCGAACGCAGCGAACTGTGGACGAGCAGCAGTCCGCCGGAGCGCACGCCGAGCGCGAGAAGATCCTTTTGGAGAAGAGCGGTGAATTCCATTACCACAGGCGCCCACTCAAACAGGAATCATCGAGACGAAACCACCGGTGGAATCCCACCGCCCGGGGCTGAAGCCCCGGGCTGGCATACCAAGCCCGGCCTCCGCCGGGCTTCCAAACAGACCCGTCCGACTGCCACCCCAAAATTGTTCCATAGGATCGTTGGAAATGCGGGATATCCGCCCGATCGACTGACAACGTCTTGCCATTTATGAATCCGCCAAGGTCTCGAAAATCTTCCAGCAGCGGAACAAACCGCGCGGGACGTGGAAGCAGCCTTTCCACTTTCCACCCTTGAGCGGTAAAAGGACTTCGCCCCGGCGGTTGAGGTAGCCATACCACTCGCCCAACTTGGGATCGGGAAAATGCTTCCAGGTATATTCATGCACGCGCTCGTACCACTCCCAGCACTCCGCGCGTTTGGTTCGGGCGAAGCCCAAACTCAGCGCGATCAGCGTTTCGATGTGCACCCACCACAGCTTCTGATCCCACTCCAGCTGCTGCGGCGGACGGCCGAGGCGGTCGAGAAAATAGAACAGGCCGCCGTACTCGTTGTCCCAGGCGAATTCGAGCGTCGAAAGCACCACTCCCACGGCCTTCTCGATCAGAGCCCGGTCCCCGCGGCGGATGCCGATGTCCATCAGGAACCACATCGCCTCGATCGCATGCCCCGGGTTGAGCAAACGCCCTTCGAACGAATTCACCCGGCTTCCGTCCGGCGCGATGTTTTCGAGGATGATATTCCGCTGCGGGTCGAGGAACCGGCCCGGCACAGCCGTCACGCACTCGTCGATCGTGGCTTCCGTCTCCTCCGGCGGGAGCAAGCGCTCGAGTTCGAGCGCCAAGTTGCACAGGATCATCGGCAGCGCGAAATTCTTCAGCGGGCGCGTTCCGGGAACCAGTTTGTTATAGATCCCTTTCGGATTCTCCTGCCGGCGCAGGATATTGCGGTAGGTCGTCCGCGCAAACTCGGCGGCCTTTTCATCTTTCGCCGCGAGTGAATACTGACCCAGCGCCATCGCCGCGAAACAATCCGAGAAGACATTGTAGGGCTGGACGAGCGGCCGGCCCTGGCGGGTCAGCGAGAAATACCAGTTGCCGTCGGGCGCGAGGCCGTGCCGAATGAGGAAATCCGCGCCGTGGCGGGCGATTTCCAGCCAGGCCGGCCGCGGTTCGATGCGGTTGTAGAGCATCGAGAAGGTCCAAACCTGCCGCGCCTGCAGCCACACGAACTTGTCGGTGTCGAACACGGTCCCGTCACGGTCCAGGCAGGTGAAAAAACCGCCGCACTCGCGGTCGACGGAGTGCCGCTCCCAGAATGGGATTACATCCTCAAGCAGCGCGCGTCGGTATTGATCGGCGAGTTCGGCGTAGGCGGTCATGGTGAAAAGCGCCTCCTTTACAGTGGAACGCGTTTGGGCGGCTCTCTCCAGCCGGGTTGGATTGCGAAATATTCGCAGTAGCGGCGGAAGAGGTGCCCGGCCTGCGGATAGGACGAATGCGGGCTGAGGAAATGCGAGAACTCGAAGGTAATCGCCTTCTCCGCGCCCGCCTTGCGCGCGGCCTCGAGCTTGAGGAGCAGTTTTTCCCATTTGATGGGCGGGAACTTGATCGGCATATCGCGGTCGAAGGTTTCGACGTTACTCCACGAGTGCAGGCCGTTCTTATCCGCCAGGGCTTTGTTCACGGCCAGGAAATCCGGCAGCGCGTGGAAATCCACATGCCCGTCCTGGAAAGCGACGATATCGACCGCGCCGCGGATGCCCCCCATAACCTCCCCCCACTCCGCTTCATGCTCGGCCAGCGAGATCCCTCCGCCTTTATCCGTCAGCGCGTCATAAGAACTCGCCGACTTCGGCCCATCGATCCAGGGCGAGATGAGCACCGGCAATTTTCCGGAGAAATCCTTGCAGTGGCGGCCCATCTTGGCGTACAGCTCGATGATCCCCTTGGTGCGGCGGCTGACCTCCTGGGCAAGGTACCAGCCTTTGAACGCCGCGCGTTTCCCATAGCGCGCCCACACTTCATCGACTACGGCGCGGTTGAGATCGACCTCCTTCTGGAACTCGCCGGCGGACCAGTAGCGGCCGGAATCATACGTACCGAAGTAGAATGCCATCCCGTGAAGCTCGGCGAGCGTGAGGAACATGTCCACCAGATCCAGCGGCGGGCGGTAACAGCCTTCGCGTTCGATGAGGACGTCCGAGGGGTAGGTCAGCCAGCGCTTATGGCCGGAGCGGATCAGGATCACGGTGTCGATCCCGATCGCGCGCATGGCGCCGAAATCCCGCTCCCATTCCTCCGGCCCCCAATTCTGGTGCGGGATGTCGTGCGAAATTTCGTCAAGGAAAGTGCCGGTCAAACGCATGGGGATCTCCTCGTTGGAGTTGAATCGTTCCTGCGCGTGTTTAAACCTGCGTCGGTTGTTCCTTTATTATAGTCGACCATCGACCATGGGCCATCGACATTCGACCACGGACCATGGACGATGGACCATGGAAATACAATCGCGGGCATGGGTTTTTATTGGGGAGTTACTTGAAGCCATGCTGGGGCGCGGGGCTGCTATCCACCGCGGTTGCGGGGATGATTCTTCGCGGTGCGTTCGTTGCCGCGTTTATAGTTACCGCTCAGGCGCGCCATAAGCTGCTGTGCATCCGAATCGCTGCACTCCTCGACTTCCAAGAGGAAATCCTGCGCCCGTTCCCCGCGAAGGATTACGGCCAGGCGGCCGTGATGAATCAATTGCACTTCACCCCGCTTGACAATTCGATAGGTGAAACCAAGATCGCTGCCTGAAGGTACCATCAATGGGATAAGCCTATTCCGTATAGTTGATTCAGGCGGACCATCGACGCGGGGCGATTGTCAAGCGTCCATGGTCGATGGTCCAACCTTTCGGAGTGTCAGCTCGAGAAAGAATCCACACACATGTCACGTTACTTCATGACCTTGGGAGAAGGCTCCCCCGGCAATCAGGAAGCAACTTTGGCGGGCTTGGCGCCGCTCGTGGGAGCCTTTCTTCTCCACAGGAAAAGAAGCACCCCAAGGAAAACAATCACCACGGCCAGGATGCCTGTTGCGATCAGCAGCACTGACGGAATGGGCTGGATCGGACCGTCCAACACACCCGTCGGTTCGCCCATGCTCATGTCGTCTCTGCCATAGTCAATAGATCCCCAGCATTTAACTCCTCCGTTTTTCGTAATGGCGCAGGTGTGCGCTCCCCCGGCCGCGATTTTTACAATGCCGCTCGTTAATCCGAACACTTCGACCGCCGTGTTCCGGTTTTCGATGGTGCCATCGCCCAATTGGCCGTCCGCATTGCGCCCCCAGCATTCGACCCCGCCGTCCGCCGTCAGCGCACAAGCGTGACTGTATCCGGCGGCGATCGCGTTCACACTGCCTGCAAGGCCGGTCACATCCACCGGCAGGCTGCGGGAAGTGAATGTCCCATCGCCGAGTTCTCCATCCCGATTGGCACCCCAGCATTTGACTCCCCCGGAAGAGGTGAGCGCGCAGGTAAAATCGGGCCCTGCGGCAATCGCCGTGACAGGCTCCTGTAAACCCGCCACATCCACAGGTGTTGCCCGCTGTATGTTTGTTCCATCGCCAAGCTGGCCGTAATCGTTTCCGCCCCAGCATTTGACGCCGCGGGCCGGCATGAGAGCGCAGGTGTGACGCATCCCGGCCGTAATCGCCTGCACGCCGGAGGCGAGTTCCTTTATTTTCAGCGGATGGCTGGCGCTGATGGTAGTCCCATCCCCCAGCTGGCCTTGATAGTTATCCCCCCAGCATTCGACTTCCCCCTGATCCGTGAGCGCGCAGGCGTGGCTTGCGCCGGCGGCTATACTCCAGATCCCATGGGACATACGGTCCACATCCACCGGTATATGTTGGTCCGCAAGCGATCCATCCCCCAGCTGGCCATTCTCATTTTCGCCCCAGCATTTGACCGCCCAATACGCCGTCAGCGCGCAGGTGAAATCGTATCCGGCCGTCACTTGCCGGACGCCGCTTCCCAAACCGACCGCCTTCACCGGCATGGTGTGTTCCTCGGTCGTGCCGTCGCCCAGCTGGCCGGACCAGTTGGCCCCCACGCATTGCACGTTCCCATCCTTCGCAATCACGCAGGTATGCGCCACGCCGAGAACGATCCCGGAAACGGGTTCCGCAAATCCACGAACATCTACCGGCGTGAGCTCTCGGGTATCCCCGGTCGTGCCGTTCCCCAGCTGGTCGTAGGTATTATCCCCCCAGCATTTAACCCCTCCATCCTTCGTAACCGCGCACGTATGGCGGTCTCCCGAAGCGATCGCGGCGACACCGCTCGTCAATCCTTTGATATCCATGGGCGTCTCGATCGTTTTTTGGTATGGATTCCTCCCCCAGCATTTGACCCCGCCGCTTTTCCCAAGTACGCAGATGGTTCCATAGTTCATGGCGACCGCAAGAATGCCGTTTTCCAACCCCGGTACATCCGTGGGTATATTGTGAATCCCGGGAATGGGATTGCCGGGTAAGCCTACGGTTTCCATTCCCCAGCATTTCAAGCCGCCGGCAGTGGTGACCGCGCACATGGTTGAAAAGCCGGCCGCAATCGCCGTGACACCGCTTTCCAAGCCGACCACATCCACCGGCTGGTACGAATCCTCGGTCGTGCCATCGCCAAGACGGCCGTCGCTGTTCGCGCCCCAGCATTTGACCCCGCCGCCGGTGGTGAGCGTGCAGTTGTGAATATCCCCGGCCGCAATCGCCGCGACACCGCTTTCCATGCCGACGACATCCACCGGCGTGTTATGGGAAACACTCCTGCTCACCCCCAACTCGCCGGATTGATTCTCGCCCCAGCATTTGACTCCCCCCTGAGACGTGAGCGCGCAAGTATGATCCCCTCCGGCCGCAATGGCTTTCACTCCGCTCGAAAGCCCGGTCACTTCCACCGGCCAGCGGGAGCCTTCGTGCGGACCGTTTCCCAATTCGCCGAACCCATTGGCGCCCCAGCATTTGACCCCGCCGCCGGCGGTGAGCGCGCAGGTATGATTCCTCCCGGCCGTGATCGCCGTAATGCCGCTACCGAGACCGGGCACATCTTCCGCCACGTTGCTTGCTATTTTCTCGGTCTCGCCCTTCGGAATGCCATTTACTCCAACGGGGCCCCAGCATTTGACTCCGCCGCCCGTGGTGAGCGCGCAGGTGTGAAACCCTCCCGCCGCGATAGCCGTGATATCGCCCAATAAAGCGTGCGATCCGTCATTTGCATTCCGCACAGCAGCCGTTCCTCCGGCTTCCGCTGCGGAAGGCGGACAAAACCCGTTCATCAGAAAAAATGCTGCGAGGCAGATCGATGTCGTAAAAAATCGACTTCGGTTCATTCCCTCTCCTTCCCTAGAATTCGTTCGATATCTTCCCGATGCATCCGTTTGTGTTCGAATCGCGTTAAATGGACCGCCGTGCCGGTGGTTTGAATTTGTTCCATCATTTCGGGCGTAAGGCTTTCTATCACCCGGTTGATGGCGAGTGATTTTTCCACCGCCAGATCGGCCGACGCTTCCGGCGGTATCGCCATGCATAATTCCCGTGCCGAATCGTTAATGATGTCCGTATCCGCGGGCGAGGGTCCGATCCCCTCGCGCTTCCATTTTTCGATCAACAGGATGGCGCGCGTATCCCAAAACGCAAGATGCGCCAGCGTCGCGGCGACCGTCCAGCCCGCATCCATGGAACGCCGGAGTTCGGCATCCGTCAGCCGGTCGACAAGCCGCCGGAGACGCTCGTGCTCCTTCCGGTTTTCCTGAATAATGGATCGAATATCCCCGGATTCCATTTTCCATTCCTCCTTGCATATGATGTCGTTTACGTTTGTTATCGGAAGCAAGTTTCAAGCCCGGTCTTCCACCCGCAATTTCCAAATTACGCTCGTCCATAACGCCCCGTCCAGGAAGATATCAACCAACCGATTATTCCTGCAAACTCCGCGCCATTCTTTTTCGATAATCCCTCAACAAGAATAGACCAGCAGCACGTTCGCCCAATCCAATATGGCTCATGATTTTACATTAAACCTCATTCCATACTTATTCCAGCCTTTTATCCAATAAATTACATAGGTTTTTTCTGGATGGCACCTCGTAAATTGTGTATTGTCCATAGTTTTTCGTCCTCGCTAATATGTGCTTCCACTCCCTACGAAAATCCGCATACTACTTGTTTCCCCTCCTCTAATTATCTGATATAATTTGTCCGAATTATTATGCACGAGATGGCCGTCACCGAAAGTATTTTACGGATCACGCTCGATCATGCCGGGCGGGCCAACGCCGGCCGGGTGAGCGCGATCACGATCAAACTCGGCCAGCTTTCGAGCCTGGTCGACGATTCGATCCGCTTCTACTGGGACCTGATCGCCGCGGATACGATCGCCGAGAAGGCCGAACTGCGCTTTGAACGCGTTCCGGCGCGCGCGCTGTGCCTGGATTGCGCGACCGAATTCGCACTTCCCAAGGATTCCTTCGCCTGCCCGAAGTGCCGATCCGAACGCTTCCGGATCATCGCCGGCGATGAGATGACCGTGGAGAGCATCGAGGTTGAACCATCCTAACCCCCGCTCCCCCTGCCCCTCTCCCCCTTCCCCATAAGGGGAAGGGGGAGAGGGGTGCCGCAAGCTCCGGTGCTCTTCCGGAGCGAAGGCGGGGTGAGGGGGTTAGGACAGATAAGGATCATCATGCCGCAAACCGTCCCGATCGTCGAAAACATTCTTTCCGCCAACGACAAGGTCGCCGAGGAAAATCGCGCCACCTTGGATGCGGCCGGCGTGTTTGCCGTCAACCTGATGGCATCACCCGGTGCGGGGAAGACCAGCCTGATCCTGGCGACTCTCGAAGCGCTGCAAGGCCGCCTGCGGCTGGGCGTGATCGAGGGCGACCTGGCCGGATCGATCGACGCCGACAAGGCGGCTGCGGCCGGGATCCCGGCGGTGCAGATCAACACCGGCGGCGAGTGCCACCTGGACGCGGTGATGGTCCGCGGCGCGCTCGGTTCTCTACCCCTCGAGCGAATCGACTTGCTGATTGTGGAGAACGTCGGCAACCTGGTCTGTCCGGCCGCGTTCAAACTCGGCACGCATCTCAACCTGCTCATCGCATCGATCCCCGAAGGCGACGACAAACCCTATAAATATCCCGGCATGTACCGCGGCGTGCAGGCGCTGGTGATCAACAAGACCGACCTGCTTCCCTATGTTCCTTTCAATATGGATTACTTCCGCCGCGGCGTGGAAGCCCTCAACCCGGGGCTGGCCTCCTTCCCGCTTTCGTGCCGGACCGGCGAAGGCCTCCCCGCGTTTGCGGATTGGATCGTCGGGCAAGTGAAGCATGGAAGCCAGAAGAATCCGCATTAGCGGGACGGTACAGGGCGTCGGCTTCCGGCCGTTCGTCTACAACCTAGCCGCGCGGCTTGGGATCCGCGGCTGGGTATGCAACACCTCGGGATCGGTCGAGATCACCGCCGAGGGGGATGCCGCCGAGCTGGATCAGTTCACTGCCGCGCTGCGCGCCGAAGCACCGCCCCTGGCGCACATCGATTCGCTCGAGTGGGAGACCCTCCCGGCAGCCGGGTATTCCGCATTCGAGATCCGCGCCTCCGTCCCCCGCCCCGGCGATTTTCAACCGGTCACGCCGGATATCGCCATTTGCGGCGATTGCGCGCGCGAACTTCTCGACCCGGACGACCGACGCTACCTTTACCCGTTCATCAATTGCACCAACTGCGGTCCGCGCCTGACGATCATCCGCGATGTGCCGTACGACCGGCCGCGGACCAGCATGGCGCCGTTCGCGATGTGCCCGGAATGCAAAACGGAATATGAAAATCCAAACGACCGCCGATTCGACGCCCAGCCCGTCGCCTGCCAGGCGTGCGGGCCGCGGGTGTGGATGGTAGGGGCACAGCGTGCTGTGCCCTTGCCGGAAAGGGCACAGCACGCTGTGCCCCTACAAAACCGATCCCCGTATGAACCAATATTGACCGCACGCTGCCTGTTGCGCGAAGGCCGCATCCTGGCCATCCGCGGAATGGGCGGATTCCACCTGGCGTGCGACGCGGTCAACGCCGAAGCGGTCCGTGAACTGCGGAGGCGCAAACACCGCAGCGCCAAACCCTTCGCCGTGATGGTCCGCGACCTGGACGCGGCGGAAAGCTATTGCGAGATGGACGACATTGAGCGCGCACTGCTGGCCGGGCGGGAGAAACCAATCGTCATCCTGCGGCGGCGGGCTACCTGTCCGATTGCGGAAGAGGTCGCGCCCGCCAACGGAACGCTCGGCGTGATGCTGCCCTATTCGCCGCTGCACCTCCTGCTTCTGCATCAGGGCGATCCGATACTCGACCAAGAATCCGCGCCCGCCGCGCTGGTGATGACCAGCGGCAACCTGAGCGAGGAGCCGATCGCAATCGGGAACGATGAGGCGCTCGCGCGGCTCGGGCCGCTGGCGGACGCGTTCCTCCTTCATGACCGGGAGATCATCCAACGCTGTGATGATTCGGTCGTGCGGGTCTTCCCTATGGGAACGAGGGCGATCCATGGATCGCCCCTACAAACACAACCCCTGCGCCGATCGCGCGGATATGCACCCGCGCCGATTTCACTGCCGCGCGACGTTCCGCCGATCCTGGCCGTCGGCGGCGAATTGAAAAACGCATTCTGCCTGGCGCGCGGGCGCTACGCTTTCCTCAGCCCGCACATCGGCGACATGGAAAACGCGGAAACACTCGCCGCCTTCGAGGAGGCGGTCGAACGCTACCAGCGCCTATTCCATACCGAGCCGAAGATCATCGCCCATGATCTGCATCCCGGATACCTCGGCACGCGCTGGGCGTGCGACCATGCCGGCGGGCGCAAGCTCGTCGCCGTGCAGCACCACCACGCGCATGCGGCCGCCTGCATGGCGGATAACGGCCTGGCGGGGGATCAGCCGGTGATCGCGCTTGCCTTCGACGGGACCGGGTACGGCGCCGATGGCGCAATCTGGGGCGCGGAAATCCTGGCGGCGGATTACCGGCGATATGAACGGGTTCTGCATTTGGAATATCTCCCGCTCCCGGGCGGCGACGCCGCGACCCGCAATCCGTGGCGGATCGCAGTCGGCTTCGCATCGGCTCTCGGCCTGCCGGTGGACGATCTGCCGTTTCTGCGCGGTGTCTCCGCGCGCCAGGTGCAGATCGTTCGCACACAGGTGGGACGCCGCCTGAACACCCCGCCGGTCTCAAGCCTGGGGCGGCTGTTCGACTGCGTCGCCGCGCTGAGCGGCGTTTGCACCGAGGTCGATTACGAGGCGCAGGGCGCCATCGAACTCGAGGAACTCGCACGCAGCCGGATGGACGAGAAGGGCGAGTATCCTTTCCAAATCGACGGGGAAAACATCCGCCTGCGGGATTTGCTTGATGCGGTGATCCATGATGTGCGGGGTGGAGAATCCGCCCCCCGCATCGGAGCCCGCTTCCACAACACGGTGCGTTCGATCGCGGTGCGAGCGGCCGAGTCGGTCCGGGCCGGCCGCGGGATCCACGAGGTCGTCCTTTCCGGCGGAGTGTGGCAGAATGCGCTGCTCCTGGAACTCGCGACGGGCTCCTTGCGGGAAGCGGGGTTCGAGGTTTACACTCACCACCGCGTGCCCACAAACGACGGGGGATTGGCGCTCGGGCAGGCAGTGATTGCCGCGATGATGGAGGTCTGAATGTGCCTTGGTGTGCCTGGAAAAATATTGGATACCCATGAAAGCGGATCGATGCGCATGGGCCGGATCGATTACGGCGGCGTGGTGAAGGAAGCCTGCCTGGCATACGTTCCCGAAGCGAAGATCGGCGATTACGTGATCGTCCACGCGGGCTTCGCGCTCAACGTGCTTTCTCCCGACGAAGCCGAGGAGACGCTGAAGGTGTTCCGCGAAATGGGCGAATTGTCCTAACCTCCTCGCCCCTTCCCCCTCTCCCCCTTCCCGTGAAACCGGAAGGGGGAGAGGGGTGCCGAAGCCCCGGTGTTCCTCCGGGCGAAGGCTGGGAAAGGGGGAAAGGACAGCGGAGAAACATGAAATACCTCGACGAATACCGCGACCCGAAGGCGACCGCCGCCCTGCTGGAAGAGATCCGGCGGACGGTGACCAAACCGTGGACGATCATGGAGATCTGCGGCGGGCAGACGCATTCCTTCCTGCGGCACGGCCTCGACGGAATGCTCCCCGCGCAGATCGAACTGGTTCACGGGCCGGGCTGCCCGGTGTGCGTGACGCCGCTCGAGCAGATCGACCGCGCGATCGCGATTGCTTCGCGACCGGAGGTGATCTTCACCTCGTTCGGCGACATGCTGCGCGTCCCCGGGTCGGGGCAGGACCTGTTCGGCGTGCGCGCCCGCGGCGGCGATGTACGCGTGGTGTATTCCCCGCTCGAGGCGCTGACGATCGCCGAGGCCAATCCGGACCGGCAGGTTGTTTTCTTCGCGATCGGATTCGAAACCACCGCGCCGCCCAACGCGATGACGGTTCTGCAGGCCAGGGAACGCGGACTCAGGAATTTTTCGATGCTGGTTTCGCATGTCCGCGTACCGCCCGCAATCGAAGCCATCCTCTCCTCCCCGACCAACCGCGTTCAGGCCTTCCTGGCCGCCGGTCACGTGTGCACGGTGATGGGATACACGGAATATGAACCGCTTGCGGCGAGGTTCCGCGCGCCGATGGTCGTCACCGGCTTCGAGCCGGTGGATCTGCTGCGCGGATTATTAGGCGCGGTGCGGCAGCTCGAAAGGGGCCGTCACGAAGTGGAAAACGCGTATACGCGGGCCGTCTCGCGCGAGGGAAACCGCTCCGCGCAGGATGCGATCGGGCGCGCCTTCGTCGAATGCGACCGCGCCTGGCGCGGGATCGGCGTGATCCCCGGCAGCGGCTGGAAACTGCGCGATGTGCTGGCTCCCTTCGACGCCGAAAAGCGGTTCGACGTGGGGCAAATCGCGCCGAAGGAATCGCCCCTGTGCATCGCCGGCCTAGTGCTGCAGGGCGTGAAGAAACCGCTCGAGTGCCCGGCATTTGGAAAAGAATGCACGCCGACCTGTCCGCTTGGCGCGCCGATGGTCAGCGCTGAAGGCGCCTGCGCGGCGTATTTTAGATATCGCCTCACCCCCTCGCTCCCCCTCTCCCGGAATAATCCGGGAGAGGGGGATGGGGGGTGAGGGGAGCTTCCATGCCCAACTTCGAATCCTTCTCCTGCCCCCTGCCTCTCCAACCCGGCGAGCGTGTGGTACTCGGCCACGGGTCGGGCGGCCGGCTGAGTCACGACTTGCTCGAGCGGGTGATCCTGCCCGCGCTCGGGGATTCCGCGCCCCGTTCGCTTGATGATTCGGCGATCCTCGAATTCAGCGCCGGTAGTCTTGCCTTCACCACCGACAGTTACGTCGTCCGGCCGCTCTTCTTCCCCGGCGGCGATATCGGGCGCCTGGCGGTTTGCGGGACCGTCAACGATTTGGCGATGGTCGGCGCCACGCCGGTTGCGCTCAGCATCGGCTGCATCCTCGAGGAAGGGCTGCCGCTGGAAACGCTCGACCGCATCCTGCGCTCCGCCCGCGCAGCGGCCAACGAAGCGGGCGTGTATTTGGCGGCGGGGGATACAAAGGTGGTGGAACGCGGCAAGGCGGACGGCCTCTTTATTAATACGTCCGGCATCGGCCGGCTCGTTCCCGGCGTAAAGATAACCGGGGATGGCGCCCGGCCCGGCGATGTGGTGCTGCTCTCCGGCGCGGTCGGCGACCACGGCATCGCGGTCCTTTCGGCGCGCGAAGGACTGGGATTCGAAACCGACCTGAAGAGCGACGTCGCGCCCTTGAACGATCTTGTCGCGAAGATGGTCGCCGCCGGCGAGGTGCACGTCCTGCGCGATCCGACCCGCGGCGGTCTGGCGACGACGCTGGTGGAAATCGCAGCGCAATCCAAGGTCGGGGTGGAACTCGAGGAACAGGCGATCCCCGTGCATGGGCCTGTGCGCGCGGCCTGCGAAATGCTCGGCTTCGATCCGCTGTACGTCGCCAACGAGGGCAAGCTGGCGGCATTCGTCGCAAAGAAGGACGCGGATGCGGTTCTCGCGGCGATGCGGTCGCATCCTTATGGGAGTGAGGCGGCGGCCATCGGCCATGCGGTGGAGGAACCGCATCATCGCGTCCACCTGCGAACGGCGATCGGCGGCACGCGGATCATCGACATGCTGCCGGGCGAACTTCTTCCGAGGATATGCTAAGAAAAACATCACCGCAAAGCCCGCCCTCGGTGGTCGGGCCGGGGG
Organism: uncultured Anaerolineales bacterium; assembly: GCA_964521085.1. Classification (GTDB taxonomy): domain Bacteria; phylum Chloroflexota; class Anaerolineae; order Anaerolineales; family RBG-16-64-43; genus JAFGKK01. The sequence continues at coordinate 44,195 of CAZFPL010000001.1, read as the reverse complement.
GCGCAAAGGGCGCAAAGGTTTTTAAATTTTAATTCTTGGCGCCCTTTGCGTCTTTACGGTAAAAAGGTTTTTGGAGGTACTGGATCATGGAATGGTTCTCTTCGCTCTCCCCGATCCTCCAGGCCCTGCTGGGAACCCTTTTCACCTGGCTCGTCACCGCGCTGGGCGCCGCCATGGTCTTTCTCTTCCGCTCGGTGAACCGCCGGCTGCTCAACTCGATGCTCGGATTCGCCGCCGGGGTGATGATCGCCGCTTCCTTCTGGTCGCTGCTTTCCCCCGCCCTCGAGATGGCCGCCGAGGGGCCGCTGCCGGAATGGATTCCCGTAGCCGTCGGCTTTCTCCTGGGCGGCGCCTTCCTGTGGGGCGCGGACCGGATCCTGCCGCACCTGCACCTCGGCCTACCGATCGAGGACGCCGAGGGCATCCGCACCGGCTGGCAGCGTTCGATCCTGCTGGTTCTGGCCATCACACTGCATAACATCCCCGAAGGACTCGCGGTCGGGGTTGCCTTCGGCGCAGTGGGCGCAGGGCTGCCCGCCGCCTCGCTCGCCGGGGCTGTCGCACTCGCACTCGGGATCGGGCTGCAGAATTTTCCGGAGGGAGCCGCCGTATCCATTCCGCTGCGGCGGGAAGGGATGTCGCGGATGCGATCCTTCTGGTACGGGCAGCTTTCCGGGATTGTGGAACCGATTGCGGCGGTGCTCGGCGCGACCGCCGTTCTCCTCGTCCGGCCGCTGCTTCCGTACGCCCTCGCCTTCGCCGCCGGCGCGATGATCTACGTCGTGATCGAGGAGCTTATCCCGGAATCCCAATCCGAGAAGAACACCGATCCGGCGACGATCGGCGCGATGCTGGGATTTGTGCTGATGATGGTGTTGGACGTGGCGCTGGGGTAAAACCTTATCACCGCAAAGCCACAAAGAACGCAAAGATTTATAATATTGAAAAAGGGGGAGAACATGGATATTGAACAGATCGGCAAACAGATAGTCGATGCATCGGTAAAAGTCCATCGAGCGCTTGGGCCGGGATTATTGGAATCTACATATCAGACATGTCTGGCACACGAATTACGGCAACGAGGGCTTCACGTTGATAGCGAGGTGGATCAGCCGATCAAATACGGAACTCTAAATATCATCCCCGGATATCGCTTGGATATGATCGTCGAGAATTCTGTTATTATCGAGAATAAATCTGTTGAAATGCTGCTTCCGCTGCACGAAGCCCAGTTATTAACCTATCTCCGCATGCGGGATTGCCGGTTGGGTTTTCTGATAAATTGGAATGTCAGGCTGATAAAGGACGGAATACGTCGGATGGTGAATAATTTATAATTCCAAAAATTTTCTTTGCGCCCTTTGCGCCCCCCGGCCCGACCACCGAGGGCGGGCTTTGCAGTAAAAAGGTTTTATGGAAATTGGAGGTCGTTATGAAGGTGATCGCGGATTTCACGATTGTTCCCATCGGCGCCGGCGTATCGCTTAGCCCGTACGTCGCCGCATGCGAAAAGATCCTGCGCGACGCAGGATTAAAAATCCAGCTGCACGCCAACGGCACCAACCTGGAAGGGGAATGGGATGCGGTTTTTGCGGCGGTCAAACGCTGCCACGAAACCGTCCACCAGATGGGCGCGCCGCGGATCTTCACCACGCTGAAAATCGGGACGCGCACCGACCGGGATCAGACGATGGAAGAGAAAATCGCCAGCGTGGAGAAACGAATGATGGACGGGAGCAAAGTGCATGAATAAGGGTTTCTGGTACGCGGTCGGCGCCTATTTCACCTGGGGCCTCTTCCCCATGTATTGGAAGGCGCTTCAGCACGTCCCGGCGCTGCAGCTGCTCGGCCACCGCATCGTGTGGTCGTTCGTCTTCATGATCATCCTCGTACTTCTGCTCCGCCAGGGCAAGGCCTTCCGTTCCGAGATCTCCTCGCCACGCATCCTGCTCGTCTACGGCATCGCGGCGGTGTTCCTGGCGATCAACTGGCTGACCTACGTCTGGGCGGTCAACGCCGGATACATCGTGGAGACCAGCCTGGGATATTTCATCAATCCGCTGCTCTCCATGCTGCTTGGGGTGGTGATCCTCCGCGAGCGCCTGCGACCGTTTCAATGGATCCCGATCGGGCTGGCCGCAGCCGGTATGCTCTACCTGACCTTCGCCTACGGGTATTTCCCCTGGATCGGACTGACCCTGGCGCTTTCCTTCGGGATCTATGGATTCGTGCAGAAAGTGGCGCCGCTTAATTCACTCCACAGCGTGACGCTGGAGACGATGATCCTATTCCTTCCGGCGCTTGCCTACCTGGTATATGTGGAGACCACGGGCCAGGGCGCCTTCCTTCACTCCGGCGCATGGTCAAACCTCCTGATGATCGGAGCGGGCGTGGTCACGGCGATCCCCCTGCTGATGTTCGCCGCGGCGACCCAGCGGATCACGCTGTTCCTGATCGGCGTCCTGCAATACATCGCGCCCACGATGTATTTCCTGATCGGCGTGTTGATATACGACGAACCGCTGACGACGGAGCGATTGATCGGGTTTGGAATAATCTGGCTGGCGTTGATACTGTTTGCCGTGGAAGGGTATCACTCGCACAGAACGCAAGTCGCCGTCGTGGAGTAGCACCGGCGGATTATTTTCGTCGGACCGTTATCACGATCGGCAGAATGGATTCCGCAGGGACGGTCTCCCGCGGATCGGCAATCAACACCCCGCTCGACGGTCCGCCGTCCAAATTCAGCGCGACGTCCAAATCGAGATCGGATTCATACAGGTACACGCTGAGCCGGCGCAGGGTGAAATATCCCCGGGAGGCGATCAGGAAAACGATCCTCCCGGTCCGGTCCTGCCCGACCACCGTGCGCCTCGCGCTGATGTAATCCTCGCTTTCCTCCGGAAAGCCGATTTGACCGCCCGGCTTGAGTAAAACCGGAAAGGATTGGACGGCGGCTTGAAGCGGTTCCTGCGGGTCATACGGCCGGAGTTTCAACCAACGCACTTCGGGGCCGGTGTCGCGGACAGCCAGCATACCGGCAAAATCCCCGTAGCTCTCGCCGAAAACCTTTCCGCCGGCAACGATCAGACCATCCGGCACAAACACCCCCTGCTCTTTGCGGAAGTATCCTCCGTTGACGACAACCTCCGCGCCGGTCGAGGATTGCCAGGCATCCAGTTCCTTTCCCTGCGGATCATAGGCGACGTCGAAGGAAAACACAACCGGGTCGATCCGCAGGAGGATGATCTCTTCGACCACAGTCCGCGCGGCATCCTGGAGTGTAATGCGCCGCCGTTCCAATCCGCTGCCAAGGGACTCCCATCCGGAATCCACGGCGGATGGTTTCTGCGTCACCTCGGCGGCAGGCATCTCGGAGAGGGTTACGGATGGAATGGGCGCCGTCTCCGCAATGGAGATGCCGGCCGGTGTTTCCCCCGAAGCCGAGGATTTGGGTGTCCCTCCGCAGCCGGCAAGCAACCATGCGATAAGTGTCAAACTCACCGGCATGGAAGGTATTTTTTCCATCATCGAAGGTCTAGAATTCAAACGGGGTGAAATTCGTATCCCGGTCGTAATAATCTTCGTTCTCTTTCCGCTTAAGCCAGTTCACAATCTGATAGGTGACCGGCGTGGCCAGCACTTCATAGGCGATCTTGGAGAGCCATTCGCCGAGCATGATCGGCAGCACATCGCCGGGAGCGACCAGCCCGCCGAGCGCGATAATCCCAATGAAAATCCCCGTATCCGCAATCTGGGCCACGAATGTGGAACCGATTGTCCGCATCCACAAGCGACGCCCGCCGGTCCAAACCTTCATCTTGGCCAGCACGTACGAATTAATGAATTCACCGACCAGGTAAGCGGCGAACGAAGCCAGGAGGATCAGCGGCGTATACCCGAGGATGGCATCGTAGGCCGCTTGCGAAGCCTGGGGCGAATCGTATCCCGGCAGCGCCCAGGTAGAGGAAGCGGGAAGCGCCCCGGCCGAGATAAACGCCAGCACCGCCAGCAGGTTGCAGCCGAATCCGATCCAAATCACCTGCCGCGCCTTGGCATATCCATACACTTCGGTAAGCACGTCCCCGAAAATGTACGACACCGAGAAGATGAGCAGCGCCGCCGTGAGTTTGAAGGGCCCGATTTGGATCTGCTTGACGGCGACGATATTCGAAACGATCAGTGCGGTGACGAAAACGGCGGTGACGAGCGGAAAGAACCTGATTTGTTTCATATGCTCCTATCCCCCTCATCCCCCAACCCCTTCTCCCGGCTGATGCCGGGAGAAGGGGAGTTAAGGGTGAGGCTTTCCCACAATCTGCAAAACGCGCATTTGCCCGGCGCGGAAGTCGGCTGGGTGCAGGAGGGGCAATCGTGCAGGTCCGTTTCCCCGGATACGCCGGGGGCGAACAAACCCTGGTCCTTGGCTTGCAGGAACGAAAGATAAAACTGAAGTTTCGCTCCCGGCCGGTCTTCCTCGATCCGGTTCAGGATGTCTTTGTAATAGAGCGTGGACGAGCCCTCGGAGAACGGGCATTCCTCGTAGATGTAATCGATCTTTTGCATCAAGGCGTAGGCCGCCGTTTCGCGCTCGTAGATCCGGCAAAACGGCTTGACCTTGCGCGCCAGCCCGGGGCGCGTGGCGGGCAGGACCGGGGACTGCCGCGCGAGGTACCCCCCGGACCAGGTCATGGCGTTGTGCATGAGCACCGCGGCTTCGTCATCGAGGTTGTGCCCCGTCGCCAGGGCGGCATACTCCTGATCGCGGCAGATCCGGTTCATGATATGGCGTTTGACCAGCCCGCACACCGAGCAGGGCTTATGTTTGCCCCGCGTCGTCCGGTGCGCCGCCTCGGGGATCGACGCGCCGTATTCCTGCGGCACGCTGACCACCTGCAGCCGCAGCCCGTGCGCGGCGGCAAAACCTTCGCACAGCGCGCGAGATTTCGCCGAATATCCGATCCGCTCGTCGACTCCCAGGTCGATGTAGAGTCCGTCGACCGCGTACCCCAGCCGGTGCAGCACATCCCACAGGGTGAGCGAATCCTTCCCCCCGCTTACGGCGACGAGGATCTTCTCCCCGCGCGCGAACATTTTATAATGCTCGATCGCCCGTTCCGTCTGCTCCGGAAGCCAATCCAGGAAGTGCGCACGGCACAACGCCAGTTTGTGCTGGCGCATGTTGATCGCGGCCGGAATCCCGCATTTGCGGCACTTCATCCTCAGCCTCCGGAAATCACCGAGATGAGATGAATTTCCTCGCCCGCGAGCAGGATCCGGTCGTCGGTGATGAGTTCGCCGTTCCTGGCGGCCAGAATGGCTTCGGGGGAGAGACCGATTTTACGGATGGCGTCGCGCAAGGTGGTTCCACTACGGACTTCAAACCGTTTTCCGCGGTGAAGAAGGATGGTTTTCGGGACCTGAGTTTCCATGCGGGGCATTGTACGGTAGCCGGGAGAGAACCGTCAACAGCGGATTTCCCGGCGCATAACGGGAGCCTGCCATGCAAAACGAAGCATGTTATCACTCCCACAGCCTGTCTTTCCTCACTTCCGAATACCCGCCTGTCCGGTATAATACCTGGAAATCGAGGTCTTACACCCTGGAGGACAGCCATGGAAAAAGTCGTGGTAGTCACGGACAGTACCGCATATATCCCGCCAGAGCTAACAAAGAAATACGGCATGCAGGTCGCACCGCTGGCTGTGATCTGGGACGGAAAAACCCTGCACGACGGGGTGGACATCACCCCGACGGAGTTCTATGCCCGGTTGAAAAATTCAAAATCAATACCCACCACCTCCCAGACGACGCCTGAGGAATTCTCGATTATTTTCTCCCCGTTCCTGGCGGAAGGAAAATCCATTCTGGGAGTATTTATCTCCAGCAAACTCTCCGGTACGATCGATTCCGCGATGCAGGTAAAAAAGGCGATGCCCTCCGCTCCGATCGAGGTGGTGGATTCCCTCAGTTCGGCGATGGCTCTCGGGTTTATCGCCCTCGCCGCGGCGCGCGCCGTGCAATCCGGCGCCGGAATGGCGGAGGCGGCGAAGGTTGCCCGTCAGGCCATTGAATGCACCAACGTGCTTTTTGTGGTCGACACCCTTGAGTTCCTGCACCGCGGCGGGCGGATCGGCGGCGCAAAGCGGTTTCTAGGCACGGCCCTGAACCTGAAACCGATCTTAACGGTACAGGACGGCAAGGTGGAAGCGCTGGAGAGCGTGCGGACAAAAGGCAAAGCCACGGAGCGGATGCTGGATATAGTCGAGGAACAAATCAGGGGACGGCGTCCGCTGCGGCTCAGCCCGCTGCATGCTGCAGCCCCGGAAGAAGCGAAGGCACTGATGAAAGCCGCGCAAGACCGGTTCCATCCGGATGAGTGCTTCCTCAGTGAAGTCAGCCCGGCTATTGGAACGCATGTCGGTCCGGGAACGATAGGGATTGCCTTCTGTGCCGGGATTTAGTTAAGGGGAAACGATCATTCCGGAGTGCAGGCTTGCCCCCGCGAAGCATGTTGCCATCGGCATAGGTTTTTGACGGCAACCTGGATGCGAAGCGGGGGTCGGCCCGGGAACAATCGGCATCGCCTTTTACACAGGGATCTGACCTCTCAAAACAGATCCGGCCAACAATTTTACCCAACCAATAATAGAGATAAAGGAATCGCGCACGGCGAAAAACAGCGCCCGATCCAAACCGGATCGGGCGCATGTGTGATCGGGCCGGAGAACGGCCGATCCTGCCCTGCTCCGCACCGCGCTATCCATAGCGAATGATTTGAAATGCCCGCTCTTCATGGTCTGCAATTTCCGAAATGATGTCAGCGGCGCTGTCGAGGGTGTCGTTCTTCTTCAGGAGAAAATCCACGACCGCGTCAGTCACTTTTTCCAACCCCTGACCCGAACGGTCGAACAATCCCGCCGCCTTCGCCCAGGAAGGCTCGGCGTACTGGTCCGCCAGACGCCGCAACAGCCCGGCGAAGACCTCGCGCCCGCCGCGGTGATTATCCGGGGCGGCATACCCCGTAAGGCGGTTCGGCGGCACGGGGGGAAAACCGGTAAACTCGGCCAGATGCCGGAGCGAGATTTCCAGCCCTTTGGGTCCAAGCTCGGACGGCCAATGGGGAAGCTCGCGGGCCAGTTTACGCATCCCCTTGATCCCCAACATGCCCACCGGCGCTTCGAGCATCGCCGCAGCCCGTTTCGACAACCCCCGGCGGGCGATCGTCTCAACCCCGGCAGGGCGATTCCGGAATTCAAAAGTGTAGAAGGTGTTCTTTTTCCCCAGGCCGGGGTTGTCGATGTTCCAGGCCGCTTCCAGGTCCGGATAGGGAACCCTCTGCACCTCCGGCCGGTCACAATCGAGCACGAGCGCGGCATCCCGTTCGTCGTCGTATCCCACCATCAGCACGTGATGAATCGGCACATGGATTTTATGATAGAACCGGCCGTAGTAGGGCAGATGAAACATATCCAAAGCGCCCAGGATGGCGGGGGTGCCTTCGTCGATGGACTTCCGGACACGCTGAAGCGTATACGGGAACCCCCGGTTTGACGCCATTTGCCACCGGAATCCGACAACGTCCGCCAATTCCGCATATTGATATTTGGCGATCTGCATCCCCCAGAAAACCATGCGCGGCGCGGGCGCGTTCATATTCTTAATGTAGACGAACCCCAATAAGCCGCTCAGGTGCAAAAACAGCCAGTCGGGCGGGCGGACGCCCGTCTTTTGCTCGTACAGGTCTTCCAGGCCATTGATCATGCAGGTTAGGCCGCAGACCTTATGGGGCAGGCTGATCAGTTTCACGGTCGATTTCTCCATTTTTCCTCTCCTTTAACCTCATGCGGATGCATGGGAAAGGCAATGTACACCCTCCCGTTGCGGGAGAGTCAAGCCGTGAAAACAATCCGCGCATCCAACCGCCCGGGAAGAGTGTTTCTACTGTTGAAAGCGGCGCCGGGCCGCGTTTGCATTCCGCGGCACGGTTTAATCCGATCCAACCACCTTTTTTCCGTTTGGAGGGACAGCATGGGAAAAACCGTTGTCATCACGGACAGTACCGCCTATATTCCCGCTCCGCTCGTTACGCAGCATGGATTGCAGATAGTTCCGCTGACGGTAGTCTGGGGAAACGAAACATTCCTCGACGGCGTGGAAATCACCCCGCCGGAATTTTACAAGCGTCTGAAAACAGCCAAAGTAATGCCTTCCACGTCGCAAACGACCCCCGACGAGTTCAAGAAAGTTTTCGCTCCGATCGTCGCGGCCGGCGATTCCATCCTGGCGGTGCTCATATCGAGCAAGCTTTCCGGCACGGTGGATTCCGCGGTTCAGGCCAAAGCGGCCTTTCCCGGCGCTTCGATTGAGATCGTGGACACGCTCACCACGGCGATGGCATTGGGATTCTGCGCGCTCACGGCCGCCCGGGCCGTGCAAAGCGGCGCCGGATTGGCGGAAGCCGCGCAGGCCGCCCGCCGGGCGGTGGAATGCAGCGGCGTGATCTTCGTCGTGGACACGCTGGAATTTCTTCACCGCGGAGGACGGATCGGCGGCGCGGCGGCATTTCTGGGAACGGCTTTGAACATGAAACCGCTGCTCACGCTTCACGAAGGCAAAGTGGAGGCGATCGCCAAGGTGCGCACCAAGCGCAAAGCGACCGAGCGTATGCTCGACATCATCGAGGAGCGCATCGGTTCGCGCCGGCCGGTGCGGATCGGGACGCTGCAAGCCGCCGCGGAAGAGGAAGCCCACGAGCTCCTGAAAACAGCCGAGAAGCGTTTTCATCCGGTGGAGTCGGTCTTCAGCGAGGTCAGCCCGGTGATCGGAACGCACGTCGGACCCGGGACAATAGGCTTAGCGTATTGCGCTGGGATTTAGCAGAGCAGTAACTTACGTTTCGGAGTGAAGGCCAGCCCCAGCGAAGCCGTCACCAACCCTTCCTTGGTTGGTGACGGAATTGCGAAGCAGGGGTGGGACGGGGGACAATCGGCCTTGCTTATTGCGCGGGGATCTGATCGGAATAAACTCATCCCGGCTATCTTACGCGAGCACCCCTCCTGCGGGAGGGTGAGGGAAAGGGAGGCACAAGCTCAGCCATTAAAGTCTCTAAAAGGAAAAAGTAGAGACGGCCGCTTTCCATCCGATCGTCCGGGATTTACCGCAAGGGTTATAATGGTTTAAAATCCAACCATGCGAAAAACTTGGACGCGGTTTCCCGCTTGGAGCTATCCCATTCTTCTGGGATTACTCTTCACCGCCTGTTCTCCTACGGCGGTCCTTGAACCATCCACCGCCGCGACGGCGAAAATCATCTCTTCCCCCATATCGATCGACAAGGAACCCACGTTCACCCCTCCCCAGCCGACCTCGTCCCCGACGTCAACCACGACCGCAACACCGTCTCCGGGAACGAGCAGGGTCATGGAAATCGACGGGATGATCCAGGTATATGTCCCGGCGGGCGAGTTCATCATGGGATCGGACGACAATGACGCCAAGAAATCCTTTGAGAATGGGCGTGCCTATCCCGAAACTCCCGTGCACACGGTCTATCTGGACGCGCATTGGATTGACAAATACGAAGTGACCAACGGCCAATATGCGTTGTGCGTGGATGCCGGCACCTGCGAAGTTCCCCATTTATTCAGTTCCGGAACCCGCTATTCCTATTTCCGCAATCCGGAGTATCAGAATTATCCCGTTATCTGGGTAAGCTGGCACATGGCACGGCATTATTGCGAATGGGCCGGCCGAAGGCTGCCGACCGAAGCGGAATGGGAGAAAGCCGCCCGCGGCACGGACGGACGCAAATACACCTGGGGCAACGATCCATTGAGCTCGACGGTGGCGAACCTTTGTGATATCAACTGCCCGCTGCCCCAAGCCAACAGTGAATACAACGACGGTTTCGCCGACACCGCGCCGGTGGGGAGCTTTCCCGACGGCGCGAGCCCTTACGGGGTGATGGATATGGCCGGAAATGTCTGGGAGTGGACCTCATCGCTCATCATGGATTATCCTTACAGCGCAACCGACGGACGGGAAGAACTGACGGAGAGCGGCGAACGATCTTGGCGCGGCGCCTCTTGGACGAACGGGTACTGGTGGATGCGCGTAACTCTCCGCTACCGCTCGAAGGACTGGTACTGGAACTACAACCTGGGTTTCCGCTGCGCGGCTTCGGGATAAAGTTTCTTCCGCGAAGAACCAATCGAATCGCAACCGCCCTGGATCAATCCTCTCCAGGGCGGTTGCATTTGCATCCGTTGCCCTCGCCGCATTCAGAAAATGTGCGCGGAAACCCCGGGCTGAGCAAGCCCATTTTTTCGACGTTCACCCCTCCAACAACCGGTCCGCGGCGATCACCATGAACATAAACATGCAGGCCGCGTCGGTGATGTACTCCCTTTCCTGCCATAAAAAGGGCCACACCTTATCTTCCGGCAGATCGGGACGGACCAGGTTGACGGCGTTCCAGAAAGTCCCCCCGGGGATGTAGCTCCAATCGGCGCGGTTAAAACCATACGCAACCACGGGTGAATTCACGCCCACCCCGGACACCAGACTGTTGGTGGTTTTTCCGGGGCGGCACCCCAGAAGATAATTCAGAACGGCGAACATAGGATCGGGAGAAAAGATCTCCGGCCAGCCTCTGTGCAGGAAGTAATGCTTCATCCCGACAATTTCCGTGTGGGCCATGGGGCTGCCGAAGGGTGTCTCCGCCATCCGCGCCTCCAGCTGGCCCCGATAAGCGTCGGCGGCGTCGGCCACGGTTTCACAAAACTCCGGGCAATCGAGCAGCGGCAACACGCGGCCCAGAGTCCAACCCGAACTGCCAAAATGCTTCCTGACTCCGTCTCCCATGCCGCACAGTTCCTTTATATATTCCTCTTTCTTTGTCGTGAGGATCAATTCCACCAGGGCATGGATCTTCAAACTTCCGAGGCTGCCCCTATTCCCGTACGCGTAGGCCGTCCCCGTTTCTTCGTCGGCATGGTGTTTATTGGCCGACCAAAGCGCTTCCGCCACGCGCAGGCATTCCCCGGCCAATGGATCGTTGTAGCCTTTCAGCACCCGGCACGCCAACGCCAATCCGGCGGCCGCGAATACCTGCCGGACGGGATTGACCTGCGCAAACGCCAGCCGGTCGTCCAAATCGGGAACGACCTCCTGGATTTCGTCCAGATTCTCCTCCGGATCGAATACCTTCGAATAGCGGTTGGCGACTTTTTTATACCAGAGCCCCCCGATCCGGGCGGCGCGCGACCGGGTGACGGCGGAATCCACCACGCGGTTGTCCGTCTGGGTGGAGGGATCGCCCTGATGCACGTATTGACGCAGGGTCGGCACGATCACGCCGACCCCGAGGCTTCCGAAGGTGCGATAAAAATTAAGGATCCAAAGCACGCCGTGTTCGATCTGCTGCAACAGATCGGGTTTTCCGTCCGGCTGGTGAATTTCGACGTGATGATTTTCCTGGTCGATCAAGGTTTCATCATAGGAAACGCCGAATTCCTCATACGCAAGCGCGAGCGCCATGACGGTGTTGATCTGCGTATCGGTGCGGATATCATCGTCGCCGGCATCGTGCCAGCCTCCGGCGTCGAAACCGGGGATATGCTCAAGCGGCTGGAAGGGAGTGCCGCCGGAGGGCTCGCCGCTGTTCCCGTATCCGTCAAAATGGTCGATGGCGGCGGGCGCCATCAAGGCGTCATCCATATGGCACAGGCCGTGCCAGACCCGGTATTTTTGGTTGACCCGCATGTGGCACATTTGCATCGGCAGAAAATATTCGAGCGTCGGCTGCCAGACATGCCGCTTGTACACATTCCGGCCGATCGGAAACGGATTGCTGACCGTCTCCCCGTATTTCATCACATAGACGCCGGATTCGGTGATCTCGGAGAAGTCAAAAACGGCGTATTGGTAGCGCAAATACCTCCCCCATAACGCGGGCGGTTTCTCCATGACCGTCCGGTATTCGCCCCACACACTTACCTTCTGCAGTTTGGCTTTCTGCAGCGCGGTTTCGCGCTTGTCCAATTCGATGTACGCCACTTTTTTCTGCCCGGGGTGATACCCCACCTGGGAAAGGTGGATCACGGGTTTGTACATCCAATCTGGAATCACGTTCGGCGTGATCTTCCACTGCACGGCGTTCCCGGTGGCGCCCGCCGGAAGAAGCGAATGAACCACGAACCAGCCGTTGTTATGCTTCAAGCTGCCGTCCAGAAGCTGCAAGCGGCCGTTCCGGCTTTCGATCGTCATTCGGAATTGCTCGCTCTCGGGCGCCACCACCAGAGATTTCCCTTCCGCGAGGGGAACGGCTTCCGCCTCGCCATCGGGATTCCTGTACGTCGGGCCGTTGGCCTGGCGCGGAAAAATCCCCGGCTGCCCGTCCATGTAATACGTTTTTCCATAAAGATCGCCGGGGAAGAGCTCGAGACTGTAACCCACCCGTCCGACCCATTCCTCCGGAAGCGGTTTCGCCAAATCCACGGTGATGGTGAACGACCGGCCTTCCGCCCGCACCCGGACGGTGTATTCGATCTGTACATCGGGGTAGAGGATGGGATTGAAACCCTTCCGCTCCCGGGCTTTATCCGGATAGCGGCACGGGACACTGATTTCATTGGCCGAACGGTCCACTTTGCGATTCTCGAGTGCAACCGTCTGGGGGCTCACGCCCTCTTGCCGGAACCCTCCGCCGACTTCGGGGACCGGCTGCCATTGTCCGGGGGCGGGGCTCAGGCGCAACTCGCCGTTGGTCGCCACCCGTTCCCCATGCTGGATGATTTCGACCCCGCTTTGATGTCCTTCCGGGAAGGTGTTGTGATACACCAGGACGTTCAAGCCGGGCATTTCGAAATAATCCTGATCATTGATGATCAATCCGGGTTTTTCCATGGCGGGTTCTCCGGGAGCAATCATAATGAGATTGTCAAAAAAATCAAAGCGGTATCCGCCAAAGGAAAAGGCGCCAAATCGCTTTGCATAGCCGGGGGATCATCGTTCCGTCCGATTGCCGCCGGAAAGCATTGAGGTGAGAAAAAAAGCCCTTCGAAACCGAAGGGGCTGACGCACAGAAAACCGGAGCCTGGCTCCCGCTATGCTACGTGCACACAATCCAAAACAGGGGAGTGATCACTCTCCCTCGCCCTCCCTCACTTCATCCGGGACGGGCGCTTGCAGGATGCGCGGGGGTCACTTTTTTTCCTGTTCCAGCTTGCGGATGACCGGCCCATACTTAGCCCGTTTGCTTCCGGCGCTGATCGACATGGCGATGGCCAGAGCTTCGGACAATTCGTCCTTGGTGGCACCGGCGCCGACAGCCTGCTGGTAATGCCATTCGATGCATGGCACACAATCGGCCAACACGGAACAGGCGACCGCGATCAGTTCTTTGGTTTTCTTATCCAAATTGCCAGCACCATAGACTTTCTCCGAAAACCGGTCGTAGAGTTCATCGACTTCCTTTAACAGAAACATGTTTTCTCCTTTTCTTATTGACAAATTAAGTGCTTCGCCTTTTAATCTAATATATCGGTTTTTCCATGTCAATTGCCCGTTTACGATAGTTATTATCGGTTTTTATGATACTGGAGGAGGCATCTTGGAACTGCATCAGCTGAAGACCTTTCAAACGATTGCCACCTTGGGCAGTTTCAGCCAGGCGGCCGAAGCATTGGGCTACGCCCAATCCACCGTCTCGGAACATATAAGAGGCTTGGAGATCGAATTGCAGACGCGCCTGTTCAAACGGGCGGGCAGCAAACAGATCACCCTGACCCGCTCCGGCGAGATGCTTCTGAACTATGCCCAGAAAATGTCGAACCTCGAAGCCGAAATTAAATCCGAAGTCAATGAGCAGGGCGAATCGCAGGGCGCGCTGTCCATCCGCATTCCCGAAACCGTCAGCATCCATTATCTGCCTTCGGTCCTCAAACGCTTCCGCCAAAAGTTCGCGAAAGTCAACTTCGGATTCATGAACTGCGTTTATTTCGACCTGCCCGAGGAATTGAAGGCCGGAATTGTCGACCTGGGATTTTTAATCACCGATACGTTTCGAATGCCCGACCTGGCGACGGAAATCCTGCGTCCCATCCCTCTCGTGATGGTCGCGCATCCCTCTCACCCGCTGGCCTCCGGCTCCGGCATGAATGCGTCTCAGCTGAAGGGGGAACCGTTGATCGTCCCGGCAAACGACTGCAGTTACGTGCGGATGCTGGAAAGGATCCTGACCGAACAGAAAGTGGAGTTGCCGTTCGTCTGGCGGTTTAATTCGATTACGGCGATCAAGCAGGTGGTCATGAGCGGGATGGGGATTTCCGTCCTGCCTGAGATTTCCGTAAAGAGTGAGTTAGAGAACGGGACTTTGGCGGCGCTCCCCTGGCGGGACGGACTGACAACGGCCAATTTGTTGATGATCTGGCAGAAGAATAAGTGGCTGCCGCCGATTCTTCAGGCGTTTATGGAGATGATCAGGGAGGATCTGGCTGTCCATCCGGTTTCGAGAAGAACCGGCATGTAAATCACCGTACGCATCGATCGTCCGTAACACAGGCGCGGCATCATCCGAGGTGAAAAATACCTGCAAAGATGGGGTCGCCCGTATTTAAGAAGATGCTTTTCTATCCGGGTTCGGATTGGCGGGGTTTCGAATTGTTCTCCTCCGCCCTATCCCTTTTTCTTCAATAGAATCGGCGTGAGATGCCCGGGGACATTCTGCAATTGAATTTGGATGCATCCCAGTTTGTAGGATTCTTCGATCGTCCGCCTTCCCCCCAACCCCTGATAAAAGCCGATGGCGAATGCGATGGCAGCCCTATCGTCGATTCCTTTTTTCATGCCGATGACATAATCGATATGCTTGGAAATCGCAACCGCCTGTTTTCTCGAAAAGCACGCGTTCAATAGGACGCAATCTATCTGGCTGGAAAATTGCTCGAACAGCGCCGCCAAAGCCTCCGGAGAAACGGGATGCATTTCCCCGGCCTGGTTTTCAAAACACAATTCTCCGGATTCCGTTCCATGACCCGAAAAGTGAACGATATCGGGTTTGAGATCCAGCAGGGCCTGGCTTACATCCTGCGGCCGGACGGACATTCTTTGATTTAATTCAAATCGATCCCGCAATTGGGATAATTGCAATTTCTCCTGAATTTCCCTCATCTCTTCCCCCAAACGCAGACGCGATGCGTTGGTGGGATCCGCCGCGAGGAAAAGGATGGATATTTTGCCGCCCTTCGAGACTTTTACGGGGAGTTCATCCTCCTCTTTCGGATGCCCCCCCGCGCCCGCCGTTCCCTCCCCGATCCCCGCCGAATCGGTTTTTTTGTCCGCACGGTTTTGAAATTGTTTGGCAATGGCTTTTCCCGGACCCTCTTTAAGAGTATCCATGATCACCTCCCTGGCTGTTTCGATAATACTCTGATGAGTCCGCAATTTCCATAACCCTATGAGGATTATCGCCAGAATTACCGGCAGCACAATACACAGGATATCGGCCAAATTCTTGACCATCTGCTCCAGAAGCCAATTCCATGTTTCTCCGAGTTCGCTTCCCCCGGGCGTGGGTGTGAACGGCGGAGGAATCGGCGTGAACGAAAATACACCCGGCGAGGGCGTCGACGTCGCGGTGAAGATTTCCTTGGTGAAGGTCGGAGTGCCGGTATACACGGGGGAAGCGGATGGCACAGCGGCGCCGGCAGGACAAATCCTTTCCGCAGATATTGCCTCATACGCAATCCAATCCGGAGAGGGTGTCCGGCTACCGGATATCTCAGCCTTCAAGATCCCATCGACCGTCAGAATGAATAACGAGCCTTCCCATGGGAGGATGGCCTGGACCTGCGGCTGCCGCGGGGAGATATTAACCAGGATCCATCCATCCCCGGCGCTGGTGCTGTAGAAAAGGCCCTTATCGGTGCCGATCCACACTCCCAAAGGACGGTTGGGATCCGGGTCCGGAGCCACCGCCCAGACATCATCGCTGGAGGATAATTGGCTGTTGGACAGCCGTTCCCAGACCGCATTCTCCTGATCGGGGTAGATTCGAAATATTCCGGAAGAGAATTCGTATCCTGAAGCCGCCGCTGCAAACACCACATGGTATTTGCCGGAGGGTGAAACGGCGATCTGTTGAATATCCGTGCCGGAAAAAATATTGCTGCCATTCTCTCTGAGTCCTTCCGCCATTCTTTTCCACGAACCGTCGGATCCCATCGAATAAACACCCTGAAGGCTGGTCCCGGCATAGATGGTTTGCGGAAGGGAATGGGTGTCGACGGTAATTGCCTTGACAGTGACACTTTGCGGGAAGCCGAGATCCAGATTGTCCCTCCAAACCGGCGGATCGTACGCGAAATCCCAGGTCCAAAGCCCGGACTTAATCCCGTCCGGCTTTGGATTATCGCCGGCGGTGCCGATTAATATTTGCTCGGGAGAAATTCTGGTAATGGCATAGACGTACGGATTGTCCTGGCTTATTAAAAGGTAGTCCCGTTTATCGTGAACAGCGACCGTTCCATCGAAAATCCACAATCCATTGCGATTGGTTCCGATCAACAGACTGTCATTTTGGGACAGCAGCGCCTGAATCTTCGTGGAACTATCGCCCACTTCCGCAATTCTCAGCCAGCATTGGTCGGTCCCCAAGGACCACAACTCCCTTCCCCTTCCAAGGACGGGAGCGCCGTTATAGACGGAGATCGTGCCGCCCGGGGTTTGCACGGAATTCGGTGTGAATTTGTGCCCTGCACTGAGAATAGCAGCAACGGTGAATAAGGCTATAACCGCTGGAAATCGAAGACTATTGGGGATATTGTTACTGCGCAAGCCAGAGCCATTAGCCACGTTCATGGCCATTCACATACCGTGCTTTATGCCGGATGCGGGTTCATGGCATGCATCCGGCGCAGCCGATATTTTTCGAACATCGAGGACACTTAACGAATAAAACCCCTTCTCCATCGGTGGCCCACCATTTTTCCGGCAACCATTGCGGTTATTCGTGCGGCGTTTCCCACAGCATTATATATCAAATTGCGATCGTAATGTGGATTGTGAAAAAGCGCGCCATAGCAAAGCTAATCTGCATACCTTTCATTCGGAGACGGAATTCTCCGCCCTGCTCGGTTCACACTTTTGGAAGATCCCGCTTCCTTTTCCATCACTCCAAAGGGCGCCGCGCAATCCATTTACTCTTCGAAGGCGGCACGCACTCGATATTTGCAGCGCACTCAGAATGCCTTGCAGCCCCTATAAGAGCGCCTGTCGCACCATCTCCACCGCCCTGCCCACCCCGTCTTCCGCACCGATCTTCTCTCCCACTTGCCTGGCGGCTTCATGTATGGCCGGATCGATCGCGGCTTCCCGGATCGCCGCCGCCAATTTTTGCGCCGTGACCTCCCGATACAAAATGGGCGCGGGGCCGACGCCCAACTGGTGCAAACGCCACCCCCAGAACGGCTGATCCGCCCCGTATGGGACCGCCATCGAAGGAACGCCGGACCACGCACCGGCGCCAGTGGTTCCGCCTCCGCCGTGGTGCACCACCAATTGCATGCGGGGAAACAGCCAGGCATGGGGAACTTGGTCCAGCAGAAATATCCGCCCGGGGGCGTCGGATTCGGTCAGGTTGTTCCAGCCGCGGGTGATGACAGCCCGCTGCTGTGTTTGTTTCAGCGCGTCCGAAACAACCTTCGTGATGCGCGCCTCATCCATCGTCATCATGCTCCCAAAACCCAGATACAGCGGCGGAGGACCCGCCTCGAGGAACGCGGTCAGGCCGGGCGGAGGCTGCCAACCCGGAGGGGGATCGGAAAACCAGTGGCCGACCACCTGCCAGGAAGCCGGCCAATCCCGGGGGCGCGGAGAAAGCGTCGGGCTATACGCCCCCATGACCATCTGATCCAGCGACGGAAAAGGGGGGATCAGCGAAAGCGGAGGCAGGTGAAGCGATTCCTTGCGCCAGCGGTTGAACCGGCTTCGAAGCGGCAGCCAGGTAACCAGCGCGAACGCCAAATGGCTGAGCCGGTTGATTACCGGCGCACTCGGTTTCGCGAGAGCCACAGCGCTGGGCACTTCTCCGGACCGGGCGGCAGGCTGGAAGCATACATATATTGCAGGAACTCTTAACGCCTCCGCGATGTGATAACCCCACGGACCATTGGCGGTGAAGAGAACGGCATCGGTATCCGGCGCAGCGTTCCAGGCGTCAACCATGGCGGATTCCACCATCCGGAACGCACGGGGAAACACCTGGAGCATCGCCGAAAGAAAACCCGTCCCGCCTTTTTCCATCAGCCCCTGAATTTCCGGGGACAACAATAATTTGTTGTAATCCAACTCAACCGGGGCGAATTCGATGCCGGCCTGTTCGATCAGCTCTTTGAAGTTTGAACCGGCAGTCAACCGCACGGCAAAGCCCGCCCGCTGCAATCCCTGGGCGAGCGGTATGAACGGCTGGATATCCCCCCGTGTTCCCGTCGTAAAAACCGTGATCCGCTTGGGCATTTTTAATACTACCTCTGCCTGGGATGCGAGTTGCTTAATTCCGGGAATTCAAACTCACTTGCACGGCCTGTCAAGCTAGTCGACGGCATGCCGCATGATCACTTTGCACTTCGACGGCCGCGCGTACTCGACAAATCCCGCGCGTTCGAACATCGTGGGGATCCCCATATAGACCGAAACGGGCGCCAATTCCTCCTTATCCGCCAGCGTCGGGTACGCTTCCACTACTTTCGCCCCTTGCCGCGCGGCATAGTCCACCGCCGCGCGAATTAATGGAACGGCGATTCCCCGATTGCGATATTCCTTCCCCACGAAGAAACATACGATCGACCAGACCGGCGTGTCATCGAGCCGCTTGAGCGTGCGCGATCGTTCCAGGCCGGAAAAATTCTCCCGCGGTGCGATTGAAATCCAACCTGCCGGCTCACCCGCCGCATAGGCCAGGATCCCCGGCACCTCGCCCGACTCGACGATTTTCCGCATCGCACGGCGATTTCCCTCCCCCTGCCGTTTCTCGAACTCGGCGCGCGTTTCCCGCCACCACATGCACCAGCATCCGCCGTAGGCGCCGTGCTTTCCGAACAGCCGCGTGAAATCGTCCCAGCGGCCGGGAGTCAGGGGGTGGAATTCCAGAGGATCAAGCGTTTTTGGATCGGTTTCTTTTATCGGCATAGGTATTCCTGCCTCGGTGAACCGGATAAACCGGCGTTCGCGCCTTAAGGCGCGTGTTTCAACCTTCAGAATTCATCACACGGGATGGAAGGATTTTTATTTCCCAGTTCTTCATCCGAAGTTGCTTCCAATCGCTTTCCATGAGCAATGCAGGATACACTTTCTCATTTGCCAGCTGCTCTTTTGTGAACCATGCCGTTTCCATAATCCCTTCCTTTTCCGCCTCCCTTGTCTTATGAACTTTGCCGCTTCCATACTCACAGACCATCCAGATCTTTATCATCTTACAGCGGGAATCTATTAAATCCTCAATAATGACCACCCGTTTGGGTTCCACCATGACGCCGGTTTCTTCTTTCGTTTCCCGGATGACGGCCTGGATGATATTCTCATCGTCCTCCAAGCCGCCTCCCGGTCCGACGAGAAAGGTTTTCTTACCATCTTTCGCGGGGTATCGAACCAGCAAAACCGCATTCCCTTTGAAGATTATTCCTCCGGCAGCAATCCGATGTGGATTCCCCATGGTTGTTTGCGTTCACCTCTTTGTGAAGTTGCAGTAGTTCATATACTACTCAAAGGTTGGCAACTCAGGCACCGGGCTGACCGTACCCGAATCCAAATATTTTACCCGAAACACCGACGAAGCATTCCCCATCCATTTTCAGCGCCGAAGGCCAACTCACCTGCAGCCACTTGTGGTGCAGGTAAATATCAGGCAAAACCTGCTTGTAGAGTCGGAAGCAAGGTTCAATCCCTCATGGCACGGCGTCGCCAATCCATCGGGGTAGTTTCAGAGACCGAAAGACTGCTGCAACGCGAGCCCGAAACCTTCCGGGTTATCGTGCATCATGGCATGTCCGGCTTTGGGAACGATCAAAATGTCGATGCCCCCGGCCCGCAGGCTGTTCCTATCCGGATCCGGGAGAGAGAGTTCGCCATAGATGAACGATCGGGGGATTTTCATCGAAAGAAAAAGCTGTCTCTGCGAAGGGACGGTACCCCGCATCAGCCCAACGGCGCTGCGGTGCACGGCGATCGGATCCGCCACCCGGAGCGCGCCGGCGAAGCAGGCAAGCCCTGGCGATTGCTGAATCCCTTGTTCAATGCTCCGGAGAAACTGGGAGTGACCCTTGGCGACGTAATCGCTTTCGGTTTGGGCCGCGATCATTTTGCTGGCCTGGCCGACTCCCGGGTCGAGGTTGGCTTCGGCCAACACCAAGCGGGAGATGGGCTCGGGATGAGCGGCGGTGAGGGCAACCGCGACGGCGCCGCCCATGCTGTGCCCGAAGAGACACACGTTCGAGAGGCCGAGATGTTGAAGGATCCGATAAACGGTTTCCGCGTGGCTTTCCAGAGAGTAGTCGAAATCCGCCGGCTTGTCGCTGAAACCAAAGCCGAGAAAATCGGGAAGAATAAAGCGAAACCGCGAAAGAGCGGGTTGGCGGGCGAGGGCGGGGAAATCCGCGGAGGATGCCGAACCGAGGCCATGCAGGAGGACTATGGCGGGTTCGGAACCGGGGAAATCATGGAACCTGATGCAGGCGCTATGCTGCGGCATCCACAATGATTTCATCAAAACCTCCTCGGAAAATGTAAAAGCCCGCGGCCCCATACCAAATAATGTTCAGCTTGTCGGAAATTCATCCATCCTTTTTATACCGGTCGGCGAATACGCAACGAATAAGTTAATCATCCAGACGTATGCCACAAAACAAATTGTCCGAAAAGGCAAAACAGATTTATAAAAGATTTTTTATGCTGCGGGACGAGTTGTCTACTCCATGCAAACAAAGTCGAAGTTTCGGATTATTTTCGGAATATTTAAATACAGCCAACCATCCGCTTGGGCAATGCCTTTACTTCTTCATGGTTTTCGATAATCCCACGGATATTTTTTATCAATTGGATGAAATTTTCTCCTTCCGCGCTCATGGGCTCAATAATATCATTCGTCCAGGATATATGCTTCTCGGCCTTCCCATTGACGGCATACAGGTCATAATGGCTCGCTCCCGATAGCCGCCAATAAGATCCATTGGTGGATGTCGGCAACAATATCTCCTCCGGATATTCAAAATAGTTTATGCCGATCATTTCCATAAATATCTGCGACATTTCATCATCGGATAATTCAAATGTGGCTGACTGCTTCTCGTGATTGGGTCCCATATCCATGGTATATATCCCCGATTCGGAATCATACGTATCGATTAGACAAGGACCATATGCAATTCGAAAATTAAAATTATCTTCCATCACCATAGGGGTTTTTTCCCCCGGCGTCAGAGAGGTATTTTCTTCCTTTTGAGTGGCGCCGCATGAGCTAATCGATAAAGCCACGATGAATATCGATGATATTTTTAATATCCAAAATCTATTCATCAAATTCTCCTCCTTTTCCATATTCTTCCTCCCAACGGTCGGCGGTCCGTCTGTCGGTCCACCCGCTTTCCACCGGTATTCTACATGAAGGGGGTCAATTTCCGGGGCCGCCATAATTCCGGATACCGTTCATGTATCCCAAAATGGCGTCCGCAGCCCCTTGGGCGCCGCCGCTTTTCCGAAGCAGTGAAGATAATTCCCTCGAACGCGCCGCGAAGGAGGAATCCCGCCGGACACGGTCGACGGCATCCTTGACCATGCTTGCATCCAGTTTATGTACGTAGATGCCGCACCCCGTTTTTTCACACTGACGGGCGACCGTTCGTTGCTCTTCCTGGAACGGGACCAGTATGAGCGGCGTACCCGAGTACAGTGCTTCGTGCGCACTGTTCATACCGCCATGGGTGACAAGAACAGCAGCGTTCTTAAGAACTTCCATCTGGTTCACCCGGTTGCGTACAACAAAATTTTCGGGGATATCGCCCAACGCAGCAATATTGGTGAAATTACCCGCCGAAAGCACAATCGTTCCTTCGAAACCACGAAAAGCTACAAACGTCTTTTTATAGAATTCGATCTGGTTGTGCAAGAGAGTTCCGAAGGACATGTAGATAAGCGGTTTTCTCAAGGCTTGATAATCCGGCTCATCCGCTTCCGCCGGCCTGGAAGAAATGGACGGACCGACGAAAATAAACCGGGCGGGATCAAAGGATTCTCCGTGCGGCTGCAATTGGCGTATCGTGTAGATTATATTGAGAGGCGAGGTATTGTTCAGTATTTCCATCAAGCCAGTTTCCTTGATTCCGTATTTTTCCCGCAGGAAGCGCGCACTTTTTTTCGCCTTCTGGAACGCCGCGAGATCGACCGGCCTGATTGTCGAAAGGATGCGCAGGAAGGCGAGCGGATTAATGGATGTACGGCTGAATAAAAAGGTCGTTATGGATGCGACAGACGGAGTGTTGGCCGCCATGGCGGCAAATTTCCCCCAGGCGGCAATCGAATCATGGATAATATAGTCCGGTTTTTCGGTTTTGATAATGCGGACGCACGTTTCCGTATTGCGGGCCGCCGCTTCAAGGATCGCCAAATACACATATGACAAACGGGTCGCTAATATTTCCAGGTCCCTGACAAGGTCCGCCTCCGGCGACGCACGATATTCAGCGCCTGCCGCGAGGATCTTTTCTCTAAATTCAGGAAAAGAATAGTACATTACCCGCTCGCCCCGGGCCACCAATTCTTTCACCAAGCCTAGGGACGGATTGGTGTGACCATGCAGCGGTAATCCAAAAAACAAAGCCTTGCCCATGCATTCTCCAAAATATGCGAGGTTTGATTTCACGAGCCGGGGCAAGCCCGGCGCAAGCACGGATTGGTCAGAGGCACTTTGCTAGTCAGACAATCCGATATTTACATCCATCCATGAGGCAACTTGCCGGGCTGTCTCTTCTAGTGGTACGTTCGTTGTATCCATCAACTGGATGGCAGGTTGCCCATCATATGATTTAAACCAGTGATTTAAGCGGATATGCTCCTCCCTGTACACCGGCTCCCGCGTGCCCCGCCAGAGAGGCCGCTGATGCAGCCGTTCGGAGAGTGTTTCATCCGAACAGACCAGGGCCAGATAATGCACGTTTGAGAAATATCTCCGCTCGATACGATTTTCAATATTTTCAGGCACCCCCACTCCGACTCCGAATAATACAACAGGCCGACCCGACTGGGAGATATTCTTGCACAGACGGAGCCAAATCTCAAAGAAATCCCGGTAGTTGGAATCCGGCGTGTTGAATTCGGGCCGCCAGATAATATCAGAGTCCAACAACACCGCCCGGGTAATTTTACCCAATAACTGTCGGCAAATTGCGGTTTTACCGGCGCCACTCGCCCCGGACACAATCAGCAGAGGCAATTGTTTAAACAGATGTTTACATCCGCATTCCGGACAAACCGCAAAAGGGCCGGTCGGATCAATGATCTTGTCGGCATGATACATTCCACACTGAAAACAAACGTTCATCATAAGAAAAGTGATCCATCCAATCCTTCAAGAGATTGTGGTACTCCGTCCTACGATGGGCGGTTCACCAGACGGAACAACCGTGCGCCAAAAACATTTTATCCGAAAAGGAAAAATGCCCGCAGATCAATTCATCACCGCCGGGATGGCCAATCCGCTGAAAGCGCCGGTCGGCCCGGGCTTGTTATTACAGTTATCTCCTTCTACTTATTTCTTGCATTTCCCATCAACCGGAAAAGACTTCGCTTCATAATTTCGATCATTTTGGGATGCTGCATCGTCTCCATTCTATGTCCCGGCGAGATCCCGATTGTTTCACCTTTCCCGTATGCATTTGTCCACATCAGCGGTTCGGATAGCCGACTCCCAACATAGATAAATTGGGGCTTGGCCCTCCTGGCATATGTTTGCCTATAGAGTTCATCCTCGATAACAAATTCTTCGATTCCTGAATAATCCTTAAATCTTGATGGAGCAGGTCGAACCTGGTATTTCTTAATGGGGCCGTGTCGAATAAAGCGGGCTCCCGCCATATCGATGAATGAGGGTTGGTTCGTGAAAGATGCGGTTGTCGAATGAAGCGATAACATGCCTCCCCCTGCACGCATAAAACGATCCAATTTCTCATAGAGTTCATTCCGGATCCGTTTCATATTCACATATAGAATCACGATCGCATATCGATCCCGCGATAGAACCGACAGTTCCTCTACGGTATGGAATAATTCGATCTGGAATTGGTCCATAATATCGGGGCAGCAAAACAGACTTTGAATGTGTCCGCTATATTCCTCGTCGATCAGGGCAAATATTCTTGTTGACTTCATTTTATATTCTGTGGCGCAGCACGTGTCTGGTAATCCTATTTAAAGGATCGGGATTCAAGCCGATTCATAGTCCAAATGCCATTCAGAAATTCTACTCCCATCCAAAGAGGATGATTTAATAGGTCAATCTGCAGTCTATTCCAAGTTTCCTGCAATCTTGCGCAATCTTGCGGCCTATTTCATTAAAATAGCCGTCAGTATTTTCATCGTTCCATCCATATTTCTCGTAGATCCAGTCAGCATGATGATAGTTCATCCGGTCGATGATGAGATAGTCGACCTTCCCCTCCAGAAGCGCAACCAAATTCTCCGCCTCCGGAAGAATCGGCGCGATCATCACGTACGTCTTTATGCCGCTCCGATGCAATGTATCGATGGTTTTCAGCCGCTCCGGTATAGGCGGCGCATGGGGTTCAAATATTTTTCGAATGTCGTCCTTCGCGGTAGTGATCGACATCCCCACATCCATCGTTTCCGCTTTCTTTAATATATCCAAATCCCGAAGAACCAAAGGGGAACGCGTCTGAATGATCACCGGCCAGTTATTTTGAACCAGTATTTCAAGACACTTCCGGGTTAACTCGTATTTTTTCTCCAAGGGCTGATACGGGTCACAAACCCCGCTTATCCAAACGTTTCCCTTCTTTTTCCTACCGATCTCCTTCTGCAGCAAATCGGGCGCGTTGATTTTTACATCCACAAAATCCCCCCAAGGTTCCTTATGCCCGCTGAACCTTTTCATAAACCGGGCATAGCAATAGGAGCAGGCATGTTGACACCCGACATACGGGTTAATGACATAATCATAAACCTGCGAGGAAGAGAGAATCGCTTTGGAATGGATCTCTTTTATCTTCATTTTTTCCGTTAAGCCCACCCTGCGGCGGCTCCGCATCCCGGCCGGGCTTCTTCCAGCTGGGATTTTACCTTGAAAGAAAACAATGCATTTTCACGATTTTCCACCGCGCGTTGCGGATCCGAGGGGCATTCCGCATCTACACTGACGGAGACGGTTGAGAGGAAAAAATTCCAGTAGAGCAAGGGAATCCAGCGGCGGCCATTTGCGCCGCCGCTGGATTCCTTCTTATATCGATTGGTGTTTCTTATTTCGGTATTTCACTCAGCGGGATGCCCAAAGCATCCGCCACCCCTTTGCCATAGGCCGGATCGGCCTTGAGGCAGTTGCCGATGTGGCGGATCTGAATCTCCCGCGGAGCGCCTCCTATGGAGCGAGCCGTGTTACCGAAGAGCAGGGCCTGCTTCTCGGCGGTCATCAACCGGAAGAGCTTGCCGGGCTGGGAGAAGTAATCTTCGTCCTCGCGCTGGTTCCAGTGATCCGCGGCACCACCCAATTCCAGCGGCGGTTCCTTTGCGGCCGGCTGCTCCTGCCATTCCCCATAGCTGTTCGGCTCGTAGCCGAGTGTGCCGCCATAGTTGCCATCCACCCGCATGGCGCCGTCGCGGTGGTAACTGTTGACCGGGCAGCGGGATGCATTCACCGGGATCAGATGGTGGTTCACGCCGAGGCGGTAGCGCTGGGCATCGCCATAGGAAAAGAGCCGGCCTTGCAGCATTTTATCGGGCGAGAAGCCGATGCCGGGCACGATTTGAGCCGGGTTAAATGCCGATTGCTCGACCTCGGCAAAATAATTCTCGGGATTGCGGTTCAATTCAAAAAAGCCCACCTCGATCAGAGGATAATCCTTGTGGAACCATACTTTGGTCAGGTCGAAGGGATTATAGGGGCATTTGGCCGCATCCTTTTCCGGCATGATCTGGATGAACAGCGTCCAGCGCGGGAATTCCTTTCGTTCGATGCTCTCGAACAGATCCCTCTGGTGGCTTTCGCGGTCCTTGGCGACCACCGCCTCGGCCTCCGCATCGCTCAGGTTGCGGATTCCCTGCTGCGTGCGGAAGTTGAACTTGACCCAGAAGCGCTCATTTTTTTCATTGATCAGGCTGAAGGTGTGGCTGCCAAAACCATGCATATGCCGATAGGAATACGGGATACCCCGGTCGCTCATGACGATGGTGACCTGATGCAGCGCCTCCGGAAGCGAGGTCCAGAAATCCCAATTGTTCTTTGCGCTGCGCATATTCGTTCGCGGATCCCGTTTTACGGCATGGTTCAGGTCGGGGAACTTGAGGGGATCACGCAGGAAGAAGACCGGCGTGTTGTTGCCGACCAGATCCCAATTTCCCTCTTCGGTGTAAAACTTCATCGCAAAACCGCGGATATCCCGCTCGGCGTCGGCCGCGCCGCGCTCCCCTGCCACGGTGGAAAAGCGGACGAACATGTCGGTCTTCTTTCCCACCTGGGAGAAAATCTTCGCTTTTGTATATTTCGTGATGTCGTGGGTGACGGTAAACGCGCCATAAGCGCCGGATCCCTTAGCGTGCATACGCCGTTCAGGGATCACCTCCCGGTCAAAATGGGCAAGTTTTTCGAGGAACCAGACATCCTGAAGCAGCATGGGGCCGCGAGGTCCGGCGGTCAGGACGTTCTGGTTGTCCGGGACGGGCGCTCCGCCGGTCGTGGTGAGTTTTTTCTTTTCGTCTGTCATAGAGTTCTCCTTTTTTCAGCCAAGGGTTCCGAGAATGGTAAAATGACGCCGGATCGAGATTCAAGATCCAATGCGGTGAGTAATATCCACTATAGCACATATACCTCGACGAATTCGTTCTGATGCAAGCGTTTTTTCCTTCCGAGATTTTTTTACGGTGATTGGGGAAAAAGCCGCGATGAATAGTGTTGGATTTTCGTATATATTTCGGACATGGCACATTTGTCCTTACGGACACTTTCCGGATTGGGTTTCCATATATTGGACTCCAAATTCCAGAATTATTACCTGCCGTCAAGCTCCCTGCGATTATCATGCTTTCCTGCAGGCCGATGGATTGTTATTACCAATGACAGAGTATGCATAAAGATGAACATGAAGGAATTGCATAATAACTTGCGGACCAATCCTATTCCGGTTTATCTGAAAATTTTTTTTTACTTTCCGGAAGCGCAAGACTCCGACGGCCTTAATCCGCCCACCCTGCGGCGGCTCCGCCGCAGGGTGGGCATGCCGCCCTTCCGCATTTTACACAAGAAGGAATAATCGGATTTGAAATCCGATTTTCACCGCGTCACGGCGTGCCGGGTTGCCGGATGCGTCGCGCCCCTGCCTATCTGCGGCGCGCCTGCGGGCTTTCGATATTTCTCCGGGATTGAATTGTCTTTGTCCTCGTCTCTCCAGATCATACTGGTTATCCGCCACCGATTCCCGTCCCTCAGCATCTGAATAAAATTCATTCCCCGTTTACCGGGTTCGGATCCATTCGCAGCACGGAAAGCTTCATACGTGCTTATCACACTGGCAATGTTGCCATACACTTCCATGCGGTGGATGAAGCCGGTTTCGAAAAAATCATGTTGGCTCAAGAACCCCGCCAGTCGTTGAATACAGGATTCCAGACTGATGGCTGACGGGGGTGAAGAGCCGCAAACGACCGAGCTTGGAACCAGGCTGGCCCCAGGGCAGAATAAGGCACGCACCTTATCCCATTCGCGATTCGTACCCGCAGAACCAGAAATCACTTCGTAAAATGCCTGAATGACGGATTCAATACCGGACGGATCATTCATAATATATCCTTGTCTGCGAGTAAACGTCATAGTAGGGCCGGATTTTATACCGCGCCCGACATACATGGATCCCCCGCGCGGAACATCCCATAACAAAGCTCATGGCAGCTCCAATACCTCCAAAACGGATTCAACGGTTTTTTGTTCCGGGTGCCACGTCGGCCACAAACGTAGGTTGGTCTTTTTGAACTCGGCAATATTTTTATTCTTGTCCAATAATCCTATTAAACGCCTCCCTGCCACGACGGATGTATTCTTTGTTATTAATTTTATTTCCCAGTGTAACATAATGCGCCGCGTAAATAGCACAGGCAATTCGAATCTGATCTGGTTGTTCCTGAGGCGGGCATCCACCGTATCCATCATAAAAAGCCCTCTCGCCGCTTGGATAATCAGGAAAATAATCATTTATCAATCTGGTGAAAGGAAAAATGCGGTCTCCCCAAAGCATATTCTCAAAATCAATGACCGCAGCAAGGGTACCCCTTTCATCCACCAGCCAATTTCCCGGGGTGAAATCCTCGCTTGTGGGGATCGGTTTCTCTCCGGTATAACAACCAACCGATTCCACAGCCCACTGCAGCACTTGACCCTCCGGCTGATTGAAACAACCCAGGGATTCGCCGCTTTTCACCACATCGAGCAGGACATCCAGTTTTTGTCCTGGCAGGTTATGCATTCTTTCCGGGGCAAGCGGGTTTCCCGATCCATCGAAGGGCAAACCCCGGTCAGACACATAACCGAACCAATTACCATTCATGGAATCATGCAACCGACGTAATAGAACTCCCGCTTTGTAATACGCCTTATCCACTTCGTTTCCACACAATTTCGTTTCGCTTAATGGAATGCCATTTACTTCTGAAATTAAGAAGCCCGGATTATTCCCGGCGTCAAATACCGCTTGTAGTTTTGGCGCGTATGGTTCGATTACCGAAGTCCAATTCCTATACGCAAATACTTCCGTCCCCCATCTATTTCTTTTACGATTAATTTTAAAAAAATAATTCCCTCCATGGCTGTGAACGCGCCATACTCCGGTTCTTTGACTCTCATTTCGATATGCTTCCAGAACCTGATAATCATCGAGTTGAGTCTTCAGCCATGCACGTGCTTCTTCGGGAATGCCTGTTTGAGCCAGGTTCATTTGTATACTCACAGATATATGTCGTTTCGTCCCACCGGACAGCGCTTTCGGCGCGCGGCCGGGCTTCTTCCAGTCCGCATTCTATCCGAAAATTTTAAAATGCATTTCCTTAATCATTCCGGCGCAGGCTGCAGGTTGTCTATCAACGCTCGTCGGGCAAGCTTGGTATTTTCAACTTTGTCTCTCAATACTTATTTCTTCAAACTGAGGCTTCAATCCCAATCTGTTTGCGAATTGGGCGGATGGAAGGTTATCGATTTTGTGGCTATAAAAAGGGATAATATTCGATTCACTATTTTTTATCGCCCATGCGCCTACCACTTTTCGCGCAAATCCCATTCTTCGATATTCGGGAGATGTATACACCCAGGATTCAGCACATTCTCCATTTTGGCGCGTTGACACACAGGCAGAGATTATTTTCCCCCCAATTTCAATCGCGTAAACCGAATTGTCAAAACCACCAAATCCAAATTCCTTCACTTTTCCATCATCCTTGCAAAGACACTTTACCTCCCTTGGTACCTCGATAAAGAATGTATTTGGAACTATGTACGTTTTGTAATGACCGACTTTTACCGGTATCCCATACGATTGGAATTGATCGAACATGATACCCATCGCCGGAAAAGGGGATTTTTCCAAGGATTCCACTAATTCCCTTCGCCGGTTTCCAGGCAATGATTCGCCAAAGTAAGCAACCTGTCGGCCGTTTTCCGTTTTTGCGATTAATACAAGCGGCGTGTTTTCACTCTCAGGACCAAGACGCGTGATTAAACCGTCTGCGGAGAATATTTTTCCTTCCAGTCTCATTTGCAGATGAAGATATTCCAGCGGATCCATTGTTATGGTTTCGTTTCCATTGTCGCAATTAATACGCAGCTCGTTCCGCCACGGAGGATAGAAGATTCAACCTCCACGGATACCGATATACCCAACGCTTGCTGTAAATTCTCCCGCAGGTTGGCCGCGGAACATTCGCAGAGAGCGGGAGACTTCACCAGCCCCAATCTCACCAAATCGCATCCGCACGTATAGTACGTTGCCTTGATGGTGTTGGTTCCCACTCGTTCATATTTGGATCCGGAGCCTTTTTGCGACAAATTCCGTAGAAACGAGTCTAAACCCTCACTGTTCTGCCTGACCTCACGAAATACTTGTACCGTATACGATTGCGCACACGCCTTTCCACACTCCCGGAAGACTTGCCTTCGGGAAGGTTCATCCAGCGATTCCATGCCCCGCATAAATCCCGTGAACCAGTAATCCAAGAACTCCTTTAGTCCTTTCTCAATCTCATCCATACTCTTTTTTCCCTTCGTGTGCTTCTTTCTATCTTCATTAAACCAGGTTTATCGCGAAAATTTATGCGCCCATCGGATGACGGTTCAGTGGTTGGTCCGGTTGTATTGAACACCATTCATTTTACCTGAAATATCATCAGGGCGTTCGATATACGAAGGAGATCCAAATCCTGACCCCGCGTGTTCCTAGCGGGGGCCGGGGCGGGCTGCATATGCGGGGTGGGCCGGTATCAGCATTCTATTCTTTTATCCAATTTATTTTCTCATCATTCTTAACGGACAGCGATGCTTGAAGCTTTAATTTATTTAAACTTCTCGAACACCGGATCGGTGAATTCGGCGGATCGTATTTTGACGGGAGCGAAACGGGGCTTGCATTCAACGATCCATTAAAGCAGGGTGCATGCCGTTTTATCAGCCTTTCCTCTGCCAGAGCCAGGGAATTACTTACATCATCGAATTCTTCAGACTTTGAAGAAAACAATTCTATATCGAAATTCATGGATTTTGGCCAGTTGCATAGGATAAATCTGCCCACATCCGATCGAGCTTTGTACCCGTTTCTTATATGATCCCATACGCGAGTGAAGGCAAGAAATGATTGACCAACATAGAAAACGGTTGCCTCATCCCGAAAAAGATAAAGATCCAGTTCTTTCCAATCCTCAGGACATTCTTCCATCAAAATGAATTGTTTCAGTTTTATTTTTACATACTTCTTCATTTTACACTTCTCTTTTCGACACCGCAGTCCAACGGAGGTCGGTTCAGCCGGCCGGGGGCGCTCGGCCTAGTTTCTAACAGCCGGCATTCTATCCGATAATAAGGAAAAGTATTCTTAATTAATTTTGGCCGCGCATTGGCCAATCCTCTGCAGCCAATTGTCGGGCAACCCGTCACCTCCGGCGTGGTCAAGGACCGTGACGTTGAATGATGCTCCGCAAACGATACAGTTGTTCCCGCAATGCATCGCGTTGCCGTATGAATTCCAAAGTCAAAACCCGGGGTTTTGACCGACGCAGGACAAAATCAAGCAGCTCATAATCCGTTTGTTCCAGTGGTTCGTGGGCATCAAAAAGGCGCCCATTTCGCATCCGCGGACCGCTTACATGAACTTGAATAACACGATTCAAGGGTAACTTCTCAATATATTCATCCGTTTTCATGCCGAATACTTCCGCTGACAAACGCGCATGTCCGATGTCCAATAAAAGACCGCAATCCGTCTCCTCCAGAATAGTCGTAATCCGCCCCGTTTGAATTTCATAATTTTCACCGCATGGCAGCGGGTCAGGATTCTCCAATACCACAGGAACATTTATAGTTTGAGATAATCTACGCACTTTTTGGACGAATCCCCGAGTCGCCCGATCCGGATTGATGGACGGTATTCGCCAACCTCTCCGGACAAATATGGATCGCACACCCGGCAGCAAGAATGTGATGTGCATGGATAACCAAGGGCTCTCCGTGGCTTTCAAGTAATTATTAACCATTGCCATGGCACCCGGGACGATGAATACTCGATTAATTAATTCTCCGCCATGAAAATAAAACGGAAAAAGTGGATGGTTTTTACGGTAATCAATAATACTCTCGGGGCTGATCCATGGTCCGACTTCGATGGCATCAATCGGTGCGTCATTATGACGTAATAATTCAATTAATGGATCTGAAAGATTCGTAGTTAGCTTTATCACGCCGCCCTATCGATTCGGCTGCCCACAGACGGCGCTTCAGCCGCCGTCCGACTTCTTTCCAACCAGCATTTTACCTGTAGCCCAATAACCGAATCCTGTTTTATTTTTCCCCGCCCCTTGGCGGATCGGCCGGCAGCGCTGGTTGGGCAGCGTCCTTAAAGGCAGCCGACCGTACGGCGTCCTTACCGTCTCGTTTTGCTTCATACATCAGGTTGTCCGCTCTTTCGACCAGTTCATCCACCGACTTTGGCACCGATACGCAGGTTAAGGCGCCAATGCTGTACGTAACCCGGTACTGCTTGCCCGGATTTTGGCGCAAGGCCGATTGAATCCTGGTGGATACAACTTCCGCGGCATGCGTATCCGCCTCGGAGAGTAAGACGGCGAATTCATCGCCGCCGAGCCTTGCAACCACATCGCTTGGCCGGAGAGCGCGTTTTAAAGTTAAAACAGTAGCTTGGAGTGCCTTGTCGCCAGTGGAATGGCCGTACGTATCGTTCAGTTGCTTGAGGTTGTCAATATCGAGGTAAAGGATGCTGAAAAACCGTTGATACCGCCGAAGAAGGGAGATCTGTACCTCTGCAGCTTCGTAGAAGGATCTGGCGTTCGCCGCCTTGGTTAAATAATCAATTCGGGCATGCAGATACTCTCGATCGAGAATCGTGCGGATTACGGTGAGGAGTAATATAATCGCAAGGAAGGTGATCAGCCGTACCCCTGTATTCCACGTTGGAAGTAAAGGGTGTGAATAAGGCTCCGTCCTCGCAAGAACGTCGGCCAGGTACCAACTGAAAGCGCTGACGACGGATATGAAAATCCCGGTCTTCCGTCCGATGTACCAGGCTGAAATCCCGATTGGGAATAGATAGAATAACGAGAACGCAAGCTCTGTTCCGGTGACGTAGTCGGCGATGCCGATGGATATTACGTTTATCAGTAATACAATGAAGAGGATAGCTTTAAAAGAAAGTGGTAAAGTACGCATTCCGTCTTTCGCCTCCATTGGAGAGGTTGGTCAGCGGAGCCGCCAGGCGGGTCGACCCCACCTCATTATCAGCCGCCGCCACCCGGTATCCCGGAGGATGTCAACCGGCGCCAACCGGGCGGCAGCTCCGGCGCTTGCCCGCCCCGGTGGAGTGGGCCGGGGGCGGGATGTGCATGATACAGTCCATTTTACCCGATACGTCATCGAAGAAGAACTTCACAAACTCACGGCTGAAAGTAAACCTTCAAAATTTTATGGGGCCTCATTCAATTCCCACCTTTGAAATAAATAATACGACTTTACCAAAAGGCCTGATCTCCGAAGCAAGTTGCCCTTCCGGTTTTAAAGGGCAACTGAATTTGCAAAGTGGGGGGCCAAAACCTGCCCCCGCGAGCTCTTGACGGGGGTCATCTGCCACCACGGATTGGACGCTAATAATTTGTTGAAGATGGACCCAATTGCCAAACTAATGGAATAAGTCTATACGGCACCTTCTCCTTATACTCTTCATAGCCTTCCAATTCATCGGCCAGCATTTTTTCTTCGCCGATGATCCTGCCCGCAATGGCGATCAAGCCAATGGAGGAGATGATCAAGCCGTAGATCGAACCTGGCAGCAGGGGCGCCCCAAGCATCATCACCAAACAACCAAAGATACAATGGATGTCTCACAAAGCCATAAACCCCCGTGGTAATCACTTGTTGCTTGCGATCATTTTGAAACCTGATCAATGTGGAAAGGTATGTATTTTCAATCGTTGCCCGCTCGATCAGATACAAAGCCGGCAATAAAGCCACGCCTCCCAGGACCTTCAACCAGACCGGAAAGGCCGGCGACCATCCGAACCGATCTGCGTCCAACGGCAGGATGACAAACCAGAGACACGCAATTGCATAAATGGCGACCAGAGGATACGTATCCCATTGTTTCTGATTGTCGGAGCCGGGCGCTTTCATCCTTTCCGCCAGCAGGGCGGGATCTTTCCGGTACATATAAACCATGTTGAAAAGAATCATCACATCAAACCAGAGGCCGAAAATCCACCCTTCCGGCCATATCCAATTCCCTGCCGCAAGCAGAATTATTCCGGGAAAGATCAGCTCAGTAATCAACACGCTTGGGAGAAATATACCCAGCGGCATTCTTTTGGTCTCCATTGTCGTAAGGAAACACTGCCTTCTACGGTAGCACCTGCGCCCAACGGCTGGCGGTTTCCTTGCTTGGACGGCCTTCTTCAAACCGGTGGTTTATACGAAAAAGGAAAACCTGATTTTGCATCAATTATTTGCCGCGGTACATCCCGTTGGCTGCATGCGCGGATGGAGGGCTCTATGTGTTATGGAAACGATATCGCACGGAGCCAGTCTCGTCCTCCGTCTTCACGAGGAGAAATCCCGTGTGCTCGAGCACCCGAACCGATGCGAAGTTGTCGATCGTGGTCTCGGCCTCACCGGAGAGAACGTCCGTTTGCGCGCATGCCCACTGCACGATCTTCCCGACCATCTCTGCCGCAAAGCCGCGGCGCTGGTGCGCCGGCAGAACCGAATAGCCGATCTCGACCATGCCGCTGGAATCCGGGGGCCCTTTAAACCCTACACTTCCGCACAGGACCGGTGCAGCTTCATCAAGGCGAATGGCATACCAGCTGAGCCAGCCTGTCCAATCCGGGTGCTCCTCGTGACACTTTATGAAAAGCGGCAGCGCATCGCGAAGCGTTTCCGGCGGCCAATCCCCCGGAACCTGTGCACCGATCAGATCCGCAAGCTTCGAAGAATTTTCAAGCTCAGCCTTCACCGACTCGGCGGTCGATGCCAGCAGCCTGAGTCTTCGACTTCTCTGCTCCATCCCGTCTCCCTAGTGGGTCCGCCCAACGGACAGCGCTTCCGCCTCTTGCCGTTCGATTGCCGACCAAGATTTTACACGAAAAGAAAAAGTCGAATTATTATCATTTTTTTTCCGCGCCGGGCCGGGTTTAATAAATCACGCGAGCGCATGCCAAGATTACGAGTTCCGATTGGAATTTCCCTCATCCAAAAGGCTTGCGCACGAATGCTCTCGGCGAGGATCAACCGGAACCGCGTGTCGGGCGGTCATTTATTGGCGATAAGAATCTTTTAAATTTTTTTCGTTCGATCATATAGCTGAGAGTTTCTTCTGATTCTTCGTACACTGTCATGCCAACTTTAGCCAATATACGCCGGGAAGCCAAATTCCATCTCTTGACATCCCGAGCCACGACCGAAAGGCAGGTCTGCTCTTCAAATGCCCAATGGATCATTCTTTGCACTGCTTCCGTCATGTATCCTTGCTTCTGGCAGACAGGATCTATACCATAACCAATTTCAACTTCCCCCTTCTGGTTGGGAAACCCTTTAAAACCGGCAAGACCGGCGCCGAAGGGGATATTTCGGATCACCAGCAACCAGTAGGTGATCCAAACCATTTGCGCCTTATCGATGCGAGTCATCTTTTCGAGTTTCATTTTAATGGCTCTTTGCACGTTATCTGAAATTATGGACCGGGATAACGGAATATTAAGTTCCTGTTCAAGTTGATCCGGATAATCCAGATACTGCTGCAGTTGTTTGGAGGTAAGAGGGATCAAATCAAGACGTTCGGTTTGGAGTAAGACCATTCATGTATGCCTTTGCAAATAGGAACCGTCCAAAGGAGTGCGCTTTCGCCGCTTGGCCGGGCTTATTTCAACGAGCATTTTACCTTGAAAGAAAAAACACAGTTCCTACGATTTTTCACCGTTTCTTGTCAAATCTTTTCCCGCGGCCGTCTTCGCCATAAAAATATCCCGGCTCCCATAAAATCCGCGGACCGGGATTTTTGTGAAGCGAGTGTGATCCTGGCGGGGATGTGTATGCATGGCGGGGGGCGGCGCTATGCGCTTGCGGGACTTCTTCCTTATTCAACATACGCGTAAAGCAATTGATCGACGACTTTACCATCTTTTATGGCGCTTTTTCTCATCCGCCCTTCCAACACATAGTCCGCATTTTCCAATACCCGATGGGATGCTTTGTTCGTTTCATACGGGACAGCATAGACCCTTTTCAGCCCGTGTTGTTTTATTGCGTACATGGTCACCCTTATTAACGCCTCCGTTGCTATCCCCCTGCCCCAGAAAGGTTCCCCCAACCAATACCCTATCTCGGCGGAAATTCTTTCCACATCGGTATGCAATGTATATCCAATTCCACCGACGGCATCATCTTCCACGCAAATAGCAAAATTGGTTTCCGGATTTGAATTTACGGCCTTTTGGATGAAACCAATTGCATTTTCTACGGCATAGGGGTGCGGGAAACCATCTCTTAAATTAAGCCAGATCTTCCGATTATTTGCCTGCCGCGCAAGCGATTCGGCATCGGCAGGACGATACGATCTTACAATACAGTTCTTCAATTCCAGAAGCACGGCTTAATCCTTTTTGGGGCAGCCCAACGTCCCGCGTGAGTCGTTTGCCCGCCCCGGTAGGGCTGTCCCCCCGGCTGAGTGACGGCTTAATCCACTTTTTTCCTCCCGTGAGCCAAACCGGCTCCAGGCGGCGGTCCGCCGCCGCTATCCTTTACGTTTTTAACCAAACCGGTTTCGCATGGTCAGCCGATGTCACTCGCGCTCCTAACCGGCAATGACAGCGAACTCGTCCGCCTTGGCATCATAGGGCTTGCCAGCCACGTCTGAGTAAACCTCGGCTATCGCCAACCCCGCCTCGTGAAACTCCCTGGTCAGGCTCTCCACAGAGAAATATTGAAGCCAGTTATAGATGCTTTTCGTCTTTTCGCGTTCCACAATCGTGTATTTATCCAGCGTCACCTTCTCTATTTCATATTTAAAGGAGCGGAGAAAACCATAATATGGTTCGGGCGACCAAAAACCGTCCATGAGATTCAATTCATACGTTGACTTCTCGGCGCGCTGATCAAAGGCAGTCAAGGAGTAGACGTCGAGTACGATTCGCCCGCCCGGCAGTAATAGCGAACGGAACTTCCTCAGCATGATTTCTCGCTGATCAGGGCTCAGTGCGCAGAAATCGCACATGATCATTAAAACGACATCAAACCGCTTATCCGTGGTGAAGTCCAGATAGTTCTGGTTCACATAATGAATGCCGAGACCCATTGTCTTGGCTTGATTCTCAGCGTACTCAATGGACCGTGCGGAAAAGTCAATCCCCGTGACAGCCGCTCCCCGTTTTGCCAAACGCGAAGTGTATAATCCGGGGCCGCAACCAAAATCGACCACACTGACTCCCTCCGCCATCCCCAGATGGCTGACAAGCCAGTCCACGGACTTATCAATGAAGGCCGACTTTCTCGAGGAAATATCAACATTTTCATTCAAATGGAACGCAAGCATCCGGGCAGACGTGTGTTCATCCGTCCAAAGTTCACTTGCAGTGTAAAACTCAAATGGCTTGGGACGCGCGTTTATCCATTCGAGATCCGAAAACAGCGTTTTTCCCAATTCTTCCTTTCGCATTTTCTGACCTTCTATGAAGGCTGGGGTCAAATTATGGAAGGCTCACGGACGGCGATTCCGCCGCTTGTCCCCCCGGCCGTGCAGGACCAATTTCATTTTACCCGAAACAGTATCGAAGGAGAAACCATAAACACATCGCAATCGAAGGCCAAATCGCCTGCAGCCGCGGATGTAGTTCCAATGACTACATCACAACAGAGATATGCCGGGCCATATTTTTTCTGGCTCCGTCTACTTTATAAAGTACCAATCCGTATTCCGTGCATATGGCTTTATTAAAGGCAAGTTCAGGCATGGGTAAACTCAACCCCTTCCATATCTCCAGAATGTCCTTTTGGGATGAGGAAATATGCTTTCTTATTTCTTCGACATCACGTGTGGACCGGGTAGCCGTGGTTTTCATTGCAAAGACAACTTCCTTTTCATTACTGACAACCATGACTATCAATCTGGGCTCCATCAAGAATGCCAAATAATCATTATCGGAAAACACCTCGGAACCCGGCATTCGAGGATGCAGATGGATTGCCAATACGGGTGTTTGAGAATATTCTCGGCCTTTTTCCGTTGAATAATCCATTAAAACGGAAGTCGTTGTTCCAATTCTGGTTTTTCCGCTTTGAATAAGACTTGATCTATCTCTATCCACCAATATCACCCTGGATGTTTCCACTCCATTATGGGCTTCGGATATTTTCAATAACTCAGGAATTACGGGGAGCAATCCATCGATAAAAATGAATTTTGGCACGTTGGTTGCCGGCAAATAGTTTCCCTCTCCGATTTTCACCAAATTAATTATTATTTCCCGGAATGAATTCCAATTCCAAAATTCCGGTTGCGATAGTTGCTCCAGCCGTTTTTGGTAATAATTTTGCGGGGCCGCCTCCGATTTGGGCGGCAGCTTTACCTTGGGAAGTTCCCTGTTGTAAGCGTTTTTCTGCTTTTCTTGTTCGGAGACTTCATGACCAAAAATAAAGGCCATGACCCTGTTGAAGAACTGCACCAATTTACTAATGAGACCTTCCATATCTTGTACAGATGAGTATCTTGGCATTAACCTGCGCCGAGCAAGCAAGCGCAACGGCGCTTCCATTATATGGCATTTCTGCGTTTGCGCCGCCGGTGTAACCGCCAGGACTAGCGCCTGGGTGGGCGGCAACGGAATTGCACGCCCGCTTGCCTGACCCCCCGCCGGATGGTTCTACCTCGCGAGATGCAGTGCAGCCGATATATCCTCGGCGATCATCCTCCGCTTGCTCTTTTCGATGAAGAAACTCGGACCGGCTTGCAGATACGATGGAAAAATCCGCTTCCCTTGAAAATGGAATTTCTGACCCCGGAGTTTGTAGGTCGAAGCGGCTGGAATCACTCTCGCCTCTCCCGCCCGTTGGGAAATGCAGTTGAGCGCCTTGATGGCCACGTCTCCCATGAGCATCAACGTTTTTACATTTGGAAACAGGGCTAATTCCTTCTCCAGAATGAAAGAGCATTCTTTGATTGTGCTTGTCGCGATGCCGTATCCGGTCTTTCCGCACTTGACCGCCGTGGTGAGGTATATGCCCATACCGACGATATCCCGAATCGAAGAGACTTCCACGCCGGCGTCATTGAAGGCTTGCACAGTGGTGCGCCGGAAGAGCGAGTCGCCTTTGGCATAATAGTAGTCTCCGGGGGATGCAGGCGCCGCTTCGGAAATCATGATAATGGAAATCTTCTCCGGCTTTATGTCGATTTCCGGAATGCGATAGCACTTTCGCGCCACGTCTTTACATGGAAACTTCGTGCATCCGACGCATTTATCTACTCTCATCGTCGATCTCTTTCCATTCCAGGTTGATTATTGCAGCCACCCAACGGACGGCAGGCGGGCCGCCGGCCGACTGATTTCCAATGAACGTTTTATCCGGAATTCCAGAAGCGCAGTTCCCGCATCTTTCGCCGCCGCATTCGGTTTTCGGTATTGCGAGCCGGTTGGGAAACACAAGTTTTAAATACATCGATTCGTTCGAATCCGCCCCGCGATTCAATTTCCAAGAATTTTTGCCAATATAATTTTTAACATTTGAAGTTTATTATTCCGGATCTTTTTTACAATAGGCAGAAAGGATATGTGCAAAACAAGCATACCAATGAAGATGCCATCCATGAATATTAACAAATAATTACCCGACAACGAATCGAATACCGGATTCCCCATTAGCAGATCTGCAATTGGATGTATGTTAAATAAGACCAATAAAAGCAATAATGACAATATTGCCGCGATGACGTCTTTTATGGAAATCCCCCATGCACAGGAAATATTTTCATTTTCAACTTGCATGGATAATTTGATATTCTGGTCAAGAATAATTCTGCTATATTCAGGATTGGTCGTCACAATGACATTGTATTTACTCATCTCCTTTTCAATTTCCTCATATTTATCATGAAGGATTATTGTTGTTTTTAGATTGTATTCTTCCATATTCGGTCTCTCCGCATTGAAGATTCCTTCCCGACGAACAGCAGTCCGGGCGCCTGGACGGCTTTTTATCCGAAACATCATCGAATCAGAAACCGTCAAGCATTATAAGCCAAAGGCCGGGTTGGCGGAAAGCGCTTGTCGATTAGGAATAGGTATTTTTATTGTATAAGGTACCTGGTATCTTGAGTCTCTTCCATAACACTATTATCAGGTTTTGATAATTTATATACCTTGGCCGTCGGGCGTGAACTAACCATGGCAAATGGTTCCTCATTAATATAATGGATCGCCGCCCCATCATCGGCAGCGTAGCCGGGTTTGATTTTATTTTCATTTAGAAGCCGATGAAAAGAAGGCCGTCTTTCGGGTTCCCCATCATAATGGGGGCAAAAACTACCGCGTAAATATCCCAAACATGAAAGGACCCGTAATTCACCGGGCATGGAATCAGTGATGCACTGTTCAAACCAGCAATTGGCACCTGCACTTATCCCAGCCAACAAAACGCCTTTTTTGTAGGCTTTTTGAATTATCGCGTCCAATTTCCATTCCCGCCATAAAGCCAACATACTGCGGGTATTTCCTCCACCAACATAAAGAATATCCTTTTCCAGCAGAAATTCCTCCAAATGCGCTTTCGGTAACCGAAACAGGGATAGATAGGATGGCCTGCACTCCAACTCTAAAAATGCCTCGAAAAATTTTAAAATATATCCTTCCGAATCACCACTTGCCGTCGCTATAAAACATACATTTGGATGTGGTTTTTGGATTTGTTCTAATACATACTTTTCGAGAGCAAGATTATCAGGCTCCATTGAAAAGCCGCCGCCACCGAATGCAATTATTTGCCTTTTTATCATATTATTTTGAAATTCCACTTGTCTTATATATATGCGGTGACCCGCTCAATGTATGGCAGCTCGGGCGGTTGTCCGTTTGCATACGATCAGGATCATTTTACTCGAAACGTGATCGAAGGGGAAACCAACGAAGACACGAAGCTTAAGGTCAAAGCCTGCCCTCGCGTAGTGCACAGGTTCCCGTGCAGCTTGGGAACCTGTGCGGTTGCGAAGCGGGGGCCTGCCCTCGCGGAGTGCACAGGTTCCCGTGCAGTTTGGGAACCCGTGCGATCACGAAGCGGGGGCCT
>CAZFPL010000001.1:0-2790 GCA_964521085.1 uncultured Anaerolineales bacterium | reverse complement strand
CCCTCGCGAGGAAGCCGCCCTTCGAGTTTCCGAAGGGCGGTTGATTTGAGTCCGCCCTGCGCATTTTGTAGGGACGTCGGGATCAATCCGTTGGAACCGCGGGTTGGGCGGGTGGGCGAAAAACTCAATTTCAGTTCCATCCTCTGATTTCTCGCTCTGCATCGGCTTGTTCTTTATGCCAATTATCCATTGTTTCACTTCGATGTTATCGATCCATGTTTGGGAAGACAACTTCGAACTGTAATATCCATTTTCTGGTATGGATCACGGGGAAAGAGAATCTCTGTTCCCGGTCTTCTCCAACCGATAAAAAAAACATAATTATCGACACGATAATATTATAAAAAGGCCTGGCAGGTTTTCCTGCCAGGCCTCGGATGGGGCGGCAAATTATAAATTCACTCCATGATACTCTCGGCAATGACGATCAGATCGGCTTTGCTGATCGGCACTTCGTTGTTTACCAAGAAGCCCGCGTAATACAGTTCGAAGGCCATGCCGTTCGCTTGCCAACGCAGGGTTTTGAAAGCCGGATGCGACACCCACTTCCAGGAGCCCCATTGCTGCCACATCCCCTCGACGTATTGGCCGGTGAAAGGCCCGATTTGAACCGTCTGGAGAACCGCGTCGACTCCTATCACCATTCCGTTTTTCGCCGTCAGATAATCCTGATACTCCCCCGCCACGTATCCGCAGAGTTTACAATCCGCGCCCTGGGAGACAACCTGCTCGCTCAACCGCAAACCGAACGGGTGCGAAAGCGGCGACGGCTCCAGATAGAGTATGCGCACGATGCTCTGTTCCGGCTCATAGGATGCGCCCGCGAGAAAGAGGATCTGAGGCAGGGTCTTCGGTTCAAGCACGTCAAAGCCGGCCAGCGCCTCGGCCTGGGCCACGGTCAGGTCATACGCATTGCCGTCGAACAAGGTGATGTCGGGAGTCGGAGTTGCCGTCCACCGGGTGGGAGTTATGGCGCCGGATACCGGTTTGTCGGTCAGGCCGGCGGCCAGGGCGATCAACCCGGCCTTGTCGAGCGAGTGGTCCATGTCGTCGTCAATCGTCTGGATTTCGAACAAAACGCCGTCCCTGGCCCAGATCAGAGTCTGACCTCCCATATATGTATACCAGGTTTGATAAAGCGGCCCCGGTGTGGGGGTGGTGAACGGATCGCCGTGCGGAATGGACGGCAGCCACATGCCCTGGACGTATTCGCCGCTCACATCGCCGATCCGGACGGTTTCCACGACGGCGTTCGCTCCGACGACCGGCAGCTGCGGCTTGGCGTTGCCAGGCCACGGCCGCTCCAGGAGGAGGAGGCCGAAGGTATGAATTCCGTTGTCGTAAAAGAGAATGACGCCGTCCGGCCCGCCGGTGGATCCGATGAATTGCATCCCATCCGGGATGGTTCCGAGTTCCAGAACCGGGAAGCTCACTTTACCGCGGATCTGCGCCACCGTGCATCTCGGGCGGTCATAGTCCCCGCAATCGGCGGCGAACGCCGCCGCGGGAGGAAAGGTCGGGACGGGGACGGGTTCGCCGGGGGTGACGGCCGCCCAGACCAGCGGCGTGGAGGTTGGGAGTGGCAGGGAGTCGCTTTCGGCGCGGGTGAAGAAGTGGATAATCTCCTGTGCCAAGGCGCGTCCCTGCGGCGTGAAGGCCAGGAAGAGAGCGAACAGGATCACCGCCAAGGCCGAAGCAAAAGCGACGAGCGTGCGTCGATTGAGAGTCAAACTTGTTTTCATGGGATTTTTTCCTTTGTGGGTTCGTTTTTGACTCGTCTCGAAGCGCGCCCGGATGGCAGGCCACAGGTCGACATCCGCCGGAACAAGCCCTTCGGCCAGGTTGTCGATTGCGTGTTTAAGCTGTTGTTCTTTCATGGCAAAGCTCCTATTTGCGATCATCCGCAGAACGACGCAGCAGACTTTCAAGGCGCCGGCGGGCATCGTGCAGCCGCCATTTGACGGTTCCTGCCGGGCTGTCCAGTTCCCCGGTCATCTCTTCCTCACTCATGCCCAGGAAGTAGCGCATGACAATCGCCGCACGCTGGCCGGGAGGCAGTTTTCCCAGCGCCCGCCGGACCGCATGGCGGAACTCATCTGTCTCGACAAGTTCTTCCGGAAGCGGGGCGGGATCGACCAGGTCTATCGACTCGCCGCTTTCATCGTCGTCCAACGAGACTTGCCGTTTGCGGCGCTGTGCGGCTTTGATGGCATCGTTCACCACAATCCGCAGGAACCAGGGTCCGAAGGAGCGTTCGGCATTGAACTGTCCGATCCTTTCGGCGGCGCGCAGGAAGGCGTTTTGCACGATATCCTCCGCCGCGGAGCGGTCGCCGGTTATCAGGCCGGCGGCGCGCAGCGCCTTCAGCTGGTGCAGCCGCACCAGGGCTTCCAGCCCGCTTGGGTCGCCTTGCTGGAGACGAGTGATGGCTTGTTTTTCGTCCATGAAAGGCCTTTCGCTAAGT
Organism: uncultured Anaerolineales bacterium; assembly: GCA_964521085.1. Lineage (GTDB taxonomy): Bacteria > Chloroflexota > Anaerolineae > Anaerolineales > RBG-16-64-43 > JAFGKK01. The sequence continues at coordinate 326 of CAZFPL010000001.1, read as the reverse complement.
GAGGATCCTCTGCTTATATTATCCCCGGAAATGGCAAAAGGTTGGGAGGAAAAACACGTCGATCAGGTTCGCGGGCGGAAAGCCAATGCAAGATTGCCGGATTTAATAAACAAAAGGGGGGGATTTCGCCGCTTCTCCAATTATTGATTTGGTGTATCGATAGCCGTCCTGAATCCTTATAATACATTTTGGTTTATGGACGTTTCCACAATAATAATCACCAAGATTATCCAATTTTAACCGTGCCTGTAGCTGTCCGCCGCAATCGATGGTGGGCGGTTTATTCCCTGGCCGACTGGGAATATGGCTTGGATAATTTTTAAAAT